>JAOPVX010000354.1 GCA_025965975.1 Mycobacterium sp. | reverse complement strand
GGCTATCCGCCAGGAAACCAGAGCTCGATTTCGCGGGCCGCCGACTCGGGCGAATCAGACCCGTGCACGAGGTTGTCCTGGGTGATAAGTGCCAGGTCACCGCGGATTGTGCCGGGCGTCGCCTTCTCAACCGGATCGGTGGCGCCGGCAATCTGGCGAAACGCGGCAACGGCCCGCGGGCCCTCAACGATGGCTGCCACCACGGGCCCCGAGGTGATGAACTCCAGCAGTGACGGGAAGAACGGCTTGCCGTCGTGTTCGGCATAGTGCCTGCGGGCAAGGTCGTCGCCGACGTCCTTGAGTTCGAGGGCCGCGATGGTCAGGCCCTTGCCTTCGATACGGCCGAGGATCTCCCCGATCAGGCGCCGCTTGACGCCGTCGGGCTTGATCAAAACGAGGGTCCGCTCAGTCACGGCCGACAGCCTAATGGGGCGGCGACTGCTGCCCGGGCAGAAGCCCGCGCTTCTGCCGGCGCAGCACCTCGGCGCGCAGGTATGCGATCAGTACCCACACCACGGTGAAGATCACGCCGATGAAACCGACCGCGCCATGCACCAGCCAACCCGCGATCAGCACCACCTGGATCCCGAGGTTCACCCAGATCGCCCACGGTCGGCCCTGCACACCGCCCAGCAGCACCAGCACCACCGCGAATCCGATCAGGTAACCCGCCGACAGCGGCGTCAATCCGTGGTCGGCGGCGGCGACGACCGGCAGCGCCAGCAGTACCACGATGGCTTCCAGGATCAGCGTGCCTGCCATGACGCCGCGGAAACTCTTCCACGGGTCAGGAGTCGCCTGGCCGGCGACATTGGGCTGCTGAGCCGCCTGGCCGGCGACATTGGACTGCTGGGCCGCCTGGCCGGCGACATTGGACTCCTGAGCCGCCTGGCCGGCGACATTGGGCTGCTGGTCGGGCTGTGGCTGTTCGTTCATTCGGGATCCCTTCCGAACAGGGTCCGCGCTGCCCCTGCCGTGACGACCGAGCCGGTGATCACCACGCCAGCGCCGCCGAACCCTTCGCCCTCGTTGCCGGACTCCTCCACAAGGGCCGTGGCGGTCTCGATCGCGTCGGGCAGCGTGGCGGCGGTAATGACCCGCTCGGGCCCGAACCGTTCCTCGGCGCGCAGTGCCAGTCCCTCGACATCGAGCGCACGGGGTGATCCGTTGTGGGTCACCACGATCTGATCGAACACCGGCTCGAGCGCGGTCAGGATGCCGTCGATGTCCTTGTCGGCCATCACCGAGATCACGCCGACGAGGAACCGGAAGTCGAACTCTTCCTGCAGCGCCTGCGCGAGTGCGGTGGCGCCTGCCGGATTGTGGGCCGCGTCGATGAACACCGTCGGCGCGACGCGCAGCCGTTCCAGCCGGCCGGGGCTGGTGACGGCGGCGAAGCCCGCCCGCACCGCGTCGACGTCGAGCTGTCGCGCCGCGCCTGCGCCGAAGAACGCTTCGACCGCGGCCAGCGCGACCACCGCATTGTGCGCCTGATGCTCGCCGTGCAGCGGCAGGAAGATGTCGGAGTACACGCCGCCGAGGCCCTGCAGTTCCAGCAGCTGCCCACCGACGGCGACCTGCCGTTGGCGCACCGCGAACTCCGAATCCTCGCGCGCCACTGCGGCGTCGGCGCGAACCGCTTGCGCCAGAAGCACTTCCATCGCCTCTGGAACCTGCCGGCCGATCACCGCGACGGTGTCGGTCGGCACGAGGTCGTCGTCCCCCTGCTCGGTGATGATGCCTGCCTTCTCACCTGCGATCTGTGCGATGGTGTCGCCGAGGTAGTTCGTGTGGTCGACGCCGATCGGCGTGATCACGGCGACGGGCGCGTTGACGACGTTGGTGGCGTCCCAGCGCCCGCCGAGGCCGACTTCGACGACGGCTATGTCGACGGGAGCGTCGGCGAACGCGGCGAACGCCATCGCCGTGACCACCTCGAACTTGCTCATCGCCGGGCCACCGGCCGCTTCGGACTGCTGGTCGACAAGCATCACGAACGGTTCGATCTCGCGGTAGGTCGCCACGTACCGCGCCGGGCTGACCGGCCTGCCGTCGATCGAAATGCGTTCAACGGCAGACTGCAGGTGCGGGCTCGTGGTCCGCCCGGTGCGGCGGTTGAACGCGGTGAGCAGTGCGTCGACCATCCTGGCCACCGACGTCTTGCCGTTCGTGCCCGCGATGTGGATCGACGGGAAGCCGAGCTGCGGCGAGCCGAGTAGCTCCATCAGCGCCGAGATGCGGGCCGTGCTCGGCTCCAGTTTCGTTTCAGGCCAACGCTGGTCGAGCAGGTGCTCGACCTGCAGCAGTGAGGCGATTTCGTCCGGGGTTGGGACTTCTTCCGGGTGTGGCGGGCCGAGCGGCTCCGGGTCGCTCATCTCAGGCTAGCCAGCCTCGCGGTGATGCGGTCAACCTCTTCGCGGGCCAGCTGCTGGCGGCCGCGGATCTTCTCGACGACATCCGCCGGCGCCTTGGCCAGGAAGGCGTCGTTGCCGAGCTTGCCTGTGGTGCCTGCCAATTCCTTCTCCGTTGCGGCCAGATCCTTCTCGAGCCTGCGCCGTTCGGCGGCGATGTCGACGGTCCCCGACGTGTCGAGTTCGACGACGACCGGACCCCGCGACAGCCGCACCTCGACGGCCGCCGACGGGCTGAACGACCCGTCGCTCTCGGTGAGCCATGCCAGCGACCGCACGGCAGGAATCTGCGCGTCGAGGTCGGCGTTCTCGAGGTCCGAAAGCCGTGCCGGCACCCTCTGCCGGTCGTTGAGGCCCTGGTCACTGCGGAACCGGCGGACCTCGGTGATCATTTTCTGCATATCGGCGACGCGTTGGGCGGCAACGGGATCCACCGCGAAGCCGGACGGCTGCGGCCAGTCGGCGACGACGATGGATTCTCCGCCCGTCAACGTCTTCCACAACACCTCGGTGACGAACGGCATCACCGGGTGCAGCAATTTGAGCAGCGTGTCAAGGACGGCGGCCAGCACCGCGGTGGTGTGTTGGATATCTTCTGCCAACTGAACCTTGGCGAGCTCGACGTACCAGTCGCAGAACTCATCCCAGGCGAAGTGGTACAGCGCCTCGCACGCCCGGCTGAATTCGTAGCTGTCGAAAGCCGAATCCACCTCGGCGCGAACCTCTTCCAGCCGGCCAAGGATCCACCGGTCGGCGTCGGTCAGCTCGGCGGCCCCGGGTAGCGGGGCCGGGCTGGCCCCGTTGATCAGCGCGAAGCGGGTGGCGTTGAACAGCTTGGTGGCGAAGTTGCGCGACGCGCGGGCGTGGTCCTCACCGATCGAGAGGTCCCCGCCAGGGCTGGCGCCGCGGGCCAGGGTGAAGCGCAGCGCGTCGGCGCCGAACTGCTCGACCCAGTCCAGCGGGTCGATGCCGTTGCCGCGCGACTTGCTCATCTTGCTGCCGAACTCATCGCGGATCAGGCCGTGCAGGAACACATTCTGGAACGGCACCTGGGGCCCGCGCTGTCCGTCAAGGGTGATGGCGGGATCGTCGGCGACGAACATGCCGAACATCATCATCCGCGCGACCCAGAAGAACAGGATGTCGTAGCCGGTGACCAGGACCGTGGTCGGATAGAACTTCGCCAGTTCGGCGGTGTGGTCGGGCCATCCCATGGTGGAGAACGGCCACAGTGCCGACGAGAACCAGGTGTCCAGCACGTCGGGGTCCTGCTCCCAGCCCTCGGGCGGGTTTTCGTCGGGCCCGACACATATGGTTTCACCGTCGGGGCCATGCCAGATCGGGATGCGGTGCCCCCACCACAGCTGACGCGAGATGCACCAGTCGTGCATGTTGTCGACCCAGCCGAACCAGCGTGGCTGAAGACTAGGTGGGTGAATCACGGTGTCGCGGTTGCGAACCGCGTCACCCGCGGCCTGGGCCAGCGGCTCGACCTTGACCCACCATTGCATCGACAGCCGCGGCTCAATGACTTCACCGCTGCGCTCGGAGTGCCCGACGCTGTGGATGTACGGGCGCTTCTCCTCGACGATGCGGCCCTGCTCGGCGAGCGCCTCACGGACCTTGACCCGTGCCTCGAAGCGGTCCAGGCCGTCGAATTCGGTTCCGGTGTCGATGATCCGGGCCTTGGTGTCCAGCATCGACGGCATCGGCAGCTGATGGCGCAGGCCGATCTCGAAGTCGTTCGGGTCGTGGGCGGGTGTGACTTTGACCGCGCCCGTTCCGAATTCGGGGTCCACGTGTTCGTCGGCAACGATGATCAGGTCCCGGTCGAGGAACGGATGTGGCAGGGTCGTACCGACCAGCTGGCGGTAGCGCTCGTCGTCGGGATGCACCGCGATTGCCGTATCGCCAAGCATCGTCTCCACCCGGGTGGTGGCCACCACGATGTGGGGTTCGTCGTCGCGCAGCGAGCCGTACCGGAACGACACCAGCTCGCCCTCGACGTCCTCGTATGAGACCTCCAGGTCGGACACAGCGGTCTGAAGCACCGGTGACCAGTTGACCAGCCGCTCGGCGCGGTAGATCAGCCCCGCATCGAAGAGCCGCTTGAAGATCGTGCGAACCGCCCGCGACAAGCCGTCATCCATGGTGAATCGGTCGCGGCTCCAATCCACCCCGTCGCCAAGCCGACGCATCTGTGCGGCGATTGTGCCGCCGGAGTCGTGCTTCCAGTCCCACACCTTGTCGATGAACAGCTCGCGGCCGAAGTCCTCTTTGGTCTTGCCGTCAACGGCGAGTTGCTTCTCCACCACGGTTTGGGTGGCGATGCCGGCGTGGTCCATGCCGGGCAGCCACAACACCTCAAAGCCCTGCATGCGTTTGCGCCGGGTCAGCGCGTCCATCAGCGTGTGGTCCAGCGCATGGCCCATATGCAGGCTGCCGGTCACATTCGGCGGCGGCAGCACGATCGAGTACGGGGGCTTGCCGCTGGACGCGGCGGCCTTGAAGTAGCCTGCCTTGACCCAGCCCTCGTACAGCTGCGCCTCCACCGCGCCCGGATCCCATGACTTGGGCAGGGCTTCAGCAGAAGGCTTGGAGCTGGCGGTCACCGCGCCATTCTATGGAGCGCGGCGCGCCACCTCGTCAGGGCTACTCGCGTTCAGGGTCGACGGCTGCGATGCGTCGGCGGCGATCAGCGGCCACGACTGCGCCGTGGCTGGAAGCGTTTCCCTCACCGCGAGCAGTTTGTCCTGCGATCTGCCTGCCAATGCGATGCGGGCGTCGCCTCCTGCCCTGGCCAGATACTCGGCGGTCAGCTTGCCGACGAAGCCCGTCGCGCCGAACAGGACGATGTCGAATTCACGCTGCGCTGCGGACATGAAGGCGACGCTACCCGAGCGCCTCGGGCAGCTCGACGTCCTCACCCAGCACGTGACGGGCCAGGAACGCGGTCACCACCTGGTACCAGATCTTCGCGTGCTGCGGGGTGAGCACCCAGTGGTTCTCCGACGGAAAGTAGAGGAATCGGTGCGGGCTGGTGCCGTCCTGCCCCGCGGGAAGACCGGACTCGGTCAGCAACTCGAACCACAGCCGCAACGCCTCGCCGATCGGTACGCGATAGTCCTTGTCCCCGTGGATGACAAGCATCGGGGTGCGGATCTGGCCGACGGAGCGGTGCGGCGAATTCGCCGTCGCCACGTTCCGCGTCATCTCCCGCAGCCAGTAATACGACGCGTCGGTGGTCGCGCCGAACTGATCGAGCGCCCACAGGCTGGCGTGGGTGACGACGGCATCGAACCGGTCGGTGTGGCCGGCCACCCAGTTCGCCATGTAGCCGCCGAACGAACCGCCCATCGCGGCTGTCCGCCCTGCGTCGATCCGAGGGTGCGCGCACGCTGCGTCGGTGGCGGCCATCAGGTCGTCGAACGGCGCACCGCCCCACGAGCCCCAGCCGCGCTGGATGAAGTCCTGCCCGTAACCGGTCGACAGCCCCGGATCAGGCAGCAGCACCGCATACCCCTCCGCGGCAAGCAGCCACGGATTCCACCGCCACGACCAGCAGTTCCAGCTGCCCAGCGGGCCGCCGTGGATCCAGAGTAGGAGCGGAGCGGGCCCCCTGCCGTCGGAGTCGGTGGGCAGTACCAGCCACGACCTCACCTCTGCGCCGTCGGGCGCGGTTGCGGTGAGCTCCGTGAGAGTGCCCGGCAATGGCGGCAGGTCGACGCACGCCAGCTCGGTCACGGTGCCGTCATGGTCGATCCTGACGGGATGCGGAGGTGCCGCATATGAAGTGCGCAGCGCGTAGAGCACCCCGTCGGGGGCGGCCACCACGTCGGTATAGGCAAAGTCGTCGGACGTGACCTGGGTGACGTCACCGCCGTCGAGCCCGATCCGGAAAATCGGGCCGCGGCCGGCCTGATCGGCGGTGACGAGCAGCGTGCCTCCGTCGCGGGACCACGTGATCGACGTCGGCCAGCGGTCCCACTCGGAAGCGATCTCGAGCTGCTCTGCGCCGAAATACAAGCAGCACAGGCTTATTCGTGGCGCCTTCTCGGGCGTCGAGTACGACTCGCGGACATACGCCACCGCGGATCCATCCGGCGCGATGGCCGGATTCCACAGGTCGGCGCCGGGGTCATCGGCGATCACCACCCGCTCGCCGGTGTCGAGGTCAATGCGCACCAGCACCGCATGCTGCGACGCGGCCGGCGCCGCCCGCTGCCAGCTGGTGATCACGAATCGGCCGTCGTAACTGACGTCGAAGTCGGCGTCCCGTAACCCGCTTCCCGGCGCGGGTGTGAGATCAATGGGCGCGGCTTCGGCGGCCGGATCGAGGCCGAACAGATGGGGCTGGCCGGGCCCAAGGTCCTTGTCCCAGTGCCGGATTGGATAGCCGGTATGCAGGATGGCGGTGATCTTGTTGTCCTTGCGCAACTCGCGCAGCCTGCGGTCGTCGTCGATGCTTTGCGCGGACGGCAAGACCGGTCCACGCACCACCGCCACCGGTGCCTGTCGCGCCGTGCGGACAGCCTCAACGCCACCCGGCAGCACGAGACACTCGACGGCCTCTCCCCCTGCGGCGGGCAGCCGCCACAACGCCGCGGGCGGCTTGTCGTCGTCCTCGGTGGGACGGACGGCGACGAACAGGACATCCCCGTCGGCGGTGAAGGCCGGCGACGACTCCCCCTTGGCGCCCCTGGTCAACCGGCGGGCCGGTCGCTCGGCCTTCGGGTCGACTTCCCAAACGGCGCTGATGTATTCGGTGCACTTGTCGTTCAGCTCGGTCACGGTCGTCACGACCCGCGATCCGTCCGGCGAGACCGCCAGCCCGGCGACCCGCGGCAGCGCGATGTAGTCGTCGAGGTTCCAGAAGGGCGTCGACGCCGTCTCGGTCATGTCCCGTTCGTAGCACATCACCAAGTGAGTTTGACTTTCAAACTTACTAGAGCCATGCTGGTGGAATGAGCACTGTGCTGCTGGCCGAGCTGCCGGGACGCGCGTGTCCGATCGCCGCGTCGCTCGAGCTGGTCGGCGAGCGGTGGTCGCTGCTGATCATCCGCGAGCTGGCGCTGAGCAACCGCCGGTTCTCCGGCATCGTCAAGAAGACCGGAGCGCCGCGGGACCGCGTCGCGGCGCGGCTCAAGGCGCTGGAACAGGTGGGCGTGCTCCGCCGCACCGCCTACCAGCAGGGGCCCCCGCGCTTCGAGTACCACCTGACCGAATCGGGCCGCGCGCTGATTCCCGTCCTCGACGCCTTGACGGCGTGGGGCCTTGACCACGCCGTCGGCCCGGATGACCCGAACCGCCCCGACGTCCGCCGAGCAGCCTGGCGCCCAATCGAAAGGTCACCATGACCGCCGAACTGGTGGCTACCGACACCAACGCCGACTGGGGGCCGCAGCGCTCCAAAACCGTGACCTGGCACTCGCCTGGATCCAGCACCGCCAAGGGGCTGGCCATGTCCGGCGTCGACTACCTGCGTGCCATGGTCGACGGCGACCTCCCGCAACCGCCGATCGGGGGGCTGATGCAATTCGAGATCGCCGAGGTCGAGCCGGGCCGTGTCGTATTCACTTGTGTGCCCGACGAATCCGCATACAACCCGATCGGCGCGATCCACGGCGGGCTCATCTGTACGCTGCTGGACTCCGTCACGGCATGCGCGATCCACAGCACGCTGCCGCAGGGCAAGGGCTACACCTCGATCGAGATCAAGGTGAACTATCTCAAGGCGGTCAGGCTGAGCAGCGGACTGCTCACCGCGACCGGCACGGTCGTGAAGTCCGGGTCGCGGGTCGGCTTCGCCGAGGGCGTCGTGACCGATGGGGGCGGGGCGGTCGTCGCGACGGCCACCAGCACGCTGCTGATCTTCGACGTGTAGCTCGCGACCGCCGCGCTACCTTCGTTTGATGGCGCAGCAGATCCTGGTCATCGGGGCGGGCATCTCAGGGCTGGCGACCGCGGTGGCATTGCAGCGCCGCGGCCACGACGTCACCATCATCGAGGAGCGCACCGACACCTCATCGGGTGCAGGCATCAGCATCTGGCCCAATGCGCTGGCCGCGCTCGACGAGATCGGACTCGGCGACGCGGTCCGTGACGCCGGCGGCAGGGTGACGGCCGGTGCCCTGCGCTGGCGCGACGGCACCTGGCTGCGGCACCCGTCGCCCCATCGGTTGGTCAAGGCCCTTGGCGAGCCGCTGGTGGTGATCCGCCGTTCCGAATTGACCAACGTGCTGTCCAACGCGCTCGCCGACGGCACCGTGCACTCCGGTCTGTCCGTGCGGGAACTTGTGACGACGGCCGACGGCGTGCGGGTCACACTCGCGGACTCGACTACGCGGGACGCCTCAGCGGTCATCGGCGCCGACGGCACCCGTTCGGTGGTGGCCCGTCACCTCAACGGCGCACTGGCCGACCGCTACGTCGGCTACACGGCGTGGCGCGGGGTCGCCGACTGCAGCATCGACCCCGACGTCGCCGGCGAGGTGTTGGGTCCCGGCGTCGAGTTCGGTCACGTTCCGCTCGGGTCGGATGGCACGTATTGGTTCGCCACCGAGCGCGCGCCGGTGGGACAGGTCGCGCCGCAGGGTGAACTCGCCTATTTGACGGCTCGGTTCGCGTCATGGGCCGACCCCATCCCGGCGGTGCTGGCCGCGACCCACTCCGACGATGTCTTACGCAACGATCTCTACGACCGCGACCAGGCCCGGCAATGGTCCCGGGGGCCGGTCCTGGTGGTCGGGGACGCAGCGCACCCAATGCGACCGCATCTGGGTCAGGGCGGGTGTCAGGGCCTGGAGGACGCGGCGGTGCTCGCGCGGTTCGCCGACGGCGACGACGACCTGGCCGCGGCGTTCGCGCGGTTCGCGGCGTTTCGCCGCCCGCGAGTGCGGCCCCTTGTGCGCGAATCGAAGTTGATCGGACAGCTCGTCAACCTGAGACCGCCGTTCCTCAGCGGCCTCGCCAGCCGGGCGACGGTTCTGGCGCCCGAAGCGCTGATGACCCGCCACCTGGCTGCGGTGGCGGCGCGATCGGCGTTCGTGCTGCCCAGCGACCGCGACACCGCGTCCGTGTGACCGTCACGCTGTGGCGTCTCGTGGTCGACGCGGTCGAGCCACGGGCGGCCGAGAGATTCTGGGCGGCCGCCATCGGCGAACCGGCGCAGCGCACACTGCTGTCGTTCCGCCCGCAGAGGCGAGCCAAGACCGTGAAGAACCGGGTGCACCTGGACGTCTCCCACAGGGCAATGAGTTCAGCGTCACGCGCCAGCCGCGCCCAGTGGGTTGAGCAGGGCTGTACACATCTGACGGAGGTTGATGAAACCGAACAAACCACTCGAGGGCATCGCGGCACAGCCGGTCGCCACGGCCGGCGTAGTCGGCATGGTGGGCGTGCCCCACACGGCCGGGCTGCCGCCCTGGGCGCCGCACTTCGGCCAGGCACCTAGTCCCTGCTTGCGCAGGACGTTCTCGGCCACGCGGATCTGCTCGGTGCGGGGGGCGGTCGCCGGGTCGCCGACGCCGCCGTTGGCGGACCAGGTGGCCTGCTTGAACTGCAGGCCGCCGTAGGCGCCGTTGCCGGTGTTGGTGGACCAATTGCCACCCGACTCGCACTGGGCGACGGCGTCCCAGTTGACGCTGTCGGCGTTCGCGGTGCCCGTCGAAAGAGCCATCGGAACGACGGCAAGCGCGCCGGTGATGGCGGTGGCCAGCAGGCCCTTGGTGACTGCCCTACGAATGTTCATCGCTGCGGTCCTTCCCCGACCGTTTGAAACAAGGCCCGCAGGTGAGGAACTTGTGCGTTCTCCCGAAGCGGTTATCCGGTGTTTCGGGTGATGAACGTCACGTGTTACGCGAGCGTCAAAAGTTTTATTCGTTACTTATTTGGCGTAAGGGGCCTCTGAGGAAGAAGAGGCGGTGCCGGGGAGCCCGGCACCGCCTCTGCATTCCTCGAGTTGACTAGCCGCGCCTGCCGCAGACCGGCCACGCCTTGATGCCCTGAGTACGAAGCACGTTCTCGGCGACCCGGATCTGCTCCTCACGGCTGGCCTGACTCGGCGAGCCGCTGCCACCGTTGGCATGCCAGGTGCCGATGGTGAACTGCAGGCCGCCGTAGTAGCCATTACCTGTGGCCGTCGACCACTTGCCGCCGGACTCGCAGGCCGCGACGGCATCCCAGTTCACGCTGTCCGCATTCGCGGTGCCGGTCCCCAGCGCCAGCGGTGCCACAGCGAGCGCACCGGCGAAGGTGGCCAGACCAAACGTCTTGCGGATGTTCTTCACTTCGATCCTTTCGCCAAGCGCGCGCCATCAACACCCGCGCGGACGCGCGGGCGCAGCTGCCTGTACACAGGCGATGGAGTTGGGCCGCACCGTCTCGGTCAGGTGCGGCAGGGGGAGGCCGGAATTGCCTCGCCGGGGCTCAGACCCGGCGGCCGCTGAAGGCGAACGGGCCTCCCGCAGCCCCACTCACACGCAGGTTCGTGGGTTTGAAATTATTTGCTCCTTTTGGAGCTGTTTGGACCGTACAAACCCATCGGCGCAAAGTCATGTTGGTGAAGAACGTGTCGCGGTCAGATCACGGGAAGATCACGATCGAACCTGAGAATCGTCTGTGCAGGTCAGCTGGGGGTTTGAGGCGGGCGCGGAATCCGCAGCCCCGGTGTGTCGCCGTGATTCAAATCACCATTATTTTGTGAGCTGGAGCACCCGATTTCGCGCCCCGTCGGCACCGAAATCGCCGGTCCGACTGGAAAAATCACCGGTCAGAGCGCCCAACTCGGCGATCCGAGGCGTGCCGTTCGCTGGCCATCCAACTCGGCCGCTAGGTCGTGTTTGAGTCTAATCCCACTGTCCGCGTGGGTATTTCATCGATCCGCGGACGTGCGCGATCCGAGTCCACCGAGCGCCGACGATGCCAGCCGGCGGCCACTCCGGCACCGAAAGTGACCAATCTACAAAGCTTTTCGCCGCTCGCCGGGCGCTTCCCACCGTCTGAGGACAGAAGCGGCAGCGGACCATCTCACCGCCAGCCCGCCTGCCGGCGATCGGAATGGCCGACAGTCGCAAGAACCACCGGACGAGCGGATGATTGGGCGCTCGGTCCCATTCGTACCGTGACGAAATTGGTGCCAGTCTTCCACGGCTTATTGCCAAACTACATGACGTGCAAGGGATTTCACGACGCCCAACGGGACGGGCCAGCGCACTGAAGCGAAATACCACCGGCCGCGGATAGGCCCTTATCACAGAGATAACTCGTTAAATTGCCGACGGCAAATTATGCACGTTAAATAATAAAATTCATTGGTGTTTATTAGCAAATTTGCTAGGCAATTTGCGGTGGGAGGGCGGTGCTCAGGTCGGTGGCGGTGTTGACGTTGGTCAGCGACCGCTGCTCATCCATCACGATCCGCTGGGTGTCGACGGTGTTCACCAACGCGCGCATGCTGCGCTCACCTGCCGCGACCAATTCGCCAACACGGCCAGCCAGCGACGTTCGGTAGATCCCGGCAAGGTAGTGGTCGCGGCCATCCCACGGCAGCACCACATCGGCACCGAGACGCACCGCCGGACCTGCGAGTTCGTCGATCAGGTCGGCATCAAGCAGGGGCATGTCCACCGCGCACACGAACGCCAGTTCCAGTCCGGCGTCGGCGGCCGCCCGCAGCCCCCGCCCCGTCGCCACCAGCGGCCCGACGCCGCGAACCTCGTCGCGCAGCACCTCGGCGTCGAGCGTGGGCAACGGTTGTCCCGGCGCGGCGATCACGAACACGGGCGCACACCGGGGTCTGACGATCGAGACGATGCGCTCGACCAACGTCGTTCCCTCGTACGGCACGGCGGCCTTGTCGCGGCCCATCCTCCGCGACGCCCCACCGGCCAGAATGACTGCAGCAAGCGGCACAGGGGACGTCACGTCAGTGAGATTAGTCGACGGTCCAGGTGTCTTTGCCCCGCAGCAGCGATTGCAGTGCAGCCGCGTCGTGCGGTTTGGCCTCACGCGCCGATACGATCTGCTGGCGGGCAGCCTCGTCGTAGCTCGGCTTGCTGACCTGACGGAAGATGCCCGTGACCGTGTGCTCGAGGTTCTGCTCGGACAGCCGGGAGAGCGCGAACGCGTAAGCCGGGTCCTCGATCGTGGCGTTGTGGACGACGATCTCGTCGGCCGACACGTCCGCGGTCTTGGCGACGTCGAGCCCGTAGCCGGACTTCACCACGCAGTACTCGTCGTCGGCGCCGAACGTGATGGGCTCGCCATGACTGACATTGATGAGCCGCTCCTCGGCGCCCTCCTTGCGCAGCGCATCGAACGAGCCGTCGTTGAAGATCGGGCAGTCCTGCAGGATCTCGACCAACGCGGCACCGCGGTGAGCGGCGGCCGCGCGCAGCACCTCAGACAGTCCCTTGCGGTCGGAGTCCAGCGCACGACCGACGAACGTCGCGTCGGCACCGAGCGCCAGCGATACCGGGTTGAACGGGTAGTCCAGCGAGCCCATCGGGGTGGACTTGGTGACCTTGCCGACCTCAGAGGTCGGCGAATACTGACCCTTGGTCAGCCCGTAGATCCGGTTGTTGAAAAGCAGGATCGTGATGTTCACGTTGCGGCGCAGCGCGTGGATCAGGTGGTTGCCGCCGATCGACAACGCGTCGCCGTCGCCGGTGACGACCCAGACCGACAGGTCCTCGCGCGCCAGGGCAAGCCCGGTGGCGACGGTCGGCGCGCGGCCGTGGATGGAGTGGAAACCGTACGTCTCCAGGTAATACGGGAAGCGACTCGAGCATCCGATGCCGCTGACGAACGCGATGTTCTCGCGGCGCAGCCCGAGTTCCGGCAGGAAGTTGCGGATGGTGTTCAGGATGACGTAGTCACCGCACCCTGGGCACCACCGGACCTCCTGGTCACTGGTGAAGTCCTTGGCCTTCTGCGGCTCGTCGGTGGTGGGCACCCCACTGGTCTTCGATAGTGCCGTCAGGCCCAAGTCGGCCCCGATCACGTCTGTCATGCGCGATTCGCCTTCGCTTCTCGCTTGTCCGTCATGCGCTAGCTCCCACACCAGTCTCCGCGGTGGCGGCCGCCAACCGTGCGAACTTGGCCTTGTCAATTTCCCTGTCGTCCAACGTCCCCTCCAGCGCGGCATCGATGATGCCTTCGACCTCGTCGGCCAGGAACGCCATGCCCTCCACCTTCGTCACCGACTGAATATCGACCAGGAACTTGCCGCGCAGCAGCAGCGCGAGCTGGCCGAGGTTCATCTCCGGCAGCACCACCTTGGGGTAGCGACGCAGCACCTCGCCCAGGTTGGCCGGGAGCGGATTGAGGTTGCGCAGCTGGGCATGGGCGACCTTGATGTCCTTGCGCCGCGCGCGCCGGCAGGCCTCGCCGATCGGTCCGTAGCTGCTGCCCCAGCCGATCATCAGCAGTTCGGCGTCGCCGGTCGGGTCGTCGACCTCGAGATCCGGCACCGCGATACCGTCGATCTTGGCTTGGCGCAGCCGCACCATCAGGTCGTGGTTCTTCGGTTCGTAGGAGATGTTTCCCGAGCCGTTGGCCGCCTCGAGACCGCCGATGCGGTGCTCCAGACCGGGCGTGCCCGGAATGGCGAACTGGCGAGCCAGGGTTTCCGGGTCGCGTGCGTATGGCTGGAACGGTTCGCCGGGCTTCGCAAAGGTGTGATGGATGGGCGCGTAGCTGCTCACGTCGGGGATGCGCCACGGCTCCGACCCGTTGGCGATGGCGCCGTCGGACAGGATCACCACCGGGGTGTGGTAGGTCACCGCGATACGTGCGGCCTCGACGGCGACGTCGAAGCAGTCGGACGGGGTCCGCGGCGCCAGCACCGCGACCGGCGACTCGCCATTGCGTCCGTACAGCGCCTGCAACAGGTCTGCCTGCTCGGTCTTGGTGGGCAAGCCGGTGGACGGTCCACCGCGCTGCACGTCGATGACGATCAGCGGAAGCTCGGTCATCACGGCCAGGCCGATCGCCTCGGACTTCAGCGAGATGCCGGGACCTGACGTGCTGGTGACACCAAGCGCACCACCGTACGAGGCTCCGATGGCAGCCCCGATACCGGCGATCTCGTCTTCGGCCTGGAAGGTCAGGACGTTGAAATTCTTGTGCTTGGACAGCTCGTGGAGGATGTCGGACGCCGGGGTGATCGGGTAGCTGCCGAGCACGACCTGGATGTCGGCGAGTTGACCCGCGGTGATGAGGCCGTACGAGAGCGCGGTGTTGCCCGAGATCTGCCGGTACTCACCGGACTTCAGCT
>JAOPVX010000095.1 GCA_025965975.1 Mycobacterium sp. | reverse complement strand
TGTGACTGGCGCCTTCCACGTGCCGCGCCAGGATGTGCCGGATGCCGCCATGGGCCCGCATCGCGGAGTAGAGCGGGTTGATCGCGGCACCGGGAAGGCCGAACGCCTGAGTCGCGCCTTCGATTTCCAGAATTTTGACGATCGCGTCGACGGCGCGCATCCGAGTCATTTTCCTGCCTCGCTTTCTTGACTCTCCGCAGCCGAACCTTGGCGGCCCGAGAGCCGCTCAACACCCAGCAGCATGGCCGAATGATCAAGTCCCCCTTCGCTATTGGCCACCGCAGACGCCATGAGCTGCGCCACCACCGCCCCCACCGGCACGATGACACCGGCCTCGCGGGCCGCGGCGGTCACGATGCCAAGATCCTTGTGGTGCAGCTCGATGCGGACCCCGGGATCGAAGTTGCGCGCCAGCATCTTCGGCGCCTTCTGGTCCAGCACGGCCGAACCGGCCAATCCCCCGCCCAGCACCTTGACCGCGGCCGGCATGTCCACGCCGTAAGCCGCAACGAAAGTGAGCGCTTCTGCCAGCAGCTCGATATTTCCGGCCACGATCAGCTGGTTGGCGGCCTTGACGGTTTGGCCGGCGCCGTTGGGTCCGACATGCACGACGGTCTTGCCGACAACCTCGAGAATCGGCTTCGCCCGGGCGAAGTCCTCATCGGACCCGCCGACCATGATCGACAGCGTCGCGTTCTTGGCACCCGGCTCCCCCCCGGACACCGGTGCGTCGATGACGTGCAGCCGCCGCTCAGCGCCGAGGGCGCCCAACTCGGCGGTGACGTCGGGGCGGATGGTGGAGAAGTCGATTAGCAGGGTGCCTGGCTGGGCGTGTGCGAAGACGCCGTTTTCGGCCAATAACACGTTCTGCACATCCGGGGAGTCGGGAACCATGGTCGCCACCACGTCGGCGTCTTTGACGGCCTGTTCGATGGATTCAGCCCTTGTGCCGCCCGCCTCCACTAGGGCTGCGGTCTTCTCCGGCGAGCGGTTGTAGCCGATGACGGTGTGTCCCGCCCGGGCGAGGTGGCATGCCATGGGGCTGCCCATGATGCCCAGCCCGATGAAAGCGATGGCGCTCATCGGGTCCCCATCTCGGTGTGCTGCGGAAGCGATTCGATCCGCACGCGCTTGGCGCCGCGCTCGGCCCGCGGTAGCCAGTCGAAGGTGCTCTCACGGGTCGGCTTGTACTCCAGTCCGATGTGGCCTCGGTAGCCCGCGGCGAAGAGTCGTTCGAGGTAGCTGCCGAGCGGAAGATTGCCGGTGCCCGGCTCGCCGCGACCCGGCGCGTCGGCGATCTGCACGTGGCCTATCTGGTCGCCGTAGTCGCGGATGGCGGCGCTGACGTCGTCGCCGTTGACGGCGAGGTGATACATGTCGGCGAGCAGACGCAGGTTGCTCGCGCCGTGCTCGGCGCGCACCCGGTCGATCACCCCGATCGCGTCCGATGCGGTCTTGAGCGGATACCGGGTTGCGCCGCTGACCGGCTCGATGAGCACGATGGCACCGATGCACTGCGCGGCCCGGCTGGCGAAGGCGAGGTTCTCGCAGGCGACATCGTCCTGGGTCGCCGGTGAAAGGTCGTCGCCGCGATTGCCGTAGAGGGCGTTGAAGGCGCGTGTCCCCAGCTTCTCGGCGATGCCGATCGCGGTGTCGACGTTGTCGCGGAAGGCGGCGGTCATCGCCGGATCGGAAAGGATCCCCCGATCGCCGCCCGGCATGTCACCGGCGGCGAAGTTGAGTCCGGTCAGCTGGACGCCGGCGTTCTGGATGGCCCGGGTGAAGGCGGCCACTGTGGCTTGGGGCGGTGTGGGCGAGTCGAAAGGCCACCAGAACTCGACAGCGTCGAAACCGGCGGCGCGCGCGGCTCGCGGGCGTTCCAGCAGGGGCAGCTCGGTGAAGAGGATCGAGCAGTTCACGGTGTACGTGGCAGTCACCACGGCCTGCCTCTCATTAGTATTTCGTATCGTGGACTTTAGATTCTGAACTACGGAATAAGTGAACCGCGTGCCGACTGCCTCTGTCAAGGGGCCGGGTAGCCCTCTCTTACAATTTGGGTGCTAGCCGGTATCCGTCGCGGGGTTACCGACTGAGTTACCGACTGGTAAAGGGCACCAGCGACTCGGCGCTGCTGCACCAGGCCGGGCCCGTCCAGGAGGGTCACCGGACAACTGTTGACCAGCCGTGGTGAGCCATGCCATCCTGATTTCCACTGGAACGAATATTCCGCTATGCGGAACCACCCGGGGTTGTGGCGCCATGCTGTCATACGACCAGCGAAAGGACCGTCAGTGACCGCAGTCGATGAACGTCTCGGCAAGACGCTTTCGCTCGTGCCCCCGGCGTCGTTGCTCACCGGCCCGGACGTGACCAAAAGCTATGGGCGCCAGAACATCCGCAATCCCGGTGCCTTCCTCTGATGGCCGGCCATATCGTCATCGCACCCGACAAGTTCAAAGGGTCGCTGACCGCAAGGCAAGCCGCCCAAGCGATGTCGCGGGGCGTCAACCGCGCCCACCCCACGCTGACCACTGTCGAATGCCCAGTCGCCGACGGCGGGGACGGAACACTGGAAGCCGTGGCCGCCGCCGGATTCGGCCTGGTTCCGGTCACCGCCACCGGCCCGACCGGACGACCCGTGCGCAGCGCCTATGCCCGCCGGGGGAACAGCGCCGTAATCGAGATGGCCGACGTCTGCGGGCTGCTGAGGCTGCGCGACGCCGCACCGGATCCGATGAACTCATCGAGCTACGGGCTCGGAGCGGTTGTCGCACAAGCGCTTAACGACGGATGCCGCGACATCATCATCGCCGTCGGCGGCAGCGCAAGCACCGACGGCGGTGCCGGCTTTCTGAGCGCCCTGGGCGCCGCGGTGCTCGACCGCACCGGCGTGCCCGTCGGTGCGGGGGGCGGCGGTGTCGCCGATGCCACCGACATCGACCTCACCGGCCTGCATCGCGCGATCAGCGCGGCCACCTTCACCGTCGCCGTCGACGTCGACAACCCGTTGTGCGGGCCGCTCGGCGCCGCTGCCGTCTACGCGCCCCAGAAAGGCGCCACTCCACGGCAGGTGGTCGAGCTGGAGCAGGCATTACGCGGCTGGGCTGACACAGTGGAGCGGTCAACCAACACCGTCTGCCGCACCGCGCCCGGCGCGGGCGCCGCCGGCGGGGTCGGGTTCGCGGCCCTCGCGGTGCTGCACGCGCGGATGCGGCCCGGTATCGAGTTGATCCTCGACCTCATCGAGCTCGACCGGCACCTGGCGGGCGCGCGGGTCGCGCTGACCGGTGAAGGATCACTCGACCAGCAATCGTTGCGCGGCAAGGCCCCGGTCGGCGTGTGCCGCCGCGCCGGTGCCCGTCACGTCCCGACGTTCGCCGTCGCCGGGGTGTCGACGCTGAGCCCCGCCGAAGCGCACACCGCCGGATTCGCAGGGGTCTACACGCTGCGCGATGCCGAACCCGACGAACGGCGGTCACTGCGCCGGGCCGCTTCGCTGCTCGCCACGGTGACCGAACAGCTCGCTCGCGAGCGATGGGTCAACCCAGCTGTGCCGCCAACGGCGCCGACCTGCAGCTGCAAGCCATAGCCGCTGTCGCCGATCTGGTGGCCGCGGCGATGCGTAGCACAGCGCGATTTGTGAAGTATGCCTCAGTGTTGCCGCCGATTCGATGTTGGCGACTGTATGCTAAGTACACATCGGGCGTCGGCCCACCCATGCGCATGACGAGAGCGGGAGTTTTCCATGACCCAGCACCGCGTTGCGTCAACCCGCACCGCCGGGGGGGCGCGAAGCGCCGCGACCGCGCGGACCGTGCGGCCACCCCTGGAGCGTCCGGCACCGCTGCGGCAGGCGGTCTACGATGCCCTCGCCGAGATGATCGTTACTCGCGAATTGCAACCGGGTGAGCACCTGGTCGAGAACGAGCTGGCAGCTCAGCTCGGGGTCAGCCGGCAGCCGGTCCGGGAGGCACTGCAGCGCTTGCAGAGCGAAGGTTGGGTGGATCTACGCCCTGCTCTCGGCGCGTTCGTCCACGTGCCCACCGACGCCGAAGCCGATCAGCTTCTCGCCGTGCGCACCCTGCTCGAGGCGGAGTCCGCCAGGTTGGCCGCCGGGCGCGCGACGCCAGAGCAGGTCGAGCACCTCTGGGAGCTCCAGCGCACCGGGGAGAAAGCGCTCGCCGCCGACGACCAGGAAGGTCTCGTCGCCGCCAATGCCGCTCTGCACGCCTATGTGGTCTTCATGTCCGGCAACACCGTCCTGGCCGATGTCATCGCGTCGGTCGACCGTCGGGTGCGGTGGTACTACCTGCCCATCGCGCGGGCCCGCGGGAAGGACGCCTGGGACGAGCACGCCGACCTCATCGAAGCGATCGCCCGCCGGAGCAGCAGGCGGGCCGGCGACCTGATGCGCCGGCACACCGAGCGCACCAGGGAGATCTACCATGAGCGACGTCAAGAGGCCGGGGTCGCCTGACAGGCTCTACCGTCGGGCGCGGCCCGGCGGCGGTCGCGCAAGCATCGATTCCGCCGCCGGACCGCCCCTTCTCAGTGGGCCAACCCGGACTGGGCCCACCCGGGCGCGAGCCTCGTCCTCGTGGCTACGCTCGGCTCGGCCGCAGTCCGGGGGCGACCCGGCTGCCGCAGGAAGGCCGCGATCCCGGCGGAGAGCAGAGCGCACGCCGCGGCGATCCAGTAGCCACCCGTGTAGTCCAAGGCGGAAATGACGCTCCCACCGACCCCGATCCCCACGACCGAGCCGAGCAGCTTGGAGCTGTAGACGAGGCCATAGTTGCTGGCGTTGTTGTTCTCACCGAAGTAGTCCGTGGTGAGGGCGGCGAACATCGGGTAGAAGGCGCCGCCGCCGAACCCCACCAGGACGGCGCAGACGAGGAACGCGATCTCGTTCCCGGCCTCGCCGGTGTAGAGCAGGCCGACCAGTGCCAGGGCCTCTACCAGCAGCACGATGAGCAGGGTTCGCTTGCGTCCGATCCGGTCGGACACGAAGCCGGTCACCGCGCGACCTGTGCCATTGACGATCGAGAGCACACCGGCGGACGACGCCGCTATCAACGGGCCGAAGCCGAGATCCTTGGCGAACGGAACCATGTAGCTGATGCCGAACAGCGAGACACCCGCGGTGAGCCCCAGCGAAAGCCACATTAGCGGCAGCATGCCGGTCTTGACGGCCTCCAGTGGTGCGTACTGCCGGACGGCAGGCGGGTTCTTCCGAAGGCTCTCCGCGCCCGACTTGCTGGTCGCCCACTGCAGCGGGTCGATCTCTGCCGGCCACCAGTTTTTCGGCGGGTCCTGCAAACGTGCTCCGCACAGGGCCACGACCAGCAGCATGAACAGGCCCACTCCGTCGAGGACCCAGACGTAGGTGTTCGGATGCAGGGCGTAGCTGAAGATGAAGATGAACGGCACCGCGCCGTAGGCGAATCCGCTGCACACGAACCCCGTCTTGGCGCCTCGCCGCTCGGGATACCATTTACCGACGATGTTGATACACGTCGCATAGACGAGCCCGACGCCGGTGCCGCCGCATACTCCAAAGCCGAGGTAGGCGATGACCAGGTTGTTGCTGTGGGCGATGCTGAAGAAGCCGACCGCCGACAGGACTGCGCCGGCGAGCATGGCGGCCCTGGCCGAGACGATTCCCTTCTCGCGGAGCCGTCCGGCAGGAAAGGCGACGCCTGCCTGGAAAAGAGCCCAGATGGATAGCAGCCAGAACGTCTGGGAGAGGCTCCAGCCGTGCGCGTGCCGTAGGGTCTGCGCGGCGGCGCCGTAGCCGTACTCGAAGACACTGACAGCCATCATGGCGATCCACGGCAGCCAGACCATCGAGGCCCGGGACCAGCCGAGGAGATCGCGGTCGGTCTCCCCGACCCGGTAGACGCGTCCGTTCGCGTCGGTGATCTCGCGATAACTTTCACTTGCGATTGTTGAGGACATCGTTCACTCACTCACTTTCCAAAGATGGTAGACGGTTTTTGGGCCTCGATGACCTCTCGCGGCGAGATTCTCGGCGCGGACGTCGGGGGCCGTTTGGCTTGGCTCTGCACAGGGGTAGCGCCCCCGCCAGATGTCGGGCGGGTGCGCGCGCAGCGGTTTGGCGCGGGTGGCAATGGGTTCTTGGCTTCCGCCGCCGCGAGCGACGAGCGACCTCGGCGAGAACCGTGCCCAGCACCGGCTCGACTGCTGCGCGGTCAGTCATATCCCATGACAGTTTCACCCCTTTGTCGCAGGGCCAGTGGCCGGAGGTTCATGTGTGCCCACACGACGCCCGGCTCCCGCCGCTCAGATGACGCCAGCACGCCTGAACTGCTCCAGCTGGGCCGGCGAGTAGCCGAGCTCCGTACAGATCTCTTCGGTGTGCTCGCCGAGCATCGGCGAGCACACGATGTCCACCGGGGAGTCCGAAAGCCGCAGCGGAGAGCCGACGGTCTTGAACGGGCCCCGCTCGGGGTGGTCGACCATGACGATCGCGCCGAGATCGGCCAGGGTCTCGTCCTCGATCAGTTCCTGCATACCGAGCACCGGACCACAGGGGATGTTGAGAGCGTTCAGCGCGTCCAGGGCCTCCCACTTGGTGTGCTGCTCGGTCCAGTCCTCGATCAGCGCGAACACCTTGTCCAGCTTGGGCAGTCGGGCTTCGGGCCGGTCCCAGTCGGGATGGTCGGCGAGGTCGGGGCGGCCGAGCAGTTCCGCCAGCGGCGCCCAGACGTGCGGCTGAATGATCACGTAGATGTAGTCGTTGGGACCGCCCCCTTTGGTCCGCACGGCCCACCCCGGTTGGCCGCCGCCGGACGCGTTGCCCGATCGCGGGACCTCGCCGCTGAAGTGCTCGTTGGGGTACTCGCCGAGCGGGCCGTTCGCGAGCCGTTGCTGGTCGCGCAGCTTCACGCGGCAGAGGTTGAGCACGGCCTCTTGCATGGCCACCTGGACACGCTGCCCACGGCCGGTGTTGGTGCGCTGGTAGAGCGCGGCCAGGATCCCCGCGACCAAGTGGATGCCGGTCCCCGAGTCACCGATCTGCGCACCGGTCGCGGTGGGCGGGCCGTCCTCGAAGCCTGTGGTGGCCATCGAGCCGCCCATCGCTTGCGCGATGACCTCGTATGCTTTGAAGTTGAAGTACTTACCTGGGCCGAATCCCTTGACCGAGGCGTAGATCAGCCGCGGGTTGATTTCACGCAGCCGCTGCCAAGTGAACCCGAACCGGTCGACGACTCCCGGGCCGAAGTTCTCCACGAGGATGTCGACGCGCGACACCAGATCGGTAAAGATCTGCTTCCCCTCGTCGCTCTTCATGTTGAGGGTGATGCTGCGCTTGTTGCAGTTCAGCATGGTGAAGTACAGGCTGTCCGCGCCTGGGATGTCGCGAAGCTGACTGCGCGTGATGTCCCCGTGTCCTGGCGCCTCCAGCTTGATGACATCCGCGCCGAGCCATGCGAGCAGTTGGGTAGCCGAGGGACCCGACTGGACATGTGTCATGTCGAGTACGCGAACGCCGTCCAGTGCCTTACCCATGACGGTCCTTGCGGAGACCCGCCGTCGCAAGCAGAGGCTGGGGTCGTCCACCGGGGCGACGGAAGATTTCACGCGAGTCGCGACTCGGCCCCGGCGGGTTGGGGTCGACGCCGATCTGGACCTGAACCATAATCTCCACTCCCATGTGTCGCTGGCGGCCTACCCGCTCCGGCGGCTCGGCCCGAAAGGCTCGACTGCTGTGATCTGCCACCGAAGACTGTATACCGTATGAGGTAGACCACAGTGTGGCTTATGTAAGCGCCGGTGTCTAGGGGTTTCGCGAGGATTTTGCAGAAGACTCTCAAGCGTCTTGCGGCGCAGAATCCCCGTTGCAGCGGGGCGTGGTCTGGCAAATGCTGGTCGTGGACTGATCGCCCCGGTAGATAGCGCAGTGGCTGAGCCGAGTTCATCCGGGTGATGCTCGATGCGGATCTCGCACGAATCGATTTACCGCGACATGTACATACCATCGCGTAATGTGTTTGACCGCAACATGTTTGACCGTCTCGGTGACCAGCGAGAGATCCGCCGAGGCCGTGTTGAGACCAGCTCGCACGGTCGCGGACCGATCCCGAACATGGTGTCCATCGACGCGGCGGTGCTCAGCCTGAGGGTGGGAGCGCTGCGTCGAAGAAGGCCAGCTCGAGGCGCATCGCCCGCCGGTAGGCCGCGCGTACAGCGGGGGTGTCATCGGCCTGTTCGTCAAGCAGTCGTTCCAGCAGGGTGGCCGATTCCTCAAAATTGGGGTCGGCGTAGGTCTGCACCCACCGCGCGTACGGTCCCGCCGCGCTCGCGTCCAGCGCCACGCCGAGCCATGCGTAGAGCCGCATGCACGGAGTCATCGCCGCGAACACCATGCCCAACCCGCCCGTAGCGGCTGTCGCGAGCAGGAACTCGGTGTAGGCCAGGGTCGCCGATGCCGGCTCGACGTCAGCCATGTCGATGCCCCACCGGGCAGCGTAGGAGGCGTGCAACCCGAGTTCCTCGCGAACCCCGGCGAGCAGATCGGCCAACGCGAGCAGCGTTTGTGTGTCGGAACTGCGAGCAAGAGCCAGGGCGTACGCGCGCGCGAAGGACTCGAGGAAGAAGGCGTCCTGTGCGACGTAGCCGGCGAAGATCTCACGGGCCAAGGAGCCGTCGCTGAGGCGACACACGAACGGATGCGCGAGCGCCTCGGCTGCCAAGTCGCAGTTGTCCGCCCACAACCGAGTGGACAACTTCATGCCAAAGCCACCAACCACCGGTCAAATGCCAAGTCAGTAATCGTGCCCTCACGCACCGCATCAAGAAACGGATGCCGGGTAGCGGCGGTCCAGAGACGATAAAGCACGCCCCGAAGAATAACCGCGCTGACCGCCACAGCGACAGCTATGACAGGCGTGCGCCGAACCGGAAACCCCTCTGCGCGAGGTGCTGGCCGACGTGCTTTACGCCAGACGCCGGGAGCACTTCACGACTGCGTCGACGGTCGAGCGCCCTCACGCGCGAGCGTCGCTGCGTCCACCAGCCCTAACCGGTGCGCGGCCGAATAGACGTTCATCGAGGATCCGCGCAGGAAGCCGATCAGGGTGAGCCCGGCATCCGCGGCGAGGTCGGCGGCAAGCGACGACGGCGCCGAGACCGCCGCGAGCAGGGGTATGCCGGCCATCACCGCCTTCTGCACCAATTCGAACGAAGCCCGCCCGCTGACCAGCAGCAGCTTGCCGCGCAGCGGGAGCCGGTCCTCACGCAGTGCCCAACCCACTACCTTGTCGACCGCATTGTGCCGTCCGACGTCCTCGCGCAGGCACAGCAGCCGCCCATCCGCAGAGAACACCCCGGCCGCGTGCAAGCCGCCGGTACGGGCGAAGATCTGCTGCGCGGCCCGAAGCCGGTCCGGCAGTTCCGCCACGATTGCCGCGCCGAGGCGCAATGGATCGTCACGGACCGACCAGGCTGCCGTGGTACGCACTGCGTCCAGGCTGGCCTTGCCGCACAGCCCGCACGACGACGTCGTATAGAAGTTGCGCTCGAGGGACGGATCAGGTGCGGGCACGCCGGGGGAAAGCATCACGTCGAGAACGTTGTAGGTATTGCCGTCGTCGCTGGCGCCGGCGCAGTACCGGATGCCCGCGACTTCATCCGCGCGCCGCACGACTCCTTCGCTGACAAGGAACCCCGCGGCCAGGTCGAAGTCGTGGCCCGGAGTGCGCATCGTCACCGTCAGCGGTCCTCCGCCGACACGGATCTCGAGAGGCTCCTCGGCCACCAGAGTGTCCGGTCGTACCGTGACCCCTGGGCCGACAAGCCGGATTACCCGGCGTCGACTCGTGACGCGTCCCAATTCCGGTCACCTCGGTTTCGGCGCAGGTTGGCATTCGCACGACGGCTCGGCCTTACGAGACCGAGACTACCCTACGAGAATACTGTCTACACTATGCCTGGCGCACGAGCAGCACTTTGTTCCGGAGAGCGATGGCTCTAGACAAGCCGTCGAAGTCAGAGTACAAAGATTGCATACTGTATGCATAGTATCTCGGAGGCCAGGATGGCAAACAACACAGACCGCGTGGCAGTCGTGGAAGTCCGGGATGTCCATGGACGCTCGTACCGAGTCGGTGAGCGGCCGCACGACA
Source organism: Mycobacterium sp. (assembly GCA_025965975.1). Lineage (GTDB taxonomy): Bacteria > Actinomycetota > Actinomycetes > Mycobacteriales > Mycobacteriaceae > Mycobacterium. The sequence continues at coordinate 7,563 of JAOPVX010000095.1, read as the reverse complement.
TCATGGGACGCTCCCGGACATGGATGCTCGGGCTCGCGTGGGCGGCCCTGGCCGGGATCAGCGTGCTCCAGTACGGCTACGGCGTCGCCGTCACCGCGCTGCACGACACCCACGGACGAGGTGCGACAGGTGCCTACTGGGTGCTGGCCCTCTGGCTGGTATTTCAGGCGGGTGCGGCCGCGCCCACGGCGGCGTTGCGCCACCGCTTAGCCCTTGCTCCGTCGCGGGCGATGCTCGTCGGTGCACTCTTGTGCGCCGTCGGCCCCTTGACACTTGCCCGAACCGACAATCTCGTGCTCGCGGTGCTGGGTTATTCCGTGCTGTGCGGCACCGGCGCCGGGATCGTTTACGCCACGTGTGCCTCCACGGTCGCGAAATGGTATCCGGAGGAGCGCGGCGTCCGCGTCGGGTTCGTCACCGGGGCATTCGCCTATGGCGCCGTGCCGTTCATCCCGCTTTTCGCCGCCGTCCTCGGACCCCAGAATCGTACGGCGATCTTCACCGGGGTGGGCGTCTGCATCATCGCCATTGTGGCGATCTGTGGCGTCTTTTTGCGGGATCCCCCGCCGGGCTGGTGGCCGCCGGACGTCGATCCCAAACTGTGGGCCGTCGATAAGCGGGTGAACCGCAGTCTGGCAAACAACGGGCCGGCGGTGCGGCAGTACTCGCCCGGAGAAGCCGTACGGACGTCTGCGTTCGTGCTCATGTACCTCATCCTGGTGTTTGCCGCGGCGGCCTCCCTGCTGGCCATTGCGTACGTCCCGAGCGTCGCCACATCGCATGGTTTTGCTCCAGGCGTCGCCGCATCGGCCGTTGGTCTACTTGCTGTCGTCAACGGCTGGGGTCGTAGCGTCGCCAGTCGGATCTCCGACCGATTCGGGCGACGTCAGACGCTGAGCGCCGCGCTGCTACTTGAGGGCTGCGCGCACTTAGGTTTCGCGTATTCCGCATCGATTGGGCTGCCCGCAGCGTTCGTGATCTTCGCTGCGCTCAGCGGGTTGGCGGGCGGCGCCTTCTACCCGCTGTTCGCGAGCCTGGTTGCCGACTACTTCGGCGAGCGGAACGCCGTACGCAACTTCGGCCTGGTCTACAGCGCCAAGCTGTTCGGAGGAATTATCGGAGTCGGGCTGCCCGCAATGCTGGTGTCGTCGCACGGGCTAATGATTCCGTTCGTCGCCGCCGGCCTGATCTGCCTGTGCGCCGCCCTCATGACGCGGCTGCTGCACCGCCCCGGATACCCGAACGTGGGCTTGCCGCGGTAATGGCCGCCGTGCCCCGTAGCTCCTCGGCGCAGACCCATGGACGCGCTGTCCTCTGAGACCAATGTCGCCACTTATCAGCCGGTGCTACGCGCCGCAGAATGCTCCACGCCAAGGAGATCCGATGTCCAGGACTGCCGAACTTGAAGAACTTTACAAGCTGATCGGGAGCCTTCGGCGGTGCGTGACATCGTTGGCGTCGAGGTACGGCGACGCCCCAGCCACGCGTCGCATCGTCAATGACGCCGAACGCATCTTCGACGACATCGACCGGCTCCACATCGACGCCGAAGAGCTGGAACTGGCGCCTGAGCTCACCCAACACAAGCAGTTCGGCGAGAGGATCCCGATCCCGGACACCCAGTACGACACCGATTTCTGGCGGGATGTCGACGACGAAGGCGTCGGCGGGCAGACCGGCGCTCGCGAGTGTATTTTTCCCACCCGGAAACGCAGATAGGTAAGGGAACTGGCGCGTGCACCCACCGCTGACAGCCTGGCGAACAGCGTCGACGCTACTCAACCGCGCCCGGATTCCGCAGTGCACCCTGCGTAATCACGGCGCACCTTGAGCCGCCGGCTAGCGCTAGCGAACAGCTGCCCGCCGAGCTGGCCGGGGTGGACGCGCTGCTGGACGACCGATGTCCTTCGCTGTGCACCGGCCGGCTTCCAAACCTCCAGCAGGTAGCGGGGTTACGGCAGCAGCGCCGCCGCGGCCACCGCCACGGGGCCGAGATCCGCTGTTTCGGCGGCGACCAGCTCGATCAGCCGGCTTTTCATTCGCGGGTCCCAGAACCTCTCGACGTGGTCTGCGACCGCGCCAGCCGCCTGCTCGGTGGGCAGGTAGCCAAAGTGAACGACGATGTCATTGATCAACCTGATCTCTGCGGGTCCGTGAAGCGACATGTCAGTCCACGCGTCCCGACGCCAGCACACGATCCGCGGCCGATTCCCCGTGCTGCCCGGGAGTCGGGTGGGTGAGGCTGACCTGGACGGCGGTCACCTTGTACTCCGGGCAGTTTGTCGCCCAGTCGGAGTTCTCGGTGGTAAGAACGTTCGTGCCGGTGATGGGGTAATGGAACGTGGTGTACACGACCCCGGTGGGCATGCGTTCGGATATCTGCGCGCGTAGCTTCGTCTCGCCGACTCGGCTGACCAGCATGACTTCGTCACCGTCGGCGATGCCCCGCACCTCGGCGTCGTGGGGATGGATCTCCAGCAGATCCTCACGGTGCCAGGCGATGTTGGCGGTGCGACGGGTCTGCGCTCCGACGTTGTACTGGCTCAAGATTCGGCCCGTGGTCAGGATCAGTGGGTAGCGGCGTGTGCTGCGCTCGTCGGTAGGTACGAACGGCGTCGGCACGAACCTGCCCTTGCCGCGGGTGAAGGACTCCACGTGCATGATCGGCGTGCCCTCCGGAGCACGCTCGTCGCAGGGCCACTGGATACTGCCCACCTGGTCCAGTTTCTTGAACGACACCCCGGCGAAGGTCGGGGTGACCGAGGCGATCTCGTCCATGATCTGGCTGGGGTGGTCGTAATGCATGGGATAGCCCATCGCCGTGGCGATCTGGCAGACAATCTCCCACTCGTGCTTGGCGCTCTTGGGCTTCATCACCGCACGCACCCGGTTGATCCGGCGTTCCGCGTTGGTGAAGGTGCCGTCCTTCTCCAGGAACGACGCACCCGGCAGGAACACGTGGGCGAACTTCGCGGTCTCGTTGAGGAACAGGTCCTGGACCACCACCAGCTCCATCGCGCCCAGCGCGGCCGAGACGTGATGGAAGTTCGGGTCGGACTGCGCGATGTCCTCACCGTGGACGAACAGGCCGCGAAACGTACCCTCGATAGCGGCGTCGAACATGTTCGGGATGCGCAACCCGGGATCGGGCAACAGCACGGTCCCCCAAAGGTTTTCGAAGACCTTACGCGCTGCGTCGTCCGACACGTGCCGGTAGCCGCTCAGCTCGTGCGGGAAAGACCCCATGTCGCACGAGCCCTGCACGTTGTTCTGGCCGCGCAGCGGGTTCACGCCGACGCCGTCGCGGCCGATGTTGCCGCAGGCCATCGCGAGGTTCGCCATGCCCATCACCATCGTCGAGCCCTGGCTGTGTTCGGTGACACCGAGGCCGTAATAGATGGCCCCGTTACCGGCCTGCGCATACAGCCGGGCGGCGGCGCGCACCTCCTCGGCCGGCACGCCGGTGATCGACTTGACGGCCTCTGGGCTGTTCTCGGTGCGGGAGATGAATTCCGCCCACTCGTCGAATCCCTCGCACCTGGCGGCCACGAACGACTGGTCGACCAGGCCCTCGGTCACCACCACGTGCGCCATGGCATTGACGACCGCCACGTTCGTTCCTGGCTGCAATTGGATGTGGTGATCGGCCTCGATATGCGGCGAGCGCACCAAGTCGATGCGACGCGGGTCGGCCACGATGAGCTTTGCGCCCTCGCGCAGCCGTTGCTTCATCCTGGACGCGAAGACCGGGTGTCCGTCCGTCGGATTGGCCCCGATCACCATGATGACGTCCGCTTGGGCCACCGAACGAAAGTCCTGCGTGCCGGCCGACTCACCGAAGGTCTGCTTCAGCCCGTACCCCGTTGGCGAGTGGCAAACCCGGGCACACGTGTCGACATTGTTATTGCCGAAGGCGGCGCGCACCATCTTCTGGACGACGTAGACCTCTTCGTTGGTGCACCGCGACGAGGTGATCGCGCCGATTGCTCCCGAGCCGTACCGCTGCTTGATCTCCAGCATCCGGCGGGCGACTGTACCGATCGCCTCGTCCCACTCGACCTCCCGCCACGGGTCGGTGATCTTCTCGCGAACCATCGGGCGCAGCGCCCGGTCCGGATGAGTTGCGTATCCGAAGGCGAACCGTCCCTTCACGCACGAGTGGCCCTCGTTGGCGCCGCCGTCCTTGAGGGGCACCATGCGGACCACCTCGTCACCGCGCAACTCGGCCTTGAACGAGCAGCCGACGCCACAGTACGCGCACGTGGTGATCACCGACCGCGAAGGCACCCCAAGTTCAACCACGGAACGCTCCTGCAGCGTCGCCGTCGGGCACGCCTGCACACATGCGCCACAGGACACGCACTCCGAGTCCATGAACGACTCACCCGCACTTGCCGACACCTTCGATTCGAAGCCCCGGCCCTCGATGGTGAGCGCAAACGTGCCCTGGATCTCCCCGCAGGCCCGCACGCAGCGGGAGCAGGAGATGCACTTGGACGGGTCGAAGTCGAAGTACGGGTTGCTGTGGTCGGCGACCGCGTCGAGGTGGTTCGCCCCTTCGTAGCCGTACCTGACCTGACGCAGCCCGACTACGCCGGCCATGTCCTGCAACTCGCAGTCACCGTTGGCCGGACAGGTGAGGCAGTCCAGCGGATGGTCGGAGATGTAGAGCTCCATGACGTTCTCGCGGAGCTTGGCGACCTTCGGCGTCTGGGTCCGCACGACCATTCCGTCGGATACCGGGGTCGTGCACGAGGCGGGGGTACCACGGCGTCCGTCGATCTCCACCAGACACAGCCGGCAGGAACCGAACGCTTCGAGCGTGTCCGTGGCACACAGCTTGGGGATGTCGACGCCAGCAAGCGCGGCGGCCCGCATGACCGACGTGCCGTCCGGAACGGAAACGCGCAGCCCGTCCACTTCCAGCGAGACCGTTGCCGGACCGTCCTTGGCCGGGGTGCCGTAGTCGGGTTCCTTGAGCAGGCTCATGACATACCGTCTGTCCTCGCGCTGATGTGCGCGGTCGTCGTTTCTCCGCCGGGTTCCCTGGCGAGAAAGTCGTCGGGGAAATGTGTGATCGCGCTGCGCACCGGCATCGGCGTAAGGCCGCCCATCGCGCATAGGGAACCGTCGGTCATGACGTCGCAGAGGTCTTCGAGCAGGGCCAGGTTCTCGTCGCGGTGCTCGCCCGCGGTGATCCGGTCGATCACCTCGACCCCGCGCACCGAGCCCACCCGGCACGGCGTGCACTTGCCGCACGACTCCGCGGCGCAGAATTCCATCGCGAACCTGGCCTGAGCCGCCATGTCGACAGTGTCGTCGAACACCACGATGCCGCCGTGGCCGACCATCGCACCCGCCGCAAGGAACCCCTCGTAGTCCATCGGCAGCTCGAACCTGGACGCCGGCAGATAGGCGCCGAGCGGGCCGCCGACCTGGACCGCACGCACCGGGCGTCCGGAACGGGTTCCGCCGCCGTAGCCGTTCACGAGTTCGCCCAGCGTCACCCCGAAGGCCTTCTCCACGACGCCGCCGTGCCGGATGTTCCCGCCGAGCTGGAACACCTGGGTGCCACGCGATCGCTCCACCCCGAGCTCCTGATACGCCTGCGCACCATTGGCAAGGACCGTCGGCACGCTGGTCAGGGTGAGCACGTTGTTCACCACCGTCGGCTTGCCGAACAGGCCATGTACGGCCGGGATCGGCGGCTTCGCCCGGACCTCGCCGCGCTTGCCCTCCAGGCTTTCCAGCATGGAGGTCTCCTCGCCACAGATGTAGGCCCCGCCGCCCACCCGCACATGCAGTTCGAAGCTCAGCGACGAGCCGAGCACACTCTCTCCGAGCCACCCTTGCCCGCGTGCGATCTCGATGGCAGAGCGCATGGTGGCCACCGCGTCCGGGTACTCCGACCGGATGTAGATGTAGCCCTCCGTGGCGCCGACCGCGTAGGCCGCGATCGTCATGCCCTCGATGAGCAGGAACGGGTCGCCTTCCATGACCATCCGGTCGGCGAACGTCCCGCTGTCGCCTTCGTCGGCGTTGCAGCAGGCGAACTTCAGCTCATCCAGGCATCCGAGGACCGTTTTCCATTTGATCCCGGCCGGGAAGCCCGCACCGCCACGCCCGCGCAACCCGGAGTCGGTGACCTCCGCGACCACGTCCGCCTGTGACATCTCCAAGGCCCGGCGGAGCCCTGAGAGGCCGCCGTGGCTCAGATAGTCGCTGGGGGACAAGGGATCTGTGACGCCCACCCGTGCGAATGTGACGCGATCCTGCGTCGCCATCCAGGGCAGCTCCTCGACCACACCGACTCGTGACGGGTGGTCGCCCCCCTCGAACATGCCGGCGGTGACGAGGTGATCGACCTCTGATGGGGCAACCGGTCCGTAGCCGATCCGTCCGTTCGGCGTTGCCACCTCGACCAACGGCTCCAGCCACAACATGCCGCGCGACCCATTGCGCACCAACCGGATTGGCTGGCGTGCGCGAGCCGCGGCGCGCAGCAGGGCGTCCGCCACCTCGTCTGCGCCGACTGATTTCGCCGCAGAATCCCCTGGCACGTACACCGTGACCGGTGCCGTCGACGCGCTCATTGCGCGATCGCCCGGTCGAGAATCGCAGACAATCGGACCTCGTCCACCCGGCCGTGGAGCCGACCATTGACCTGCACTGCCGGGCCCAGCGCGCAGTTGCCCAGGCAGAAGACCTGCTGCACGGTCACCGAATCGTCGTAGCGGGTGTCCCCCAACGACATGCCGTACCTGTCGCGCAGGTGGTCCACCAGTCGTCCGGCGCCGACTGCCTGGCACGCCTCCGCGCGGCAGAGGCGGACAACGGTTCGGCCGGCCGGCTGCGAGCGGAAGTCGTGGTAGAAGGTCACCACGCCGTGTACGTCAGCACGGGAGAGGTTGAGCTCGTCGGCCAAGACCGGGATCGCCTCCGGCGGAACGCAACCCAAGGCCTCCTGGACCGCGTGCAGGATGGGAAGCAGGGCGCCGCGCTGCGCGCGAGAGGTGGCCGCGATCTCTCGGACCACCTCAGTCATCGTGCTCGCTTCGCCCGTCGACGTGGGATTCATGAGCTTCCTCCTCCGGCTGACGCATGGGGTCTGAGACGGCGCCGCCTCAGGCTGGTGACCTGGGGCGGCCTTCACACTGCCGTCAGACAACGACCTTGTTCTTGTGGAACTCGGCGATGGTGTCCGCGTCGTATCCCAGTCCGGCGAGGACCTCATCGGTGTGCTCGCCGAGTAGCGGCGCGCCCTTGATGTCCGGCTTGAACTCGGAGAACTTGATCGGGCTGCCGACCGTCAGGAAAGACCCGCGACCCTTCTGATCCACCTCGACGACGGTGCCGGCCTTGCGCATCGCGGGGTCCGCGGCGATCTCCTTCATGCTCAGCACCGGCGCGCAGGGCACCTCGAACTTCTTTAGGATGTCGACCGCCTCGTACTTGGTCTTGTCGGCCAGCCACTTCTCGATCTCGGCAAAGATGTCGAAGATCTTGTCCTGGCGGGCACGCGCCGTGCTGTACTCCGGGTCCTCGGCCCATTCCGGCTTGCCG
>JAOPVX010000347.1 GCA_025965975.1 Mycobacterium sp. | reverse complement strand
GTAGGGCAGCGGCCCGGTCGAGACGACCGTGCCGGGGCGCGAGGCTTGGACGAACCGCCCGCCGCCGATGTACAGCTGCACATGACCGAAGTTGTTGCTGAAGATCAGATCACCGGGCTGTAGCTGGGAGCGTGTGATGCGCGTGCCGACGCGCGCCATCTGGTACGTGGTGCGCGGCAGGTAGACGCCGCCCGCTTGCCAGGCCCGCATGACCAGACCCGAACAGTCGAAGCCGCCGTTGCCGGTCGCGCCCCACCGATACGGCGTACCGCGTTGACGCAGTGCGTAGGCGACCGCCGCCGACGGGTTTCCGCGCGCTTGGATGTATGTGAGGCGCACGCTGCCGGTCGGTGGGATGAGCTGCGACGCGGTCGTCGGCGCGGTAGCCGTACGGCTGCTCTCTGCTGGAGCCACGGGCTGCGTGGCCAGCATGGTGGGCAGGGATTGGCTCGGTTCGGCGGTGACCGCCGGCTCGATCTGGGACTCCCGCGGCCCGAACGCCGCCGCGGCGCCACTGGCCGTCACCGCGGCGAGCAGCAAGAAATTGATCACATAATTACAGGTCGCGCGGGTGGTTGCCGTCCGATCGTCGGGCGGGGGAATCAGCATGCGGCAGGTCTCCTCACCGATGGCGCGGGGTAGCGGCCCTGGCATGTAGAGGGCCACCATCCGGCCGGCCTGGGTGAGGCCGGTCGGGCGCTGCGAGCAGGGGAGAATGCGATGTTGATTTGTTCAGTAGGACAGCACTGCCCATACCGACGGGGCTAAACCCCGGTCCACCGAGAAAACGCCCGCGATCACGGGCCGGCGATCAGCCATGGCATCTGTGACCCACCAGCCATGGCATCTGCGACGCTCCACATTGGTAGGCGACCGGGGTTTATATCGATCATCGTCGGGGTAAGACCATGCCATGGGATTGATCATCGGACTTCTCGTTATCTGGCTGATCCTGGCCGTACTCGGCCTGGCACTCAAGGGCCTGTTCTGGCTGTTCGTCATCGGCGCGATTCTGTTCGTCGCGACGGGGGTCATGGGTTTCGTGCGTCGACGGACATGACCTAGACGTCGTCGCTGACGCGTGCGTAGGCGTCGACGCCAGACGGCAGCGGGCGGATGCGTACGACGGAGCGGGAGTTGGGGGCTTCGATGATGTTGCCGTCGCCGATGTAGAGCGCGACGTGGCCGTAGTTGTAGAGGAACACCAGGTCACCGGGCCGCAGTTGGCCGCGGGTGATGCGGCTGCCGACGCGGGCCATCTCGTACGTCGTGCGTGGCAGAGACACTCCTGCCGCCTGCCAGGCGCGCATTACCAGACCCGAGCAGTCGAAGGACGAGTCGCCGGCGGTGCCGTACACGTACGGCTTGCCGAGTTGGCGCAGCGAATAGGCGACGGCCACGGCCCGCCCGGACGGTGGAGCGGGGGCTTGGACGGGTGCCGGGGCGGCGGGTGGGGCCTGTTCCGTGGGGGTGAATGCCACCGGGGGGACCGGTGATGCCGCCGGTGCGGAGCTGGCGGCGGGGCTGTCCGAGGGGGATGGGGACGGCGTCGTCGAGGAGGGGTACAGCTTCGCGCCGGCGGTGCCGGGGGCGAACACCGGTGAATGTGGTTTGGTGCCGGCGGTGAATACCGTGAGCGTATGCCGTGGCCGCGGGACCTGCGTCGTCACGGCGGCTACGGCCACCACGGTGGCGAGCACGATGTATCCGATCATCAACAGTCCCGGGTTCAAGGCGGCCCGGATGGCCGCCATCCGGCGGTGGTGTGCGGCAACCGGCATCGCGGCTCTCCTCGTCGATGGCGTGGGGCAGCCCGCGTAGACCGGGGCACCACCATCCAGCCGGTCACTCAAGTGACCGGCTGGGTACTGCCAGCAGGGACAACTCACTTTCCGAACAGCCCTCGGCGTCGGCGCGGTCGACCGCTTACCTGGTCAGACGCGCCGGGATGTCCGCCAGCACAGCACTAGCCAGTACCGGCGCGGCTAAACGCCGGTTGATGAGGACCGATCGGCCAGCAGCGTCGCGACGACTACCGCCAGGTCCGCGCCGGTCACGTCGGGCGTAGGGAACACCATCGGCCAGCGAGGATGCGAACGCTGTACCCATGCTGCCTTCAGCCCGGCCGCGGCCGCGCCGGCGCAGTCCCACGGATGCACGGCGACCAGTGCGAGCCGCTGCGGTTCGACGCCGAGTTCGGCGGCCGCGTAGAGGTAGGGCTCGCTGGCTGGCTTCCAGCGGTGCACGGCGTCTATTGACAGGTTGCGCGACACGTACCTGGCCAGGCCGGCGCGGTCGAGCAGAACCCTTACCCCGTCAGCACTTCCGTTGCTCAAAGTGGCCGTCGGGATACCAGCGGTGCGCAGCGTGCGCAACGCGGGTTCGACGTCGGCGTGGGGGGTCAATTCCCGAAACGCCCCGAGTACGGCGGCGACGGCGCGGTCGTCGACGCGCTCGTCGAGTCCGCGCAGGGCTTCGGCGGCTACCGCGGTGAACGGCTGGAAGTCGCCGAGCGCGGTCAGTGCGAACCCGTCGCGGAGCACACTGGCAAACCACAGCGGCACCAGCGCGGGGTCCAGGCCGGCGTCGTTGAACGCCGGTCTCAGCCGGTCGAGGGAGAACAGCGTCTCGTTGACGTCGAAGACGACGGCCTCGATCCTGGCTCGGCTCATGGCCCCATCGTCGCGCCGGTGGTGAGTTGCCGCCACCGTCGTGATCGGACTGTCCATTATGGTGCGACTGTCGTCCGTCGGGTGGATATTCGCATCTGCCGACCCTCAGATGAGGTCGTTCACGGCGTAGTACGCCGTGAGTGCCGCCTCCGCGCCCGACCCGAACGCCGTGAGGATGCGTTGGTAACGCGGACCGCGCAGGTCACCGGCGACCAGAATCCGGGGGTGCTGGATGCCGGGCGGACAGTAGCCCGAGGCGTCCGTGCGCAGGTCCCCGTGCGGCGCGACCGGACGACTTCCCAGGTTGAGGAACAGATGATCGACGGCGAAGCCACGTTCGTCGCCGGTGTCGGCGACGGCACGCAGGCGAAGGAGGCCGTCGGTGCCGTGGAGCAGTTCGAGGTGCGCGATCGGCAGCAGGCCCACCCGTGGGTCGGCATGGATCTCGTCGGCCTTGTACTGCTCGGCCGTCGAGTAGAGCACGAGTAGGCGCATGTCCACGTCCGGATGGGTGCGCAGCAGCGTGCCCAACGGCCGGTCGATGCCGAGTACCAGAAGCTGCGCGCCGGTCAGGTCGGACGCCTCGGCCTCCCACAGGGCCTTGGCGCTCACCTCGCTGTCCTGGACGATCCAGTCCGCCTCGGCCGTTGCCTGTGGCCGCACGCCGGTCGCGACCACCGCGTACGGCGCGCGGTAGGACCCGCCGTCGTCCAGTTCGACCCGTACGTGGTCGTCGGCTGCGCGTACCGCCGTGGCAGTGCGCCCGAGCCGCACGTCGCAGTGGGCGGCCCCGGCGACGTCGTCGGTGATGCGCGCCGCCAGTTCGCGGCCGGAGGGGAAGCCACCCAACACGTTCACCGTCGACGAGATGTGGCGCAGTTTGTGGCACAGCGCCCTGGGCTCCAGGAGGACGCTGCGTATACCCAGGCTGGACGCCATGACGGCCGCCGCGCAGCCGGCGGGCCCGCCGCCGACGATTATCAGGTCCGTATCCGACGTCATCGCCACCCTGTCAGCCGACCGGTATCGGTTAGGCGATCCCTCCGGTTGCGCCGGTAGCCACCGCCGTCATACGGATAGTGTGCGGCCGGTGGGGCGCGCGGGTTCGCGCGCCCCACCGGCCGGGGTGGTCGACGCGCACCCGGCGGGCACGGAAGCCAGGACTCCGCCGACCTCCCCCGTGGTCCGTGCCCACCAGGTCGCCGGAGCCGTCGCTACCCGTGCCGGCACACCGGCCTCACGACAACGCATTGACAATGAAGGATGGCACTACCAGACGACTATCGCGGCGCTACCGAGGCGACCGGACCGGTCCAGGGGTCGCGGTTGCGGCGGGCGATGGCGGCGGTGAGGGCGGTGGTGAAGACGGTCCACGCCACGTATGGCGTGAGGCACGCGGCGGCGAGCCGATCGGCGTGCCAGGCGCGGCGTAGCAGGTCGACGTTGGCGGCGTCGAGGGCCGCGACGTCGACCAACGCGAGCCGCGGCGACCGCGCTCCGAAGAACAGCGGCGACCAGGCCGCGCTCAGCGCCAGGCTCAGCGCGTACGACCGGGTGAACGCCCGTCGCTGTTCGCCGGACGTGTGGTCGAGAGCCCGGGCGCCGGCTACCGCGGTCAGCGCGTACAGCGGGGTCCACACCGCGCCGAGCACCGCCGGGGGAGGGCGCCACCGTGGCTTGTCCAGCTTCTCGTACCAGCCCAGGCGCGATTCGATGCCCACCATACGATCCGCTGTTCCCGGGTAGAGCTAGATCACGACACCGATCACGGGTCGGTCTTCGGGTTCTGCTGCTGCTCGGGGCAGCGCAGTCGCAGCTCGCGGTACCCGAAGGGGGCGTCAACGAGCCGGCAGTGGTGCGGCTCGGTGGTGCCGACGTGGGCGTACCCGTCGAAGAAGCGGCACGTCACGCACATTTTGGTGATGGGGATCTCGCCGCGCCGCTGCATGGCGAAGATCTGGTTGGTGACGAACTGCAGGAGCCGGCGCTGGTCGTCCTCGCCGAGCTCCTCCAGCTCCGTGAGCAGGGCATCTGCCCAATTGAGAAACTCCGGCGCCTGGGCCCTCCCGTGCTCGGTCAACTCCACGCGCATGTCGTGCGGGGAGTACGACGGGCTCGGCTCCATCGAGACGAGGCCTTCGCGGCAGAGCGTCGCGAGGGCCGTCTGTGCGGCCGGCATCGGCATGCCGAGGTCGGCGGAGAGGCTGCTCAGCGAGTACTCCTGCGGCCGGCGGGCGAGCAGGAGCAGCGCCTGTTGCTGTGCGATGGTGCGTTCCAGGTCGGGCGGCCCGGACCTGTCGGCGGCTACCGCCACCCGGACCAGCCCGGTCGTCAGGCGGTGGACGAGATGATCGAACTCCACGGCGGTCAACCCCCCCCAGTGCGTTCAGTAACGCGAAGGTCACTTTAGTGACAGGGGATTGACGATGGAAGATTGAGAGAACTGTATAGAAGTTGACACCCGATTCAGTGCGGCGCCGCCGGAGCGCGGACGTCGGCGACGATTCGGCCGTCAGCCATCGTCACCACCCGGTCTGCCGCCGCGATCACCGCCTCGTCGTGACTGGAGATCAACACCGCGTGCCCGCCGTAGGCGTGCTGGCGCAGAATGCCGAGCACCAGGTCGACCCGGCCGCGATCCTGGTGGCCGGTGGGCTCGTCACCCAGCAGCACCCGGTGCCTCCTCGCGATCACCGTTCACCCGGGAGAGGATCTCCAGAGAGGATCTACCGAGAAGATCAGTCGGGTACGGCCGCCGGTTGGCGGGTGGGGATGATCGATACTGAAACGTGTCCTTGGCGGCGCCGTTAGCCACGCCACGGAAAGCGGCGTTGAACACCCGGCAGCGGCCCCCGGCCGGATACCGTCCGGTAGGCGGGCTATTCTGCCCACTGGTACGGCCACAGATCGTTACCGTCGCACGAGATTCAGCTGGTAACCAGCACAGGAGGCCATTCGTGACCACCGTCGCCCCGAAGCCGATCGTGACTCGGCCGTGGCCGGTCCATCAGCCCGTCAAGGGCTCGGCGTTCTCACGACTGCTGCGCACGACCGACGCCAAGCAGATCGGGATGATGTACCTGGTCACGTCGTTCGCGTGGTTCGTGATCGGCGGCGTCCTCGCCCTGGCCATGCGAGCCGAGCTGGCGAGGCCCGGGCTTCAGTTCTTCTCGAGCGAGCAGTACAACCAGCTGTTCACGATGCACGGCACGATCATGCTGCTGTTCTTCGCGACGCCGATCGTGTTCGCGTTCGCCAACTACATAGTGCCGCTGCAGATCGGCGCGCCGGACGTCGCGTTCCCCCGGCTCAACTCGTTCGCGTACTGGCTCTACCTCTTCGGTAGCACGATGGCCGTCGCCGGCTTCCTCACGCCCGACGGCGCCGCCGACTTCGGCTGGTTCGCCTACTCGCCGCTCACCAGCGTCGCGCACTCCCCGGGCGTCGGTGCGGACATGTGGATCGTCGGCCTGGTGATCTCCGGTCTGGGCACCATCCTCGGCGGCGTCAACATCCTCACCACGATCCTGACGCTGCGCGCGCCCGGTATGACGATGTTCCGGATGCCGATCTTCACCTGGAACATCCTCGTCACCATGCTGCTGGTGCTGATGGTCTTCCCGATCCTGGCCGCCGCGCTGCTGGCGCTGCTGGCCGACCGCCAGCTCGGTGCCCACGTCTACGACTCCGCCACCGGCGGGCCGATGCTGTGGCAGCACCTGTTCTGGTTCTTCGGCCACCCCGAGGTCTACATCGTGGCGCTGCCGTTCTTCGGCATCATCTCCGAGGTCATCCCGGTCTTCAGCCGCAAGCCCATGTTCGGGTACAAGGGCCTGGTCTTCGCCACCCTCGGAATCGCCGCCCTGTCGATGAGTGTGTGGGCGCACCACATGTTCGTGACCGGCCAGGTGCTGCTGCCGTTCTTCTCGTTCCTGAGCTTCCTCATCGCCGTGCCGACCGGCATCAAGTTCTTCAACTGGATCGGCACTATGTGGCGCGGCCAGCTGTCGTTCGAGACGCCGATGCTGTTCGCCATCGGCTTCCTGGTGACGTTCCTCTTCGGTGGCCTGTCCGGCGTGCTGCTGGCCGCGCCGCCGATCGACTTCCACGTCTCCGACTCGTACTTCGTGGTCGCCCACTTCCACTACGTGCTCTTCGGCACGATCGTGTTCGCCGTCTACTCCGGCATCTACTTCTGGTTCCCGAAGATGACCGGCCGGATGCTCGACGAGCGCTTGGGCAAGGTCCACTTCTGGCTGACGACGATCGGCTTCCACACCACGTTCCTGATCCAGCACTGGCTGGGCACCCGGGGCATGCCGCGCCGCTACGCCGACTACCTGCCCACCGACGGCTTCACCACCCTGAACACCGTCTCCACCGTCGGGGCGTTCATCCTGGGCGCATCGATGCTGCCGTTCGTGTGGAACGTGTTCAAAAGCTGGCGCTACGGCGAGCCCGTCACCGTCGACGACCCGTGGGGCCACGGCAACTCGCTGGAATGGGCCACCAGCTGCCCGCCGCCGCGGCACAACTTCACCGAACTGCCCCGCATCCGTTCCGAGCGGCCCGCTTTCGAACTGCACCACCCCCACATGGTCGAACGAATGCGCGCCGAATCCTACATCGGCCACCACCCAAGCCGACCTCCAACTGACGACTCCTCAGGGGTTTGGTTGGCGTGGTGTGCCGGGTGAACGGCGCGGTGAGGGTGGAATTGGTCGCACCCAATTGTGGTTATATAATATAGTGAGTACTTACGTCTATACTGAGGTCATGTAGGCGCGACGCTGCCCGATGAAGAGCGCGAGAAGGGACATGAC
The DNA here is from genome assembly GCA_025965975.1 of Mycobacterium sp. Taxonomy (GTDB): domain Bacteria; phylum Actinomycetota; class Actinomycetes; order Mycobacteriales; family Mycobacteriaceae; genus Mycobacterium. The sequence continues at coordinate 20,196 of JAOPVX010000347.1, read as the reverse complement.
GCCGTGCGCAAGCTCGCTGACAAGGTCGCCGTGATCACCGGCGGGACATCGGGTATCGGCCTGGCGACTGCGGAGCGCTTCCTCGACGAAGGAGCGACGGTCGTCGTCACAGGTTCTGATCCCGAACGAGTCCACGTTGCGCGCGAGCGGCTCGGGAAGAACGCACTGGGCCTGACGGCCGACGTCCGGTCGGTCTCCAGCCTGAAGTCCGCCTTTGCCGAGATCCAGCACCAGCTCGGTGGGATCGATGTCCTTTTCGCCAACGCTGGGATCTCTCGGGCGGTCCCGTTCGAGCAGGTGACCGAGACCGACTTCGATGAGCAGATGGCTGTGAATGCGCGCGGCGTCTTCTTCACCGTTCAGGTCGCCTCCCCCTACCTGCGCAAGGGCGCCAGCGTGATCTTGTGCTCGTCGATCAACGCCCGAGTCGGCTGGAGAGACATGTCCGTGTACTCGGCGTCGAAGGCTGCGGTCCGCTCCTTTGCCCGCACTTTCGGAGCGGAGCTGACACCGAGGGGCATCCGCGTCAACGCGATAAGCCCGGGGCCAGTGGACACTCCGATGATGTCGAAGCTGCAAGAGCACTCGAGCCTCGACCGGACGGCCCTGGCCGAACTGGTCTCAGACATGCAGTCGCAGCTCACGATCGGGCGAGTCAGCACCGTGGCGGAGATCGCCGGAGTCGTCCTGTTCCTTGCGAGCGACGACTCGTCGTACATGCTCGGCGCCGACGTCGTCGTGGATGGCGGAGTGGCGACGATCTGAGCGGACGGTCTATCGACCGTCGCTCACTACCCGCGGTGTGATCTCGTCGTAGAGGTACGCGGCCGCGTTCGCCAGGTCGAGGTGTCCGCTGATGACCATGTCGCGGCCGGCGCGAAGGAGCGCGTCGATAGCGCCCTGGAGGTCATCGCTCTCGACCTCGTAGATCGACAAGTAGCGATGCGCCGGCTCCATGCCCTTCGCCTGGACGTCGGATACCCGGTAGCGGGCGGCGGCCGTGTACCCGGTCAATGTCAGGACATCGGCGAGATGTGTGTCGTCATACCAATCGTTGTAGGTCTCGTCGTGCTCTGGACTAGTCACATTGGTGAAGACGCGAGGACGGCCTTCGTCACGGTCGCCCCCGCGTCTCTGCGAGCGCGGACCGTTCGAGCGGCGCAGGCTGCTTGTACGTGATCGCTGGTGGTGGGAGAGGCCGGCCGTCCAGCCACGCCACGGCATCGGTGGGATTGCGGTCCGGTCGACCGAATCTGCCTTTCGGGTAGCCAATTGGGATGCAGGCAACCAAGGTGACGTCGGCGGCGGCGCCAACGATGTCGCGGACATCGTCGTGTGCGGCGAGCAGCAAGGTGGTGAGCGTGGTTCCCAGTCCCCGCGCGCGCGCCGCGAGCATGAGATTCTGCACCGACGGGAGGATGCTCGCGTACCAGGTCGTCGTCAGGACGTGATTTGCCTCGCGTCCAGGGAAGTTCGTGGCTCCGGCAAGCACGACCGCCGGGACGCGACGGAAGTGCTCGATCATGTACTCGCAAGACTTGAGCAGAGTCTCGGGCATCTCGCCGCCGCGATGTCTAACGCGTTCATAGATCGTTCGCCACAGGTTGCCCAGCTTCTCGATCTCGGTGCGATCGGTGACGACGTAGAAGCGCCAGTTTTGCATAAGGTTTCCCGACGGACCCATGGTCGCCGCCTCGACGATCTGCGAGAGCAGTTCCGTGGGAACGGGGTCGGTGCGCAGCCTCCGCATTGCTCTCGTCGTGTAAATGGCCTCGTCGAGGGACATCGCTGGCGAGGGCGCCCCGCCATCCAGTCCGGTGGAGCTCCGGTCTCGCTGCGGTGCAACGCTTTTGAAGACCGCCGGCGCGGCGTCCGCGAACTGCTGGAACGAGACGATCGGAGCGCCATCGGATCCGGAACCGGGGTTGTCGATGATGACCGCTTCGCCGGCACACGCGTCATCGGTCGCGACTTGAACCACGACCTCGGCGACCTGCTCGGCTGTCAGAAGCTGAACGGTGGCCAATCCCTTGAGCCAGGCCGCGGGCTGTCCATCGCCGGTTTCTCGCAACATCGGCGAATCCACGGCGCCGGGGCAGACCGCATTGACCCGGATGCCCTCGCGGCGCAGCGAGCGGCAGGATCGGGAGAGCATGATTACTCCCGCCTTCGTAGCTCCGTAGACAGCGTCGTCACGAGACGGAGCAAGACCTCCGAGGGATGCGGTGTTCACAATCGCTCCGCCGCCGCGACGTCTGAGGGCGGCGATACCGAGCTGAGTCCCGTACACCGCGCCGCCAAAGTTGACGAGCATTACGCTCTTCGCCCGTGCCAACGGCGTCGCGGGCCACGGGGGCGTACCGCTCACGAGGCCCGCGTTGTTGTGCACGAGATCGATTCCGCCGTAAAGGTGCTCCACGTCGGCGAAGGCGGCGGACAGGGCGTCCGGATCTGCAACGTCGCACGTGATGGCGAGGGCAAGCGCGCCGGCATCTCTGACGAGGCGCTCGGTCTCGTGGCATATGTCGGCATCGAGGTCGAGGACGGCCACTGCAAGCGCCCCGGCCCGTGCGATGGCCACGGCTGTCGCTCTGCCGATTCCGCTGGCCGCTCCGGTGACGAGGGCGACCTTTCCTTGAAGGATCCCGCCATCGCCGTCTCCTGCGTCGCTCACGCGCAGTCTCCCGTCGTCAGTTTAATAGTAAGTACATACTACTATAGCAGTCGGGTTGAACCGGCTACTTCAGCACCGGCCCCGCTGGCTCGTACAACCACTGGCCCAGGCGCCATTCGACGATCGCCCCGGGGATCTCTGTATCGAACCATCGGTCCACCCCTGCCCAGTGGTACGCGTTCATCGCGTACTCGCCGTTGAGGTCGTCCGCCGACGCGAACTCCTGCTCCCAGGCGTGGGTCCAGATCGACGGGTAGGTTGCTTGGTCGACGCGTCCCAGTGCCCAGCTTTGGATCGCGTCGATGTATCGGGGCATTGCCGCGAGCTCAGCCTCGAACTGCTCCTGAACGTGCAAAGCTGTGCCTGGCTGCACTCGAAACAAGAAGGTGCGTTTGACGCGGGGACCAGCGAGGACAACGTGCGCGCCGGACAACGGCGCGATGGCTACGGCGTCGACAACGTGTACACCGTCGATGCCGGGCTCAGGGAACGTCGGGGACACGATGTCCCACGTCGCATCCCCCGCACACAGGCAACCGTGGAGATTGCGTCCTGCGGAGCCGGGCAACCCGTCAAGGACGGCCGCCTCGTCGAGCCCCAGCTGGACAACCCACCGAGTCACAGCGACGAGCACACCGTTCGATGACGTTCGACCGCCACCGCGTCGGTCTCCGCCCACCATGTGGCCAGAGATCTGTCACTCCGAGCAGCGTGCCGCATGGCCCAGAACGACGAGACGTCCGGCAGCTCCCACCGCACGGTAACCTCGATGGCGTCGGCACCCACGTAGCACCACCAGGTATCCGCGAGTCGCATGCCGCGCTGACATGCCCCAGTCGCATATTCGGTCCGCAGACGATCCAGCCAGCTCCCTGCCTCGCCGGCGGGAAAAACCACCCGATCGATCACCGTCACCGACGGTTGGATCACTGATCCGCCCGGCTCAGGACGGACCACAACGCAGCTCCAAGCCCTTCATGCTGCCCTCGTCGCGCCAGGCGCGAAGCAACGCGAAGAACGCCTCCGGGCCTTCTCCGTACTGCGAGGACAACAGGCTGTTGGCGGACGACGGCCGGCCCTCCTGGTTGACGTAGCCGGGGGTGCACTCGAGCAGGTATCCCTCGTTGGCGACCGCGAGACGACGCATGGTGGCGCACCATTCTTCTTCCGCCTCGATCGCAGGCTCGACGTATGTCGCGGCCCGTTCTCGGCACCGCCGGACGACGTGTGCGAGATGTCGGGTCTGCTCATTGAGCATGTGGGGGAAGTTGATCGTCAGGCCGGTCTGGGTGATCCCGAGGAAGAACATGTTCGGGAACCCTTCGGTATAGAAGCCGTGGAAGGTCGACGCGCCATTCGCCCATTTCGACGAGAGGCGGATGCCGTCGCGGCCCACCGCATCGTAGCGAGCACGCTTGGTGAACTCAGTCCCCACCTCGAAGCCCGTGGCGAAGACGACGCAGTCGAGCTCGTACTCCTGCCCGTCCACGACGACTCCGGTCTCGGTGAACCGTTCGACCCCGCGGCCGTCGGTGTCGATCAGCCTCACGTTCGGACGATTGAACGTCGGCAGGTAGTCGTCGCTGAAGCACGGACGCTTGCACATCATCTTGTAGTAGGGCTTGAGAGCATCGGCGGTCGCCGCATCCTCCACGATCGAGTCCACCCGACGTCGAATCTCCTCCATCTTCGCGAAGTCGGCGATCTCGAACTGCTCAACGAGTTCCTCTTCGCTGAGCCCTTCGCCGGCCATACCGGCGAAGAAGCCCGCGACCTTGCGAAAGATGTCAGTCCAGCTGTCCCCGACCAGGTCCACGTCCTGCTGCCCGCCGGTCACCAACACGTTGAAGTTGGTCATCCGCTCGTCATGCCATCCGGGCTTGAGCTGGTTGACCCACTCCGGATCGGTCGGGACGTTCCCGCGCACGCTGATCGACGACGGGGTGCGCTGAAACACGTAGAGATGTCCGGCGCCCTCGGCGAGGTGCGGGATGCACTGCACCCCGGTTGCTCCCGTGCCGATGACCCCGACGCGCTTGTCGGCAAGCCCCGTCAGGTCGCTGCCCGTATACGCGTAGTCCCAACGACTGGTGTGGAATGTGTGACCTGCGTAGGTGTCGACGCCGGGAATTCCCGGCAGCTTCGGGCGGCTAAGTGGGCCGCTCGACGAGACGACGAAACGCGCGCGCATCTCGTCGTTCCGATCCGACTTGACCACCCATCGCCAGTCGGCCTCGTCCCAGCGCAGCTCGGTGATCTCTGTCTGGAAGCATGCGTCGTCATATAGGCCGTACCTCCGGCCCACCGATTGGAGGTACTCGAGGATCTCCGGCCCACACGCGTACTTCTCGCTGGGGATGTACCCGGTCTCCTCTAGGAGGGGCAGGTAGATGTAGGACTCGATGTCGCACCGCGCGCCGGGGTAGCGGTTCCAATACCACGTCCCCCCGAAGTCGCCGGCCGTGTCAACGATCCTGATCCGCTCCAGTCCCGCGTCGCGGAGGCGGGCGCCGGCGAGAAGGCCGCCGATCCCTCCGCCGATGATGATGACGTCGACGTCGTCGGTGAGCCGTTCACGGGTCAGTGGTGGCGCGTACGGGTCCTCGGCGTAATGGGCGAATTCCCCTGTCGGGGCTCGGTATTGACCGATGCCCTCGGGCCGGAGTCGCTTGCCGCGTTCGGCTCGGTAGCGCTCTCGGAGCACGTCGGGATCAAATCCGAGATCGTCACGGTTCGGGGTTGTGTTTCCCGTCGGTGGAGCCGTCATGTCGATACTCCCAACTCATCTGCCGCTGAAGAATTTGTCCCAAAATTTACGACAGTCGTCTATAGATAGCAAGTACTCACTTATCTGCGGCCGCTCGGTGAGAAGCTCGTCATCCGACGCTCGCGGCGTTCGAGCGCGTCGACCCCGTTCGCCACTGCGGTCAGGACGCTGCAGAGACCGCCGTCGGTCGGGGGCGCGGTCGCGGTGATGTAGCTGGCGCCATTCCCCGGAAGGAACGACACGACTTGCGCCACCTCGTCGGGCGAACCTAGGCGACCAGCCGGAGTGGAAGCGCCGAAATACTTTGTGAGCGTGTCGGTTTGGCCGTGAGGTGGGCCGAGTATAGGGGTATCGATGATGCCGGGGCAGACCGCGTTGACCCTGATTCCGTGCGGTGCCAGATCGGCCGCGGCGCACTTCATAGCCCGAGGATCCCGTGCTTGCTCGCGCTGTAGGCGGCGCCGCCTGGCACTCCCATGAGGCCGGCCGTCGAAGAGGTGAGCGCGAGGGCGCCGCTACCCGCGTCGATGATCCGACGCGAGCAGGCACGAACGCCCAAGAACGTGCCGCGCAGGTTCACATTGAGGACTCTGTCCCACTCCTCGAGGCTTGAATCGACGACCGACGCAACCACCTGGATCCCGGCATTCAAGTGGGCGAGGTGCAGTGCACCGAACGCGTCAACCGCGGACGCAGCCATCGCGTCGTTGTCCTCGGGGCGGCTGACGTCCGCCGCGAACGCCGCGGCTTTCGCGCCGGAACTCCGGATCGACGCCGCGACTTGGTCCGCGCGCGCCATCGATGTCCGCACACAGAACACTGGCTCCACACGCTGCGAGACGACGCGCACTCGCGGCACCCAGGCCTGACGCCGCACCCGTGACGAGCGCAACACGGCCGCTGAGATCAAGCAATGTGTCCTCCTAGTCAGCGATGATCGACAGCTCTTCGAGCCCGCGAACGAAGAACCCGCCCCGCAACCGGGGCTCCTCCGTGGTCACGCGGTATTCCGGTGCCCTGCGGAGCACTCCTGCCAACGCATGACGCACTTCGAGACGAGCGACCGCCGCCCCGAGGCAGAAGTGGACACCGAATGCGAACGCCAGGTGCGGGTTCGGATCGCGACCGAGGTCGAGCCGGTCCGGGGCGTCGAACGCGCGCTCGTCACGATTCGCGCAACCGATCATCATGATTACTCGATCCTCCGCGGCGAGCTTTTGCCCAGCGAGCTCGGTGTCCTCGACCACCGCCCGGAGTATCCCGTGTGCTGGTCCGACGAATCGGACCAGCTCCTCGACGGCCGTCGGCATCAGCGCCGGGTCCCCGACGAGCCGCTTCCGCTGCTCGGGGTCCTCGAACAAGGCAAGCAGCGCGTTCCCGATGAGGTTCATCGTGGTCTCCAGCCCACCGAACAGAAGCAGCACGCATGACGACAGCAGCTCGCTCTCGTTGAGCTCGTTGCCGCTATTGGACGCAATGAGTCGAGTGACGAGATCATCCGCGGGCGACTTCCGCCGCTCGTCGATCATGGCCGCGAAGTAGTTTCGGAGGGCCTGCCCGGCGGCGACGGCCCGCTCCGCCAGCATGGGTGTCGCAAGCGACGAGTTGCCGGAAACGAGGTCGTCGGCCCAACCGGTGAACATTTCTCGGTCGCGGCCCGGCACACCCATCATCGTGGAAATCACCGCACCCGGCAGGGGCTCGGCCAGACCGCTGAGCACGTCGAACTCCTGCCCACGCTCGAGTGGCTCAAGCATCTCGTCGACCAACTCGATGACACGCGCCTCAAGGTTGGCCGCCGCGCGTACGGTGAAGGCGCTCCGCACCGGGCCACGCAGTCGTGCGTGGGCAGGAGGATCGGCACTGGCCATGCTGTCGAGCAGGAAAGCCTCGGCCACTCGACCGATGTCTCTATTCGCCTTCGACGAGAACCGCGCCGAATCCCGGAGCGCCTCCATGGTTGGTGCGTGCCAGGCTGCCATCCACATTCCGATGGGGTCGTTCCAGACGACTGGCCCTTCGGCGCGGATGGCTGCGAAGGCGGCTGCGGGATCGGCCTGGACCTCCGGGCCGAACAGGTTGATGTCCAAGTGGCCCCTCGGAAATCGCCGTTACAAGTGAGTACTCACTACATATTACATCTGAACGCGGGCTGCGTCAACGAACGACATTGGACCGCCAAAGGATTCGTGAAAGTGCTGCCAAATCGAGGCGCCATCCCGTTGTGGCGGGCGACCGGCAGAGTTCAAGGAGGCTGAAGCCTCACCTCTCAACGATGCTCACCGGATCAGCTTGGCGAGACAAGAGGCTATAGTAAAGTGACCGCCAACTCTCGCGGATGGCCGTCGGACCCGTGCTACTTACAGGTCGGTCACGGCCATTTCGGTTGCCGCCGTGCTCATCGATATATCACCCGGGGGGTTGTCACTGTGGCCAAACAGGAAGCACCGAAGGCGACATCGAAGCGGTTGCGGCGGCAGCCCGGGGTCGGCCGCGAGTTAATCCTGGCCGCGGCTCACGACCTGTTCAGCGAGCACGGCTACGCGCGCGCGACGACTCGCGAGATCGCCGAGCGTGCTGGGGTGGCCGAGGCCTTGCTCTTCCGTAACTTCGGATCGAAGGCGGCCTTGTTCAACGAGGTCGTGTTCGGACCGATGCGCGCGTTCATGCTCGAGTGGGAGAAGTTTGATGCCCGGGCGGGCGACAAATACGACGCCGAGGCGCTTGCCAAGCGCTTCGCCGGCGGGCTCTACGACCTGCTGAGCGCGAACCGGGGCCTGATGGTCAGCTACTTGGCAACGCAGGTGTTCGAGCCCGATGTACTCGCCGAAGCCGGGGATGCCCCAACGTTCCTCGACGTGATCGGGTTGATGGACCGAGCTGCGGAGAAGCGAACCCCGACTCACAAGCCGCCGGGCGGCCGCACGAAGGTGACGGCGAAGAGTCATGTGCACGAGCGCATCAATGTCGGCTCAGTGATCGCCGCGGCGCTCTTCGGCGACGTGCTCTTCGCGGCGATGCCGACCCCACCAACCCGCAACCAGGTTGTCAATGAGTTGGCGCGGATCGCCGCGGTGAGTCTCCCAATGTTGTCGAGCTAGCGGTCATTGACCGGCCGGGTGAGCTTCCAGACCGACCGCGGAACTACCTACACCGCAACATTTTTTACGACGCTGTGCCGAAAGATCGGGGTGTCGCAGTCGATGGGATGGGTCACTTCTCGGAGACCCAGGTTGACCGACATCGTTCGTCACGGCGGGCTCAGCCAGGTCCCAGTCGGCGTGACGAAGAACTTGAAGGGACCACGCGAGCAATAGGTGCTGGCATCTGCCATGGTCGCGCATCTCGTCCCGTTGTACTCGATGTAACTGCGCGGGGGTAACTCCCGCTCCGCTACTCCAGGGGGGAACTGGACTCCCAGCAGCCAGTCATAGCGCGTGACGATGTTTCCATTGACCCACCCGATGTTGGTCGTACCCGGCGGTGCACCAGGGATGTCACCGGTGCAGCCGAAGCTTCCCCGGTCCCAGATGCCGCAATTCAGTCCCATGGGCGTCGAGAACCACACACCGCCAGCACTGGCGGTGAAATAGTCGTCGTAGCGCACCAGGTCATAGGACCTGAGGATGAGATTGGTATCCGGGTAGGGAGGGGGTGTCGGGCCGGGAGCCGGTATCGAGTGCCCAGCGGGGCACGTCGTCAGCGCCAGCCCGGTCGCGACGGCGGTGGCCGCGGTCAGGTGAGCCGATCGTGTGAGTCCATGCATGTCAGTTAACCCGTTTCGAGACATTTCGATGAACCTCGGTCATGGCAGGTTCCCAGGCGACGATTCGTTCTCGGCTTGGTGCGGCACGCTGCCGTAGCACGTCGCGTTTCCGACGTCGAGAATGCTCTCACAAAGGATTTGGCCGCCGCGCGAGATTTGCACCGTCACAAACTTGCCCAGCAGAACCCGCCCGACGGTCGCGGCCGTCCGAAAGTTTGGGCGCCAATCAGCGCGCAGTTCTGCACCGTCGTCCGTCGGGCTCGTCGCATCGGCGACGGGCACGGTCAGCGTCCAGGGCAGCGGGACGTCTTGCAGCAGATGCTTGCCTGAGGTGTCGCGGTATTCGACGCCGGCCAACCCGGCGACCGAATCGGAGAAGATCCCGTAGGTCACCATGTCCTCCGCTTGCGCCACTGGTGCCTGAAGCAAGGCCGCAACGCCGATGACCATGGGGATGGCCATGGACAGGATTGGATTCATCGGGCTCCTCCTGGACGAACGAGTGGGCGGCAACCGCATCGACGTGAACCGGATCGCGCCTAGGCGGCCAGCACCACTGCGGTCAAGATCATGTCTGTGGAATCGTTGTGCAAGGAGCTCACCCCGTAATCGACGTAGGAGCAGTTCGGAATCGTGAGATAGCCTTGCAGCAACAGCGCCTTGATCGAGTCGGCGGAGGTGCTCCCGGCGCCCAGCAGCATCGCTGACGCGGTGCCCCCGTAGCCGAGGTCCTTCAGCAGCGGCATCGCGTCGGGCACCGGTATGGCGCGCGAAGCGTGCTTGAGCCACTTGTCGTTCGAGGCGTTGACCTCGTCGGCGGCGTGCTGCACGATCGGGTTGGCCCGCAACGGTGCACAGGACACTGCCCGCGCTGCCATCACCGCAGCCGCGAGGCTGTCGGTTGGGTCCGCCGTAGCGGGTGGCACCGCGGACACGCTCGCAGCCATCAAGGCCAGCACGGCCACCCACGATGCGCGCTGGACACTGCGGTGCCGCGCGAGATGCGCGCGGAGGCGGGCCGGGCCCACGAGTCGCCATATCATCGTCTTCTCCTAATCGCACACGTGCGAGCGGTGGATGTCGCTGCCCCAACGCTTCGCCTTCTGGACCGAGGGGCCGGTGAACCAGTCTGGCTGGTGGGCCAGGATTCCGTTGTTGACGTTGAACAGCTGCTCCCACAGCTTGTAGAAGGCTTCACCCTTGTAGATGGGAAAGTAGTTGTCGCCAAAGGGGTTTTGGGCCTGGGTCAAGGCCTGCGCACGCGGCGTCAGGAAGTCCACGGCCTGAGCGATGTTTCCGGTGACGATGTCGACCTGCTGTTGGATGTCGCCCCGGCCGTAGTCGTAATCCTTGCCGTCTGGGCCGATTCGGTTGAATTGCAGGCGATCGATCTGATCCCTGAGCGTGGGATAATCGGCGTTGTACCACTGACACATTTCCCGCATCGAGGTGATGTCGGCGTCGGTGACCTGGTTCCGCGTCTGATCGTATGGAAAGGGAAACTTCGGCTGCCAATTCGATGCGGTCGGCGTGATCACCGGCAGGGGGCGGATCAGGTCGCTGTCCGACGGCGGATCGGGCGGCGGGTTACTAGGGTCAGCGCTGGCCGACGGAGCGGTGAAGATGGCCAGCACAGCCAGGGCCACCGCGAAGGATGCGGCGCCACGGCTGCGGCGAAGTTTGCCTGGGATCGTTGAATTCGTTGGCCCGACGCCACGACGCCAGCCAGATCCTGATGCGCCACCATCATTCAGTGTCGTCATCGTTGCCCCGTTCCGCGCTGGGTTTGCAGGTCATTTGGACTGCAGCGCCGACCCGATTCCGCCGACATCGGTGATCAACCAATTGTTGTTGCTGTCGATCGTGGTGCTGTAGGTCGCCGTGGATTGGAGCGGGTCGGGTGACTGAATGGTCTTCGTGTCGACGCTGACGAAACAGTCGACGACGTAGATACCGCCCGTATTCGACCGGACCTTGGCTACGAGCGGTCGCGCGCTCGAACTCCATTGCAGCGGCACCAGAACCTGTTCCATCGACGTACCCGCCGCGGTCAACTTGTTGTTCAGTTCCGGGCTGGTTCCTTGGACGAGTTTGACCTTCCAGGTCTGGAGGTCTTTGTAATCCATCGTCGCAGCATTCACCGCGTAGTCGAGGGCGATCTTCTCCGCGTGCGAGTCGTTGGCCGTTTGCACGGCATGGGCGTGTAATTGATTGCGAGCGCCGATGTATAGCCAACCCAGGGTGGCGACCGCGGCGATCAGCAACACGATCGCCACACCGATCACCAAGCTACGGAGACTCAACGAAACCGAACGCGGCCGGCCAGTTCTGGCCCGAGTGTCAGCGTCCTTCGACTCCGCGTTGGCGGGGTCCCCCGCCTTGCGATTTGCCTCGTTCGTCTCCGCTGAGTCTTGCGCCTTAAGCTCTGCCGGCGTCGTCTCGGATGCCGCCGTGTCGAGGTCGGGTGTGTCCGTTACAAGTTCTTCGGAGCCCTTGGTGATCATGGTCTTTCCTTTCGTTGAATTGCGCCCTCGCCGAACATGCGATTACCTACCCGGCGTCACGGGGTGACACGTAACGTGATGGTCCCGTCGGCCGGCACTTGCTGTAGAAGGTTGTCCAACAGTTGACCGGTGTCGAAGTTCATCAGCGATGCGGCAATGGCGTTGAGTTTCGGCTGGAATGCCTCGCCCAATACCTTGAGGTCGCCGCCCCGATCGTCGAGGAGATTCTGGATTCGCGCAACGAGTTTGTTCAGGTTCGAGATATTGCCCGGTTCAAATGATGTCGGTATGTGCTTGAAGAAGTCTTGAATGCCTTTGCCGATCTCTCGCACCGGGGGTGTGAGACTGGTCAGAATGGGATTGACCCATTCGGCATTTGCGAGCAGCGTCTGGAAGTTGCCGAGGAGAAGGCGCCCGCGACCGTTCATCTCGTGGACGGTGTTGTCGAGCAGAATGCTCGCGCGCGACAGGTTCGGAAGGACGGTGGTCGGATCTGGAAGCGCGGTATCGGCTTCGCTGATGACGCGCTTGAGGGCGCCAGGGTCCATCTGATCGAGCACTCGGGTGATGCTCGTCGCCAACTCCGAGATCGACGGTGGCTGTACCACCCGCTCGGTGGAGATCCGCTGACCGTTTTGCAGTACCTGTCCACCATCGCCGTGAGGTACCAGGCCGACGTAGGACTCCCCCAGTGCTGACACATTCTCGAGCCGCACCTCGGTGTCGACCGGAATCCGATACTGGCCCTGGACGTAGAAGTCGACGGTCGCCGCCTGAATGGAGGCGCTGGTACCGGTCACCTTGCCGACGGGTACACCGCGGAGCAGCACGTTCGACCCGACGACGAGTCCGTTGGTGTCCGGGACGTTCATGGACAGGTTGGTGCGGTCAGACGGTAAATTGACACGCAGCCCAAGCGTCGCGAAGTAGCCGAGAACGAAGACGATGATGGCGCCAAATGCCAGGAAGGAAACCACGTCGCGCAATCTCAAGGCATGTCTCATGGCATTGCTCCCAGTATCTGCAGCACCTGTTGCACGTTGCCCGACAATTCCCGTCCGTCGGGTCCGATTATCGAGGTGATGTTCATCGCCGGATACTTGTCCTCGGGCAGGAAGAAGTCGGTGAACAGACGCCGGTACCTAGGTATCTCCTGTTCGACGGCCACCTTCGACTGCTGAAGCGCGCCAACGGAGTCGGCCAGCGAGTTCAGGAACGGGACTAGCCAGTATCCACCGGAGGCGATGCTTCCGACGCCGGGAAGCAGGACGGACACGTAGTTGGCAATGGCGATGAAGCGGTCGATGTTGAGCTGACCGTACGGCGACAGCTGGTAGTCCAACTGGGGGATGTGGGCGTTCAGGGTTGCAGACGTTCGAGTCACTCCGTCGAGCAATTCGTCAACCTGGTCGATGTTGACCGACAATGCCGAGAGGTTTTCGTTCACCTGAGCTGTCAGCCTTCGCACCTCGTCACTGGTCGGTATCACGCGATTGAGGCGGATGATGGTGTTCTGCGCCCGTTGGATGGATCCACTGGACACGAAGTTCGCCAGGCTGGCGATGGTGTCCTCCAGCTGTGGGGGAGATGTCGTTTGGGCAAGGGGTACCGTCGCGCCCGGAGCCAGAGCGGGTGCGGGCGGACCTCCACCCTGGGGGCGTTCGAGCGCAACGTAGATGTCTCCCAAGACCGTCGCCTGCTGCAGGACCGCATGGATGTTGGACGGGATGAGGACGTCGTGGCCCACGCGGGCGGTGACGTCGACGTCACCGGGGGTCAGGGTCATCTTGGAGACGACTCCGACGGTCACGCCGTCCAGCACCACCTTTGCGCGTTCGGGCAGGTTGAGTACGCTTTCGAACTTCATCACGATGTCGTAGCCGTCGCTGTAGGACGCGCCCGGCTGAGGAATCGCATTGACATTGATGGACGCGCACGACGAGAGCACGAGAGCACCCGTTACGGCGACGGCGCCCGCGATCGGTCGGATTCGGCGCGTCATTTGCTCGCCTGCGTCAGAACGTACTGGAGCAGGGCGACGTCAACCGCATACGGCGTTCCCTGGACGTTCGCGCAACTACCCGGTACCGAGGCGTTCATGATGTTGCACTGCAACACCCCATCGGGAGTGCGGAGGCGGTACAGCGGCGGGCGGTACCGAAGAGTGCCGAATTGGTGGTTGTTGACAATGTTCGCGATTCCGTTGATGTAGCGAGGCGCTGCATTCAAGATGCTCGCGTAGAACGGAGCGCGGGGGGTCAGTTTCCTGATGACGACTGACACCGCATCGAGCAACTGTTGAATCTGCGGGCCGAGTTGGGTTTCGAGGTCGGCGGCCAACGTGAGGATCGGAACAATTCCCTCGAACGCCATCGACGCGTTCCACGTTGTCGCTGCGATATCCGGTGCGATGTAGTCCGCATCGGAGAACACGCCCTTCAGCGTCGGCTCGAGATCGGCCAGCGTGGTCGTGAGCTGGCTGAGGTTGGTCGTGATGGAGCCTAGATTGCCAATGGCCTGATCGGGCGAATCGAGGACTGACGCCGTGGTGGTCAGCAGCTTGTTGGCGCCCGGTCCCTGGTTGCGAAGTGCTTGATCGACACCCTGGAGCACGCCGGCGATGTTCGTCGACCCCTCCGGACTGATCGAGTTGACGAAGTTGGTCGACGCGCCGATCACTTGGGAAAGACTCTTCGGCGTCAACGACCGGTCCAGTGGAATGCACCCTCCGGCCGACAGTTTGGGGCCGACGTCGTAGTTGCCGACGAGTTCCAGCGACCGGTCGGCGAGGATCGACGTCGACCTGATGACGGCCTTGACGTTGGCGGGCAGAGCCCGCTGCTCATCGACGGTGAAGTCGACACGGACGGACAGCGCCGACGGGGTGATGGAAGATACCTTGCCGATCTCGTAACCCATCTGGGTGACCGGGTTGTTGACGTACAACCCGACGCTGTCGGGCATGATCGCGCAGTACTGGGCGGCCTGTTTGGTGCTGAACGGCGCACACGAGCCACACAGCATCATCGCGGCTATGGCCAGCGATCCGACTGCCACTGACCGGGCCCGGTGCGAACGGCGGCGGGCCATCAGCAGGAACTCCCGGGTATCGGCACGCAGATGTCGGTGGCCAACAGTGCCGGACTGGCATTCTGGGCGTCGAGGACTCGGTCCATCAAGTTCTGCACCCGCTTGAGGGCCCGGATGGTCAGCCCGTTGCGTTCCACGAACAGTCGACCCTTGTCCAGGTAATCACGCACTTTCTCGATGAACTGGATGCGGTGGGCTTCGTAGAAATCGCCAACGGTCTTGAGTTGCACGAGTACCGTGCCCAGTCCGCCGATCATGGTCGACAGTCCCCCGTTGTAGAGCACCAGCGTCTGGGTCAAGATCGACACTTTTCTGATCAGCTGATCGAACTTGTCGCGGTAGTTCGAGAGGGCCTGAATGTATTCGTCGGACATATTCAGGATGTTGGTCACCTGGCCCCGCTGCCTATCCACCGTCGACATGATTGCATTGCCGGCGTTGATCACGGTCGAGACGACTTGAACGTTCACACCCGAGAGACCCTGCTGAATCTGATTGAGGGATTCTTTCACCGGTGCCGTATTCACGTTCTCGGTGATCTTGGTGGTGTCGGTGAGCGTCCGGATGAGGCTGTACGGCATCGTCACCCGCGCGAGCGGAATGGTGTTGGCGCCCAATGGGGTATCGCCGATCGACGCGAGGTTCACGTAGTACCCGCCGACCACGGTGAGCATCCGGACGTCGATCTGCGACCGGTCACCGACGAAGGCGTCGTCGTCGACGAGTGCAGTTACCTTGACCTGATGGGGCTCCAGTGAGAGTTTCTCGACCTTGCCCACCGCGATACCCGCCATCCGCACCTCGTCACCGACGCGGATCGATGCCGCGTCGTCGGTGTAGAAGGAGACGACCTTTCCCTGCCCCGTAGGATGGTAGTAGATGTAGCCCAGCACGAGCGCCACGACGACCGTGAAGGCGATCGCGCCAGCACCCCAGGTGACCGGATTGCGCAGAGCGTTCATCGATTTCAGCGATTGCATAGCACTACTCGCTGACCGTTCAGCAGCACGTCCATCGTCTCGGGGAGTTGAAAGCGACCGCGCGAGCACGGCTCGACCGTGTCGTTGTTCTCACCCGGTGGTTGAATGTTCGCGTTCATTACCGGCACCAACTTGAAGGCGTCGAAGAAGTTGTCGAGGTTGCTGAACGCGCGGTCCAGCGCTTCATCGATGTTGATTCCAGGCTTGAGCCCGGCATTGTTCAACAGTCGCACGACCGGATCGAAGAAATCCTTTCCGAACAAGAAATCCTTACGAAACTCGTCCAAGATCGTGAGCGCGCCGTCCACCGGCTGATTGAGCAGGTCGATGATGTGGATGAACTGCTTCGACTTACTCTCGATCGCGTCGGCGACTTGGGACAGGTTGCTCATCAGTGTCGCGACCACCTGTTGGCGGTCCGACACGAACTCGGTCAGCCTGCGCAGACTGTCCAGGAGCGGCGCCAATCCACTGCCGTCTCCGGTCAGGAAAGAAGCCGCGTTGGCGGTGAAAGTGTTTATCTCTTCTGGACTCAGGGTCGCCAGCACGGGTTGGAGCCCATTGAACAGGGCAGTCACGTCGAAGGATGGCTGGGTCATCGACGTGGGCACCTGCGTGACCAGATCTGCCGCCGTGTACCCCTCGGCGGCGTTGGTGACGTCCAGGTAGCGCACACCCGTCAGGGCTTGGAACTTGATGGCGAGCCTCGATATGGCGAGGATGCCGTATTGCTGGTCGAGGGTGAACTTGACCTGCGCAACGTTCTGTCCGTCGTGACGAGCAAGGTCGACGGATTCGACCTTTCCGACACGCACTCCACGCACCCGTACGTCGCCGTCCGGATGAAGTCCGGACGCGTCGGTGAACTCGGCGGTGTACGTCCGCGTGTTGATCGCCACCGGGTTGGTCAGGGTGTTGGACAGCAAGATGAAGAGCACGACCGCAACCGCGACGCTCAGACCGAGTCGCCACAATGCGGCCAAGGGCTTCATTGCGGGCCTCCCACGGCAATTCCGAGAGGTGCCGCCACGCCGGGCAGGCTGTCCAGGAGAATTCGGACCGAAATTGCGCGCTGATCGCCATTGCCGGCATAGAGTTTCTCGAATCGAGATCGCAATTCAGCAAGTTTCTGCGCGATGTCCTTGGGTCTCAGCAGGGGCGGCGTTACGTCGGTGAGCGCCTTGATCCCGGTGATCAGGGGAAACAAGTCATCTACGTGACTGTAGAGAAGCCTGCCTACGGCACCGAAGAGACCATTCGCCGAAAGGTTTAGGCCCGCGATCTCGGACTTTTGGAAGTGGTCCTCGGTTTGGTCGGCCAGGTTCGGTGTTTGCACGCCCTCTAGATACGGGGGGTGGAGCTTCGCCACGCTGGTCGACGCCGGGGGGAAGGTCTGCCCCGGGTAATAGCCGTAGTCGGTGATTCGAGTACTGGCTTCGATCGCCGCGTCGGTGTATTCCGGAAATGCCGTGGCAATCGATGACGTGTTGGCCAGGAGCTGTTCGGTCGGAACGGTTTGTACGTCGGCGAGCGCCTGCGTCACGGTCACGGCGGTCTCGAATAGTGGGTTGAGCCCGTCGGTGTAGCGGGTCACCCGATCGATGACCTTGATCAGCTGAGGCGTCACGGAGGCCGCGGAGACGTCCCCGAGCTGGGACAGGAGCTTGGAAAGGGTGAAGTTGCCGTTCGGCACCAGGTTGATCTCGCTGCCATCGCGAAGTTCCTGGCCACCGGAGTTGGGCACCAGGTTGATGCCGGGCACGCCGAAGTAGTTGATCGGCCGGAAATCGATGTTCATGGTGTTCGTGAGGCCGTGCAGAGGCCGCTTTTCCAGGTCCGTGGCCAACCGGACGCCACCGCCCGCAGTATTGGTGACGTTGGTGACTTGTCCGACCTTGACCCCGTGGAGAACGACAGCCGTCCCCGCCGCGACGCCCTGCCCCACGTACGGCGTGTTGATCGCGATGGAGAACTGGTCGTCAGGTCGGCCGCCGAACGGATTCGCGACGACGAGGAACGCGACTAACGCAATGCACAGCAGTACGACGGTGCCGGTGATGGCCAACACCCGTTCCTGGTACTTGGGTGATCCTCGTAGCATGGCGGCTCGGCTATCCCTTGAACACGAACTCGGGTTTGAGGCCCCACAACAGCACGGTCGTCGTGAAATCCAAGACCATGATGGTGACCAGACTTGCGCGCACCGCCCGGCCCGACGCCTCACCGACTCCGACCGGCCCACCCGAGGCGAAGTAGCCGTAGTAGCAATGGATCAGAGTGACCGCGATGCAGTAGGTGGTCGCTTTGATCAGCGAGTAGAGGAGATCTATCGGCGTCAGGAACTGGATGAAGTAGTGATCGTAGGTGCCTCCGGGTTCGCCGTTGAACACGACCACCACGGTCTCAAGGATGAAGAACGTCGCCACCATGGTGAGGAGGTAACCCGGAATAACGCACAGCATCCCGCCGATCAAGCGGGTACCGACGACGAAGGGTATCGGCCGCAGACCCATGGTTTCGACGGCGTCGATCTCCTCCGATATGCGCATGGCCCCGATTTCGGCCGTCATGCGTGTCCCTGCCTGTGCGGTGAAAGCGATCCCGGCGACCAACGGTCCGATCACGCGAACGGCGCCGACCCCGCCGATGAGACCCGACAGCGCGCCGAAGCCGATGATGTTCAGGGTCGCGAGCGCTTCGATGGCCAATGACGCACCGACCGCCGTGCCAAGGATGAGCAAGACGCTGATCGTGCCGCCATCAACGATGAGCGAGCCTCTGCCCCAGGCGAGGTTGATCGTGGCCGCCAACGTTTGTCTGGAGTATCGGCGAACCGTCAAGGGCAAGTAGAAGAACGTCTGTCCGACGAACAGAGTCCACTGGCCGATCCCCCGTAGCGGCTTTTGGATCGTCCGCGCCGAGAGCAGGCGGGTGCGCATGAGTACGGAGGGAGCCGCCATCACGCGATCGCCATCGGGAAGAACATGGTCTGGATCTGCGTGATCGCGAGGTTCGCGAAGACGATGAGCACGACGTTGATGACGACTGCTGCATTCACGGCGTCGGCGACACCACGGGGACCGCCCTTGGCCTCCATTCCTCGAAGTGCGGAGATGATTGCGACGATCGCGGCGAATACCACGCTCTTTGCGACCGCGAACCACACGTCGGTCATCTTCGCGAACGTCCCGAACGAACTCCAGAAGCTGCCGGGAGCCACTCCATTCACCGTGACCGCGAGGAGAAACGCGGCGCCTGTGCCCGAGGCGATGATGATCACGCAGAGAATGGGCGCAATCAGCAGGAGCGCCAGGAACCGTGGCACTACCAGACGCCGCACCGGGTCCACTCCGAGAACCCGCATGGCGTCGAGTTCTTCGCGCATGGCGCGCGCCCCGAAGTCGGACGCGATGGCCGAGGCCGCGGCACCACCCATCAGCAACCCCGCTGTGATTGGGGCACCCTGCCGGACGACGCCCACTCCACTCGCCGCGCCGAGCAGCGCCGTCGCTCCGACTTCGGCAACGAGACCCGAGGTCACGACGGTCACCATGGCCCCGAACGGAATGGCCATTAGCAACGCCGGCATCGCCGTCACCTTGAGCAGTACCCAGGCCTGCCACAAGAACTCCCGGACCGGCATCCGCAAAGTAATGGTGTCCACAACCGCGTACCGCAGCACCGCGACGGCGAGGCTTATGCCGCGTCCGGTGGTGCCCGCGGCCCGAACCGGAATGGCACCGGCTTGGGATGCCTTCCGGCCTGCCGTGAGCAGTACGGGGGCGTGTGCCCGCGGCGGAGCGTCATCGCCAACCCAGTGGCCAACCGAATCCTCCTCGGTTTCAGCAGCGACGACAGCTGAAATTGACCGGGTGGTAGCCAACGTCATCCCTCCCCATCGAGTTTCAACAGGTCGGAACGGTACGCCGAAACTCCAATCACTACAAGAGTCACTCTCATTAGCGACTGACTATTCTTTCCTATAGACTCCTTTACCGCCTTGTCTTTGCCCCTCGGACACCCGGCTCCTTCAGAAGGAATGTGCCTCAAGAAGAACTCGTCACCGATTGTGACGTGTTGATCCTCGGGGGAAGCATGGCCGGCATAGAGCTGGTCCATCAACTGCGGCGCAGCCCGGCCGGGCGGACCCTCAGGATCGTGGTGATCGACCGTCAGGCGGTACACGGGTATATCCCCTTGGCGCATGAGCGCCTCTGCCTGCGACTGCCCATGTCGGCGAGCGAGCTGGCGACGGCGCAGCAGGTGGAGAACGCCGGATACCGGTATGTGCTCGGCGAAGTAGTGGGATTCGACGTGCAAACGAAGACGGTCGAGCTCGCGTCTGGCGACCGGGTCAGTGGGCGGTTCGTGGTTGTCGCGCTCGGGTCGGCGCTGGCGGCGCCGCATTGGCTACC
>JAOPVX010000080.1 GCA_025965975.1 Mycobacterium sp. | reverse complement strand
AGGCAAGCGCCGTGATGCCGGTACCGCGGCCCAGCGCCCACAGCGCCTGGTCGATCACTGCCGCGCTCCTGTGCCTTCGGCAGGCCACCCACAGACGGTGTGGACGTTGCGCTCGCTGTCCACCAGTCGCGCGGGAATACCAAGTGCGCGAATCCAATCCAGTGCCCGCCATCCGCGGATGATCGCAGCTGTGCTGACCGTGTTGGCGGCCAGGCAGGTTTGGGCGGCGACACTTACCGTGCGCCACACCGGATCTGCAGACCACCCCGTCCGCGGGTCGAGGATGTGGTGGACGACGTTCCCATCGCATCGCCACCGACGGCGAATCGTGCTCGACGTGGCCAACGCGGCCTCTGATGGAAGCGCCACCGAACCCGCCGGATCGTCGGCGTCATCGTGGACCAGTACCTGCCAGCCACCGTCGGGCGCCGGTCCCGCGGTGGCGATGTCACCACCCAGGTTGATGAGCACGCCGCTACCGGTGGCGTGGTAGGCGCGGTGGGCGCAACGGTCCGCGGCGATCGCCTTGGCTGTCGCTCCGAGGTCGAGCAGAATGCCGGGCGGCGCGGTCACGACGCGATCCTCGAGGGTGATCATGGACCACCTCGCCGGAATGCTCATCGACGCGCTCACTCGGTGAGTGTGTCCGAGCGTGGTGATGTCGCGGTCATATCCAAGGGCGATCATTGCCGCGCCGATCGTCGGATCGACATCGCCGTCGGTCTGGCGGGCTGCCGTGAGCGCGGCCTCGAGCAGGTCCGCCAGTAGCTCACTTACCCGAGTCGGCCGTCCGGCTGACGCTGCGAGCGCGTTGATCTCCGAATCGGGCCGAAATCGCGATGCGGCAGCGTCGACGGTGTCGAGTTCGGCGTCGACCTCCCGGCGGGCGGCGGCCAGCGAATCGGGATCGGTGACGACGATCTGCATGGTGGTGCTCCAACGCTGCCACTGCGTTGTCGCAGTGTCCGCGCCGGAGTCAGTGAGTTGCTCGGGGGCGACAGTCACGAGCCGCGCGAAATCGTCACGTGTGGGGAGTAGTTCGGCGCCATCACCGTCGTCGGGGTGAGATTGCGCTCCTTGGTTGTCGGGGGAGCTTGGGCCTGGGTTGCCGGTGCTTGATGGGTGACGGGCGGGGCCTGCTCGACAGTTGGTTCGGGCGTGTACTGGGGCGTGTATTCAGGCACCGGGGTGTAGGTCGTGACCGGGGGTTGTTCACCGGTCGTCTGCGGTGTGTCTTCCGGTGCGCGTGGCGCGGTCGTTGCCGAGATGGGCGGTGGCGGTGGGCCCTCGGCCGTCGTCACGACGTCCGGTGCCGGTGGAAGGTTCTCGGCGGGGGACGGAGTCAACACCTCCGGTTCGGGAACCGTGGCATCGGCCGGGACGTCCGCGACCGCCGGCTTGACGGTATCCGCGTAGGCAAGGGCCGAGGCGCCTGCGACGCCGGCGATGCCGATACCCACCAGCGCCCACGAGGTGACCGTCGCGCGACGGAAACCCAGACGAGGTGAGTCCATGTCCCGAAGGTGCCACCGGTTTCTTAGCGTCCTCGAAGAAGTGGCGTGGCACGCTCGGTGGGTGAGCGAGCGATTGCTGATCGTCGAGGACGACCGTGCACTCGTCGCATTGCTCACCGAGCTCCTCACCGACGAGGGCTATTTCGTCGACGTCGCGTACGACGGCCAGCAAGGCCTGCACCGCGGCCTCACCGGCAGCTACGACGCCATGATCGTCGATCGCGGATTGCCGGTGATGGACGGGTCCGAACTGGTCGCCGTGCTCCGATCCCGCGGTATCGTCACGCCTGCGCTGCTGCTAACCGCGCGGGGTTCGGTCGCGGATCGGGTCGAGGGCCTCGACGCCGGCGCGCAGGACTATTTGGTCAAACCGTTCGAGATACCAGAACTGCTAGCCCGGGTGCGGGCATTGCTGCGCCGACCCGACGGCCGCTCGACGTTGCGCGTCGGCGGGCTCCGTCTGGATCGGGTGACGCGCACCGTAAGTGGCAGCACCGTCGGCGGTTTCGGTGTCGGTGTCGAATTGTCCGAGCGTGAGGCGGCGCTGCTCGGCGTTCTGATGAGCGCCCCACGTCGGGTCTTCACCCGCGGTCAGCTGCTCGATGCGGTATTCGACGGCGTCGATTCGTCGGGAGCCATCGACACCTACGTGCACTACCTGCGCCGCAAGCTCGGACGGGGCATCGTCCACACCGTGCATGGCACCGGCTACCAGCTTGGCGCGCAGTGACGCCTGACAGCGACCTCGGCGTCGTGCGGCGAGCAGGCCGGATCGCCGCCGTGCAGGCCTCCCTCGCATTGGCGGCGGTGCTGCTGGTGGTTGGGGCGGTGGTGTACTTCGTCGACGTCCGTGTACAGGAGCAGCAGATCAGGTCCCAACTGTTGTCGGTGGCACAGACCGCCGACGACACGACAGATCCGCCGCCGGGGATGATCCTGGTGATGCGCGACATGGCTGGACGGGTCGCGGCCAGCGCCGAAGGAGTCCAGACGACGGACTTGCTGGCGCGTCCGCCCGGGTTCTCGGACGCTCGGCTCGACAACACTCGCTATCGGGGAGTGGTCGTCGACAGACCCCAGGGCAGAGTCGCGGCGCTGCTCGACCTGGCTCCGTACGAAGCTGGCCGGAATCGTCTCCTGTTGTCCCTGGGAATCGCCGAACTGGCCGGCATTCTGGCTTCGGTCGCCGTCGTCGTTTTGCTCACCAGACGGTCGATCCGTCCTCTCGCGGACGCGTTAGCGCTGCAGCGGCGTTTCGTCGCCGATGCGTCGCACGAGCTCCGCGCCCCGTTGACGGTGCTGCACACCCGCATCCAGCTCCTTGGGCGCCGATTCGACGACGGCGACGTGCAACGGGCGCGAGAACAGGTCGATGCACTCACCTCGGACACGCGCGTACTTGGTGAAGTGATCGAGGACCTCCTGGCGTCTGCGTCGATGACGTCCGACCGCGCGCCGCAAGACCGCGTCGAGTTGTCGACAGTCGTGCAGACCGTCTCCGAGAGCATGGCCCAGCATTGCGAGACAGCTGGCGTGCACCTCGTCGTCGAAATGAACGGCTCCCAATCGGCGGGCGACGTGGTCGTGCTCGGGTCGGGTTCCGCACTTCGCCGCGCGATCACCTCCCTGATCGACAACGCCCTGGCTCACGAGCATCCGGGCGGAACGATCGCCGTCGCCGTCAGGCGCCACCATGACGACGTCATCATCGACGTGCGCGACGACGGTGTGGGGATCGACCCAGTCGCCATGGGCACGATGTTCGACCGCTTCGCACACGGACACGCCCACACCGCCTCCGGGGACCGCCCACGCCACGGCATCGGTCTGGCACTGGTGCGAGAGATCGCGTGCGCGCACGGCGGGCACGTCAGCGTCGCTCAAACACAGGGCGGCGGAGCCACTTTCACGCTCACCCTTCCCGCCACACCCGTCAGGCCAGTGCCATGAACAGCTTTTCCAGCTCGGCTTCGGTCATCGGGTTCTCGCCATCGGGCCCTGTGCCGGCGATGCATTCTCGAAGCCCCGTGGCCACGATCTTGAATCCGGCTCGGTCCAAGGCGCGAGACACCGCGGCGAGCTGCGTGACCACGTCCTTGCAGTCGCGGCCCTGCTCGATCATCGAGATCACGCCGTTCAGCTGTCCTTGGGCGCGTCGCAGGGTCGCCGTCTGTGCGTAGAAGGCGTCGCGGTTGAGCAGTCCGGTGGCCGGATCGATCCCGGCGGGGTCGATGTCGGTGACCGCGAGTCGCACCGCGGTGCGACACGCCGCGACGACCGCAAGGTTAGTGAGCACGATCAGAACCGCAGTGCAGATCGCCAAGGCGAAATCGTGCACGGCGATCCTAGAGACGAGAACACCAATGGTGATCGCTACCGCGGTCCGGTACACCGCAAGCGATGCGCGTCCATGAGCGCAGGCGATGTAGGTGCCCAGGACGACGAAGGCACCCGCCCCGAGGACCCCGCACAGCGGATCGGTCTCGATGAGGCACGCCACGCCGATGCCGACCGCTCCAACGGCGGCCTCGACGCGAGACTCCAGCAGGGACGGCTAGCCGTCCCCGAGCCGACGCATCGCCATCACCAGGGCGGAGCCAGCGATCACGACGGAATGACCTGGTCGAGCGACCCCCGCGGACCAGCGGACGTGCCGATGAGCCCAACCGGGAGCACACCGAGACCGGCGATGACGACCGCGACGAGCCGACGAGTCTGAGTCTGCAGTTCACGCGCGGCAAGCAACGCGGTCACTGCGTAATAAGGATCGGAATGGTTTCGCCCAGCGATTACCGCCATGTTGCCTGCACATCTCTCTCAATTTGACTGCGTTGTCAAATATCTCACGCCATCACGGATCGGCTGTCCATTCGAAGCCGCCTCGCAGTCCCAGATACGAATTGTCGGAGATTCCGATAGTTCCTTCGGTCCCGATAATCTCGGCGACATAAGCAGCCGCCGCTCCGGTTTGGGAGCGGCCGCAAGGTGGTTATCGCCTGCGCCAGTAAGCGTTCGGGCTACACCAGCCAGGTGGCGTCGAAATCCAGTCGAGATCGGCCAAATTTCGTCGCGCAGAGACCAGGGACAGCGCGCAGGGTGGCGGGTGCGAATATTGAGCACGCGTACGGGGCGCTGCTCGGCAGCGCGCAGCACCTGTGGCGGGAGCGGCTAGTGGACACCCAGACAGCCTTCGTCCTCACCATTTTGGTGCTCTGCTATGCGATGGTCTCCGGCTTGGTCAGGCGGTGGTACCTCGCGCCTGCGCTCATCTTTGTCGTTGTGGGAGTCGTCCTCGGGCCATCCTGCCTCGGATTGGTCGAGGTGGATGTGCACACAAGAGGATTCACGGTCCTCGCCAATCTGGCCCTGACGGTAATTCTGTTCAACCAGGCCTCCGCGCTTGACCTGCGTATCGTCCTCCGTCGAGGGCATCTATCGCTGCGCCTACTCGGCTTCGGAATACCCATCACGGTCGCCCTCGGCACGCTTATCGCGGTCCTGGTTCTCCCAGCGCTGCCGTTCTGGGAAGCGGTTTGTCTGGCGATCATCGTCGCGCCCACCGAAGTCGCGTTGATTGACGCCCTGCTCGAGGACCGACGCATCCCGGAGCGTGTGCGGCACGCACTGTCGATCGAGAGCGGCTTCTACGACGGGTTCGCATTGGCTGCGCTGCTGGGCGCTGTTGCTCTGGCTTCCGAGCAGACCCATCCCGCCGCCGGGCATTGGGCATGGTTCGCGTTTCGTACTGAATTTGTCTCACTGGCCGCAGGTGTTGTGATCGGTGTGCTCGGCGGCCTGGTGATCTCGAAGTCCTCTGCCCGCGGCTGGATGAGTGGCACGTGGGCGCAGTTGGCGACCTTGGCCCTTGCGATCGTCTGCTTCGGAGTGGGCGAGCGGTTGCACGGTAGCGGCTTTGTCACCGCCTTCGCCGCTGGCCTTGGCTTCGCAATCGCATCATCGAAAAGCGCTGGCGAGGTAGCGACGACCCAGGTGTCCGACGCGGCCGGTCAGCTCCTGGAACTGCTGGTGTTCGCCCTGTTCGGCGGCGCGGCGGTCGTACCGTCCTGGCGTGACGCCGGCTGGCGAGTGGTCGTCTTCGCTGTCCTCGCCGTGATCGCGGTGCGAGTCGCGGCGGTCGCCATTGCGTTGGTCGGCAGCGCGCTGCCCGCGCGCAGCACACTGTTTATGGGGTGGTTCGGCCCACGTGGAATCGGAACTCTTGTCCTGGGCCTGATAGTGATCGAGCGGGGCGAGATCCAACAGGGTGCCCTGATTACGCAAGCCGTGGTGGTGACCGTCACGGTAAGCCTGGTCGTACACAGCTTTACCGCACCGCTGGGCATTCGGCTGGGTGAACTGAAGGACACCTCGAAGGAGACGTCGTAACCGCTTCGATCGGCAGATTCCGTTCGATTGCGTCTCGAAAATCGCTGAGCCAATGAGTGATTGGCTCAGTGCAATGATGCGGGTGACCGGACGTTCGGCCACCGTTCAATGTGAACGATTCAACGTCGGCATCGCGAGGGGTTTCACGACCGCGGTCGATGAGTCGGCCGATATCAGGTCTGCGCTGCGCCGCCGGTGCATCCGAGATCGGCTCGCGGGATTGCCCTCGAATTGGCATTCGAGACAATTTCTTCGTCGGTTGTGGTCAGCTATGCGGTGTCGATAGCCGGCCAAACACTGGATGAAGGGAGCCAACGCATGTTTCTGTCAGGACGAACGATGCGCAGCGCGTTGGTGGGAGTGATCGGTACTGGCGCCATGGCCGGTGCGATGCTGTTTGGGACAGCCGCGCTTGCGCTTGCTGAACCCACGCCCGCCGCACCACCTCCACCCCCTCCTGGCTGCACGGCCGCCGACCTCGCCCAGGCGTCGGGCACCGTCGGAACCGCGATGGCGGGTTATATGTTCAGCCACCCAGATGTCAACAACTTCTTCACCGGCCTTCGTGGGCTGCCGAACGAGGAGATCCGCGGCGACGTCCAGAATTACATGACCGCCAACCCTCAGGTTGAATCCGACATCAACGGGATCCGTCAGCCTCTCACCGACCTGAGGAGTCGCTGCGATTACCACCCTATGTTGGGTCAATAGTGACCTTCGACCTATATACGCCAACCCGCCGGTGAGGAGACAAAAGACATGACTCATTGGACACGATCGTGGGCCGTAGCGGCGGCGACCGTTTTCGCCCTTGCGGCTGTCCCCGCGGGGATCGTGACTATTCGGGCCTCCGGGGTCGCCAACGCCGATGTATGCGCAAGCGCCGGCCGACGGGTGACCGTAAGTGGCTGCGCGAACATCGCCGACGCAGTTGCGCCGTACGTTCCGCCGCCGGCCTATTACGCGCCGATGCCGTACGACCCACCCCCGCCCCCGAACGTCACCGGGTGCGTGAGCTACAACGGCCGCTGGGTCAACGCTGCCGGGTGCAACTAGGCCGATTGCTGATCGCCAGCCCAATCACTGTGTGGCGGGGCGCGGCGAGGTTGCTCGTGGCGTCCAATCACCTCGGGGACCAGTGACGCCCTGCGCCGAATGCACCGTCGCCGCATAGCCCAGCGTACGTAGCCGCGCTCCCTGCTTCAGTAACCCGATCTCAGTACCCCGACCCGCCGCCAGCAAGGACGTGGCTACGCGATTGATGGTCGCTTGCAACGGATTCGGTCGGCGGCCGAAGCGATCAGGGTCTCATCAGTTTCGCGGCGTACAGTCCGGCTCGGGTGCAGCGTCTGGGCGTTATGCCCAACGAGTTCACGTGGAGAGGGCGAAATGGCACGAACAGATGACGACACCTGGGACCTCACGACGAGCGTGGGAGCGACCGCGACCGGGGTGGCGGTCGGGCGGGCGTTGGCCAGTCGGGGCGCCAACCCACTGATCGACGACCCGTTCGCCGAACCGCTGGTCCGCGCGGTGGGCGTTGACTTCTTTACGCGGCTGGCCACCGGTGAGCTCGATCCCGCTGAGGTCGACGGAGGCGCTGCGTGGGGGATGGCGCAAATGTCCGCGATGATGGCCGTGCGCACCAAGCTCATTGACGACTTCTTCACCGACGCCGCCACCAGCGGCATACGCCAGGCGGTGATCCTGGCGGCAGGGCTCGACGCACGGGCGTACCGCCTGGGGTGGCCGATGGGGACGACGGTGTATGAGATCGACCAACCCGAAGTCATCGAGTTCAAGACGCGCACCTTGCAGGACATCGGCGCCATTCCGACCGCTGAGCGCCGAACGGTGCCGATCGATCTGCGCCAGGACTGGCCCTCAGCGCTGAGCGACGCGGATTTTGATGCGGCGCAGCCAACGGCGTGGAGCGCCGAAGGCCTACTGGCGTTTCTGCCACCAGAGGCTCAGGATCGGCTGCTGGACAACATCACCGGTCTCAGCGCCTCCGGCAGCCGGTTAGTGGCAGAGAACATGGGCGGTGGTGGCGCAGTGACGACCGCCATGCAAGACCGCATGCATGCAGTGGTTGACAGCTGGAGACAGCACGGCTTCGACGTTGAGATGACCGATCTGTGGTACTCCGGCGACCGCCATGATGTGGCGCAGTACCTGAACGGTCATGGCTGGGCGTCGTCGGAAACTAAGATGTCCGACTTGTTCACCCGCAACGGGTTTACGGCGCCGGCATCAGCCGATGACGACGCGCCGGATTTCGATTCGTTCACCTACGTCACCGCCACCCGCAGGTAGCCAACTGCCGGGCCTACCCCGAGCTGTCCAGAAATGCCGAGGTGCGCGCGGCACCGCCCATCGCGTCGGTGACCAGCTCTGCAGCCAGCGCAGTCTCAACACCGTTGCCGGGGTTGATGATTCGGACACCAGTCATGCCTGTGCCATCGTGAGCGGTTCGGTCAGGTCCTGGCCGTAGAGAGACGGCGGGGCTGAGAATGACTGTCGCGGCGCAACGAGACGTGTCCGGCCGCATCACCCGTCGGGCCGCCTGTGTCTACGTTGTCGCGCCGGGGATCCAGTTGGTCCCTGCCAGCGGGACTCGAGCCATGGCGGCGGACTCGACGGTAAGGGCCACGAGGTCTTCGGGTTCGAGGTTGCGCAGATGCGACTTTCCGCACGCCCTGGCGAGAGTCTGGGCCTCCATGGTGAGCACCCGAAGATAGTTCGCGACACGCCGCGCCCCCTCAACCGGGTCGAGCCGCTGCGCCAACATCGGGTCCTGAGTGGTGATACCGGCGGGATCGCGCCCGGCTTGGAAGTCATCGTAGAAGCCTGCCTCTGACCCGAGTTCGCGGTACTGCGCGGCGTAGCGGGGATGGTTGTCGCCGAGCGCGATGAGGGCGGCAGTGCCGATGGCAACGGCGTCCGCCCCGAGCGCCATCGCCTTGGCGACGTCGGCGCCGGTGCGGATGCCGCCGGACACGATCAGCTGCACGTTGTGATGCATGCCGAGTTCCTGCAGTGCCTGTACCGCTTGCGGAATCGCGGCGAGGGTGGGAATGCCGACGTGTTCGATGAACACGTCCTGCGTCGCGGCGGTGCCGCCCTGCATGCCGTCGACGACGACCACGTCGGCACCGCACTTCACGGCGAGTTGGACGTCGTAATAGGTCCGGGTGGCACCGACCTTGATGTAGATGGGTTTTTCCCAGTTAGTGATCTCGCGTAGCTCGACGATCTTGATGGCGAGATCGTCCGGCCCGGTCCAGTCGGGATGGCGGCAGGCGCTGCGCTGGTCCACCCCTTCGGGCAGGGTGCGCATCGCTGCGACGCGTTCGTCGATCTTCTGCCCGAGCAGCATGCCGCCCCCGCCGGGTTTGGCGCCCTGGCCGAGCACGATCTCGATGGCGTCGGCCTTGCGCAGGTCGTCCGGGTTCATCCCGTAGCGCGACGGAAGGTATTGGTACACCAGATTCTTGGATTGGCCGCGCTCTTCGGGCGTCATGCCGCCGTCGCCCGTGGTGGTGGAGGTGCCGACTTCGCTGGCTGCACGGCCGAGGGCCTCCTTGGCCGGTGCGGACAGCGCTCCGAAGCTCATCCCGGCGATGGTGACGGGGATGTCGAGGTGCAACGGGAACTGCGCATGCCGGTCGCCGAGTACCACGTCGGTGCCGCAGCGTTCGCGGTAGCCCTCAAGGGGATAGCGTGACATGGACGCTCCGAGGAACAGCAGGTCGTCGAAGTGGGGCAGTGCGCGCTTGGCGCCCCAGCCGCGGATGTCGTAGATGCCGGTCTCGGCGGCGCGCTGGATCTCATGGATGACGTTGCGGTCGAAGGTGGCTGATTCGCGCAGACCTGGTGCGGTGCTGGTCACGGTTGTTCTCCTCGGGTGCCCGGTCAGTACGCGCCGGCGTTGTCGACGTGGAAGTTGTAGAGGGTGCGGGCCGAGCCGTAGCGGGTGAACTCCGTCGGGGCGGCGGTCATGCCTGCCGCGTCGAGCAGCTCCTGCACCTCGGCGAGGTGCTCGGCGCGCATCGGCTTCTCGACGCAGTCGGCACCCAGGGAGGCCACCGTACCCCTGACGTAGATGCGAGCCTCGTAGAGTGAATCACCCAGCGCTTCACCGGCATTGCCGCAGACGAGTAGACGCCCGGCCTGGCCCATGAAGGCGCTCATATGTCCGATGTCACCGCCGACGACGATGTCGACGCCCTTCATCGAGATGCCGCAGCGGGCGGCGGCATTGCCTTCGATGACCAGCAGCCCACCGTGGGCCGTTGCGCCCGCCGACTGAGAGGCGTTGCCGGTGACCCAGACAGTGCCCGACATCATGTTCTCGGCGAGGCCCACGCCGGCGTTGCCTGCCACGGTGACGGTGGCGTGCTGGTTCATGCCCGCGCAGTAGTAACCGACGTCGCCGTCGATGGTGACCTCGAGGTCGGCGTCCAGACCGCAGGCAAGGGCGTGGGCGCCCCGTGGGTTGGTGATCCTCAGCCCCTTGGGCGCATCGGGCGAGGCCAGCAGCTGATTCACCGCGCGCGTGGTGGTCGCGTCGAGGTCGACCGTGACGGCTGGGCGGGTGGCTACCGGTGCCATACGTACACCTCTTCGGGCTCGGGTTCGAACATCCGGGCGCCGCCGATCCCCGGAAGATGAGCCAGCGCACGGTATTCCGAGGCCATGGCTACCCACTGGCTGGTCTCGGCGATGATCGCAGGCTTGCAACCGATGGCGTCGCGGACCACCGCGAACGAATCGGACGTGGATACCAGCAGAGTGTAGAAGCCGTCGAAGGTCTCGTTGAGCCTCAGCAGCGCCTTCTCCAGCCCGGCGCCCTCGGCCAGCTGCTTGGCGACGAAGCGCGCGCCCACCTCGGTGTCGTTCTCGCTGTCGAAGACGACGCCCTCGCGCTCCAACTGGTGCCGGATCGTCATGTGGTTTGAGAACGAGCCGTTATGCACCAGGCACTGGTCGGGCCCAACCGAGAACGGGTGCGACCCCTCGGCGGTGACCGCGGATTCGGTCGCCATCCGGGTGTGTCCGACGCCCTGCCAGCCCGCCGCGTTCGGCACGCCGAAGGCGGCGGCCAGCGCGCGGGGGTCACCGACACCCTTGAGGACGGTCACATCGGAGCCAAAACCAATGAGACGCGCGCCCGGCGCCGCGCTGCGGGCAGCGTCGGTGAGGGCGTCGTAGTGCACCGGCGCGTGCAGCAGCGTGGTCGGTGGCTGGTCGATCCCTGTGACGGGCACACCGAGTGCCACGCTCAACGTGTCCGCGAGTTCTGTTGCCGGGCACGGGCTGTCGAGCAGGGTGACAGTGGCGTGCCCATCGGGTGACCAGGTGGGATCGCCGTAGATCGCCATCCCCGCTGCGTCCGGCCCGCGGTCGGCCATCGCGCCGAGCATGGTGGTGAGCATCTCCCCGAGCCGGGGGTAGAGCGCCCGCTGGCGCAGATGCAGTCCGACGATGCCGCACATGAGTGGCGTCCTCCTGATCAGAATGCGGTGAGATAGCGGTCGATCTCCCAAGCGGAGACCGTGTTGTGCCAGTCGAAGAACTCGTCGCGTTTGAGCTGCGCGAAGTACGCGGCGACGCCGGCGCCGACCCCGTCGAGCGCGGCGGTGACGACGGCGTCGGTCTCGAACGCGTCGATGGCGTGCAGCAGCGTCATCGGCAGGGCCTTACCGGTCTTGGTGCCGGGCGAGCCTGGATCGAGTTGACGGGCGATGCCGTCCAGACCGGCGGCGACGGTGGCCGCGGCCGCGAGGTAGGGGTTGGCCGAGCCGTCGGCGCCGCGCAGCTCGACCCGGTTGTGGTCGGGCACCCGCAGGTAATTCGTCCGATCGTTGCCACCGTAGGTGACCGCGTTCGGCGCCCAGGTGGCGCCGCTGCTGGTGGAGCTAGCGCCGGTGCGTTTGTAGGAGTTGACGGTCGGCGCGATCACCGCCTGAAGGGCGCACGCGTGGTCGAGGACGCCTGCGATGAAGCCATAGGCGCGGGTGGACAGTCCCAGGCCCTTGTCGTCGGTGGCGTCGGGGAAGATCGGGCCGGAGTCATCACGCAGCGACAGGTGCATGTGCATGCCAGTCCCGGTGCGGTTGTCGAACGGCTTGGGCATGAACGTGGCCCGCATGCCTCGCCGTTCGGCCAGGACGGAGAGCAGATACCGCGCGGTGACGACGCGGTCGGCGGTGGTCAGCGCGTCGGAGTATTCGAAGTTCTGCTCGAACTGGCCGTTGCCGTCTTCGTGGTCGTTGGCGTAGTTCCCCCAGCCCAGGGTGTTCATGGCTCGCGAGATCTCGGTCAGGTGGTCATACATCCGGGTGACGTCACGGGCGTCGTAGCAGGGCTGGGCGCTGAGATCCGACGGGTCGGCGGTGGTGAGGGTCCCGTCGTCGGCACGGGTGACGAGGAAGTACTCGATTTCGGCGCCGATGTCGACGCTCAGCCCCAGATCGGCCGCCCTGCGCAGGGTTTCCTTGAGGATGAGCCGCGGCGCGTACGGCCACGGCTCGCCGTCGACGTGCGGATCGCAGTGCACGATGGCCAGCCCGGGTTGCACGAAAGGGATGGGGGTGAACGAGCTGGGATCGGGGATGGCGATCAGGTCGGGGTCCTTGGGCACCTGACCCATGCCGCCTGCGGCATACCCGGCGAAGCCGACACCGTCGTTTTCGAGCATCTCGACTGCCTCGACCGGCACCAGTTTGGCGCACGGTTTACCGGTCAGCGTGACGAACAGCGCGAGGATGAACGTGGTGTCCGAAGCGTGGGCGCGCTCGGCCAGGCTTGCGGACTGAACCGAATCGTTGTGCGCCGGTGCGGGTTCGGCGGTGTCGACAGTCATGGTGTACTCCTGGAAAGGTGGTTGCGGATCAACGGGATTCGGGTCGGTGACCGCGGGACGGTGGTCATCGCATGGTCCCCGCGCCGATGTAGGGGTGTCGACTGCGGAGCAGGTCGCCCTCGGCGAAGCGGGCGTAGCGGAAGTCCCCGGCCGTGACGCCGGGCAGGTCGGTGGTGCCGTCGGTGAGCAGGTCGGCGACCAGTCTGCCGACCGCCGGTGAGATCTTGAAGCCGTGCCCGCTGAATCCGGTCGCGAGGAAGAGCCCGTCCACGGGGGCGGGCCCGATGATCGGGTTGTAGTCGGGTGTCACGTCGTAGCAACCGCCGTAGGTGGTGGTGATCCGTGGATCGGGCATCTGGGGTAGCCGATGGGTTAGCTTGGTGATCACCCTTTCGATGGACGAGACGTCGGCACGGTTGGGGTAGTCGTCGGGGTCGACGAATTCCGGGGCCGAGTGGTCGCTGTTGCCGACCAGCAGCTCGGCATTGGGTTCGCGGCAGATGTACTGCAGGCCAACGAGATCGGACAGCACCGGCACGGTCGGGGTCGGCCGGCCCTGATCGACGAGGACGACCTGGGCGCGCTGCGCCCGGACGGGGATGTCGACCCCGACGGTCGCGCCGAGCGCCGGCGCCCACGGTCCGGTGGCCAAAATGACGGTGTCGGCGTGGATCTCGGAGCCGTCGGCGAGTTGCACCGCGTACACGGATCCGTCGGCGCGTGCCAGCAGCGAGGCAACCGGGGTGCTCTGACGGATGCGGACGCCCAGTCTGCGCGCGGCCGCGGCGAAGGCCATACCGGTGGTGTAGGCCTCGCCGCGACCACCGCGCGGCTCATAGGCGAAGGCGGCGAAGTCGTCGGTGTTGATGCCGGGCCACAGGTCGGCCGCCGCGTCGTCTCCGAGGAAGTCGACGTCGATGCCGAGTTCCTGTTGCATCGCGATGTTGGCCTTCAACGCGTCGACGTCGGCGTCGCCGACACCTACCACGTAGCCGCATTGCCGAAAGCCCATGTCGTCGCCGAACAATTGCGGGGCGCACTCGAACATCTCGATGCCGTACCAGGCCATCGCGGCGAGCGATGTCGTGCCGTAGTGGCAGCGCACGACGGCACTCGACTTGCCGGTCATGCCCGAGCACAGGGTGTCGCGCTCGACCACCAGGATGTCGGTCTCGCCCCGGTCGGCGAGCGACCAGGCGATCGCGAGGCCCTCGAGGCCGCCGCCGACCACGAGGTATCGAGCTGTCTCGGTCACGTCTGCGCCGTCTTTCTGTGTTTCACTAGAAGAATCGTCGTATGTTGATAGGAAACTCTAGCAGATACGCCTCGCGTCCGCCCGGTTGACAATTGTCGCGGAGAAATAGTATCTGAACTGGTCATTAGCCAGCATGGGCGGCTTGTGCACGGCCGCAAAGTGCTCTGCGTGGGGTTTCCTACGGCGGGGCATCGTTTCAAAGGTGGGCGCCGGCGTGATTGATAGCGCCCGGCGCGGGGTGGTCAGTCGTGGGCGTCGGGATATGCGGTGGCCGCCAGGAATCGGATGGGCAGCCGGACCAGGTCGCGCGGGCCGTGCAGGCCTTCGCCGTCCAGCAGCAGCGTGTCGCCCGGGCGCATGGTGTACTCGCTGTCGCCGTGCCCGTAGATCATGACGCCTTCGAGCATGTACAGCAGCTCGGTGCCCGGGTGCTGAAAGAGCGGGAAGGGTTCGCTCTTGTTGGTCAGGGTCACCAGGACCGGCTCGAGTCGTTTGTGCCTGCCCCGCAGGGCACCCAGGAGTTCGTAGTGGTGACCGACCCGAGTGCCCCGTCCGACGATGACCGACGCGTGCCCCGCCTCGGTGTACACGGCCTCGCGGGCGGTGTCGGTGCCGCGGAACAGCGCGGTCACCGGCACGTCGAGCGCCATCGCGAGTTTCGCCAGAGTGGACAGACTGCAGGAGGTCTGGGCGTTTTCGATCTTGGAGAACATGGCCTTGGAGATGCCGGCCCGGGTCGCCATGTCGGCGACCGACAGGCCGGTGGCGCGACGCAGGGCGCGGACCTGGGCGGCGATCGCAAGCTCCAGTGGCGGCAATGCGGGCGTGCCCGAGGGGACCTCGCGCTCGGCGGGCGCGGGGTCCCCGGTGTCGCGGTGAACGCGCGGCTGGGTGTCGGTCATCCGACGAGCCTACCGTAGCGTCTACTGTCAGTGGACATGACGCGCAGGGGTCTGCACCCCGCAGCACGCGCACCACGGTCACGCCTGCCGTGGGGCGTACATGATCAGGCCGACGCCGACCAGGCAGATGGCCGCCCCGGTCAGATCCCAGCGGTCCGGGCGGAAGCCGTCCAGCGCCATCCCCCAGGCCAGCGAACCGGCGACGAACACGCCGCCGTAGGCCGCCAGGATCCGGCCGAAGTGGGCGTCGGGCTGCAGGGTCGCGACGAACCCGTAGACGGCGAGGGCGACGATGCCGAGGCCGACCCACTTGAGCCCCCGATGTTCGCGGACGCCCTGCCAGACCAGCCACGCGCCGCCGATCTCGGCGACCGCGGCCAGGACGAACAGGGCGATGGACTTGGCGACGGTCATTGGCCCACCACCGATATCACGGCTGGCGGGCCTGCCGGCCGCCGGCCTGCGCCGCTGTCGTGACGGTGACCGAGCGCCGGAGCCGGCGCACCAGCTGGCGGTGCAGGTCGCCCTCGACGAGACGGCGCAGGCGCCCGGCGGTGCCCTCTTCCAGCACTACCCGGGAGACTCGGCGCCGTCGGACGATCCGGACGATCGCGCGGTGCGCGTGGCGGGTGACCACGATTTGACCATCCACATCGACGCCCGCGCGCCGCAGCTGACGGACGGTCGTGGTGATGGCCTCCTCGGCCGTCGCGCGTTCCTTCGCGGTCGGCATCAGGCCGGGGTTGGGCATGCCCAGCGCGTAGCCGTGCAGCTTCAGCGGCAGCACCACGGTGATGGTTCCGCCGGTCGCTCGGGCGGCCGCGAGCAACTCCTCTGAGCCGGCCTCATCCGGCCGCAGCACCACGACGGTGTCGCGTGGCGAGTCCGGGGGCGGATCGCCGCGGCGCCGGCCGAACAGTTTGAGCGCCGGCGCCGTCACACCGCCACCCCGGGCTCGGCGGTATCGGTCACCAGCGTTGGTGTGGGCGATCCGGGCGCTTGCCGGTCGGTGACACGTCGCCACAGGTGCAGGGGAACGTAGGCCGCCACGACGAGCAGGCCGACGAAGAACAGCGCATGGCTCGACGTCCCGACGACGACCGATGGGCTGTTCCACCCGCCGAAGATCAGCAGCACCGCACAAATCAGGCCGACGGCCAGTGCCACCCAGCGCATGAAGCCGGGCAGACGATATGGCCGCTCGATCGACGGGCGGGTCTGCCGGTGCGCGAAGTAGGCGAAGAACCCCATCATGCAGGCGAACAGGTAGCCGATGTTGGAGATGATGTAGATGCGAAGCGGGCTGCCGAACAGCAGGACGATGATCGAGCACACCACGTTGAACGCCATTGCTCGGTCGGGGACCCCGTGCTTGTTCAGATGGCCGAACCAGCGCGGCAACACCCCGTCC
Source organism: Mycobacterium sp. (assembly GCA_025965975.1). Lineage (GTDB taxonomy): Bacteria > Actinomycetota > Actinomycetes > Mycobacteriales > Mycobacteriaceae > Mycobacterium. Next base: position 18,024 of record JAOPVX010000080.1, on the reverse strand, counting down.
TCGGCGGTCTGATACAGCGAGCGGGCGCAGCCCATGATCGCGTTGAGCACCGATAGCAGCAGCGCCACGATGAGGGGCAGCCCGATCGCCCACTGCACCCAGCCGCCCGAGGAGCCGGTGATCTTGGTGATGAACGTGGAGAAGATCGTCAGCGGGTCGGCGTTTTGGGCCACGCCGAGGACCAGAACGAGCACGACCGCGGTCATCACGAAGATGAAGAATCCGTAGATGCCTTCGGCGGTCATCGCGATCTTCGCGTCCCGCGCCGGGTTGCGGCACTCACCCAGGTAGCACGCGGCGGCTTCCATCGCCAGCACGGACCACGTCATGACGAACATCCAGGCCAGGATCAGGGTCGGGCTGCCGACCACCCCTGACGGGAAATGGAAGCCGGCAAGGTTGCTGAAGTGCATCGAACCGGGCCGGAAGAACGGCAGCAGGATCAGTAGGGTCAGCGGCGCCATCGAAACGATGCCCATGACGGTGGCGAATCCGGCCCCTAGCCTGATGCCGAAGTACGAGGGCACGTACATGACGACGATCGCGATGACCGAGATGACCAGGACCGACACCGTCACGGGACTGCCGATCGCACCGAACGGCTGAAACGCACGTCCCGCGGGGATGCCAAAGAGTTGGGTGATGTAAGCAGAGGCCAGGATCATGTTGATGGGCGCGACGGGAAACCAGCCCAGCCAGTAGGCCCACGCGGACACTCCACCCAGATGGGTCGCGGTGCCACGGTGTATCGGTTCGAACGCCTCGGTGGTATAGGACGGCAATCCGCCGGTGCGGTGCGGCATGACCGCAGCGAGTTCCGCGGCGAACAGACACAGCAGCACACCCATCGCGGTCGCGATGGCGATCAGCGGGACCGCGCCAGCACCGAGTGCCTGTACGGCCGGGGGCGCGATCCCGGTCACCAGAATCGGACCCGCGAGCCCGATCACGAAGGCACCCCACCAGTTGGTGCCCCTGTGTAGGCCCGAGTCCTGCTCCGCAGTCGTCGCCATCATGTCGCAGCCCTCTCCCAGTAGTTTCACAGTAATTAACCTCGTCCATTGGTAGTAGACGCGCTTGGTGTTTCAACGGAATAAACGACGTGTAACCAAGGGAGACGTTCGGTGGGGCGGGTGTATTCGGACTGCTGGGATGCGTGTCGATCCACGGACGCCGCCTGAGGCGGTTCGCGCCGGTCGTTGGCCTGGACCGGGCAGCTTGAGCGCGCTCACGAGGCGATCGTGTCGCTTCTCCGATGAAGGTGCTGATCCGTGCACCGCCGAAACCGTGCTCACTGGCGAATCCGAGACCAGTCACAGCTTTACGGGCTGCTCAACTGCGTTGGCGATTTCGACCTGAGCTCGTCAGCGTGCAATCGCAGCCGGTGACTTGTCCGCTGCGCCGTTTACTGGATGCGCGGCGCGTCCCTCAATGTCGCTGGGGCGCTGCGGGATTCCGGGCTCCCGAGCTCGGCGATCGCCTTGCCGGTCACCGAGTCATACCAGACGGTCGCGGGGTCACCGCGCCGCGGGATCTCCAACCGTGGCACCACCTGGACCGTCTCCAGCTCGGCCGTTGTTCCGTCTCGCCGGGTGTATCGGACGGTGATCGCGGCCTGTGGGTTGTCGTCGACGGTGGTCCCGGTATCTCGCAGCGCGGTGACCGTGGCCGCGACCATGGTGGCCCACTGCTTGAACCGCGCCTCCTCGGCGATCTGCTCCTCGACGGCCCTGCGCTTGGCCGCAGCACCCCGGACGGCGGCCAACCCCATGGCGATTCCCACAGCAAGTAGACCGAAACACACTGCTGCGGTGACGAATTCCCCGGTCCGTAAGTTGGTGGGAACGGTCTGCGAGTACACCGAGCGCAACGACGGCTGCGGCCACGACGGCTACGGCCAGGCCTACACCCCAGGTCATGATCGACCCGACCGCGATGGAAATCACTGCCCCGGCCATCAGAAAGAAGTCGTTCTCAATGCCAGGGGGCACGGCGGGTCATAGCCGTTCCCGCAGTCGCCGATGCGTTCCATCGCCGTCATCGCCGTGACCAGCGCAACCCCGCCGCCCGCGGCGAGAATCCCTCCGAGGATCCGTGCCGGCTTCACCAGGCCACGATAACCACGATCGGTGATGCCTGCGAAGACGTACGGCAACCAATGCGATTGGCTATCGCGACGTGACTTGGCCGCGCTAAAGCGCCGCCGATGGGCGTCAGTCAGCCGACTCGAGCTGGTTGTCAGTCATGGTCTGTTCGCGCCTCGTGTCGACTGAATACAGAGGGTCGCTCGGGCGGGCCAGCGACCCCGGCGATGACATCGCCGAGGCGTTTGATGGCTGCGGCGAGGGCCAAGATCGCCTCATCGCGACCGCGGTAGGCCAGAACTTTGCAGGGGACAGTCGGCGGGTCGAAATCTGAGGACGTGGCGGAGGGTGGTGGCCGTCGCGGCTGCCTGATCGACGTGCCTGCACGTTCGGATCCGGGACGAGTGGTCACCGCGCCGACACGAAAGCCGCTCTCGTCCCAGTGAAACCAGTACCGCTGCGCCCCGTGGGCGTCGGCGAGGGCGTGATGGCGCCCGCGGTGTCCTGGCCTCAGCGCGCACCGGTGCAGCGGCGGGAGGGGGAGTCCGCCCGCGGCTCCGGTCAGCGACCGCTCCAGAGGCCCGTGCAGCCAGACGGTGGCATCGCATCGCCCAGCCGCTTCGTCTTGGCCCGCCGGTGAACGGTGACCTCGTGGTGAACCTGCCGTGGGGTGCGACACCAAAAATCTCTCCTAGGCCACGGCCGGAGCCCATGAAGATCAGGCGCTGTCCAGCACCGCGGGGCCTTCCGCCCACCGTGAGGCTACCGCCCCAAATGCCCAACGACCGGCTATGAATCCGCGCTCGGCTTGCTCGTTGTGACGGCGCGTTAGGAGCCTCGTGCCCCTATGAGTCGAACTTCGGTTGCTACCACGCGCCCCGGCGACACCCGCTGCAGCCGGAATCACCAGTAAAGCGGCATCGCGAGGGGCACCGGCCGCTACCACTGTCTGATTTGCCTACGCTCATGCGGATCTGGCGGCTCCGTTGCCATGATTCCCGCGTTGAGCAGGATCCCCAACTCCAGAGTCCAGTCCAGGCGTGAGCGCACCTCCCACAGCTTGAAGGCGTCATCGATGTGGCGTCTGGCGCGTCGGCCCGACCAGTCGTTGACATACAGCAGATGCCGCAGCGCGAGCTCGTCACGCTCACGGATGCCCGCCAGCCCGAAATGCGTGACTTCGTGGCAGAAGCTGCACAGGCACACAATGCGCTTGAGGCGCTGCACTCGCGTCGCCTCGTCGTACTCCCAGCGCTCGTGGGCCTCCAACCACTTGCTTACATCCGGGTCGCGACCGGCCCCACACGCCTCACACCTATCTCCTGCGCGGCGATAGACCATGCGCCGCAGCAGATCCCAGTCGCGCTGGCTCACGCAGCTGCGGACGTTGGTGAACCAGCACGAGTCAGGGATCAGGTCGACGAACAACCCATCGCCGAAGCTGCGGTCCTCGCCGTCGAGCACATCGGGCAGTGGCGGCCGGCCTACCCATTGGTCGAGTTCGGTCATTCCCCGCCGCGGCGCATACCAGGCGCGTACGGACCGATCCCACCGTGCGCCCGCGGCTTTGGCCGCGTCTTGTTCGGCGTAGGACACTTCCAGCCAGATTCGTTGATCGTCCGTCATGGCGCCATTGAATCGCAGTCGTGCGACGTGTTGTCGTCGTCGGGGGCGGTTGTCCACAGCGCCGGAATCATTCACAGCTCAGAGCTCGAGCCCGCCGGCGTCGAGGTCGACGCTCGCGGCCGTGGCTGCCATGCGTTCGTGACCGGTTCGCCACGCCTGCGCCGCCTTCACGTGCGCCTGCCACGCGGTGCGGCGCGCGCGGCGGCGTTGCTCGTGGCGTTGAATCACCTCGGCGACCACCTCGGGAAGCAACGCACGCTCGGTGCGTTCGGCCTCGGCGTGCATCGTGCGGGGCCGGTCGTCGTTGCCCAGGATCTGCCGAAAGTAGTACGCGGCTGAATGCGTATTGCCGCGCCGCAGTTGGTGGATAGCCGGGGCCGCGACGGGTTTGGCGTGCTCGTGGTCGGCCTCATTACCGAACTTTTGGTACAGAAACGCCTCGTTGTTGTGCCGCCCGCGCGTCATCGCCACATAGGCCATCGCCCGCGACGCCCCCTCACCCAGAATCGCGTAGCAGCTGTCGGCGGTAACACCTTGGGCCGAATGCACCGTCGCCGCGTAGCCCAGCGTGACGTGCTCGGTGAGATAGTCCTTCTCGAAGATGGCGCGGGCCTTGTCGGTGAGTCGTTCGGCGGCAAGGCGATTGGTATCCGGGTCGATCGCGGCGACCCGCCAGCGGTTGCCGTTGCGGACCTGATCGACGGGGTCGTTCCGGTGCCCTGGGCCGGGGCGCACGTCGATGGTGACGTCGTTGCTTCGGCTCATGATGATGTCGCCGACGCGGATGTTTTGATCACGCGCGGCGGTCACGGTTGGCCCGGGTCGGGTGAGGGTGTCGTGTAGGCGACGGTTCAGCGCGTCGGCGATCTCCCAGGTGTCACCGATCAACAGTGCGTCCTTATTGGCGGCGCGGTCGGTGAGGTAGGCGTGCAGCGCGTCGGCGGCCATCGCGATCGGATCACCCGCGTGCAGGCGGTCCTTGTTTTGGTACCACTTGACCGCGCTGCGCAGCCGGTTGCCGTGCGCGGCCCTTAGCGCCAGGGAGGTGTCGCGTTCCTCGGGATCCTTCATCCGCCACACCTCGCCGAGGCGCTGGCTCCACGGCAGGTCGGCGCAAAGATGCTCGAACATCCCCCCGCGCGCCTTGACCGGGCAGAGCTGATAGGCGTCCCCGACGAGCACCATCTTGGCCCGACCCAGGATTGCGCAGGACAGCAGCTTCTTGAGCTCCGGAGTGCCGAGCATGGAGGCCTCGTCGACGATGACCACGGTCGAGGAGTCGACGGTCAGCGCGTTGTCGCCGATCAGCATCAGGGCTTTGGCGACGGTCAGGCCGCGGTCGCCGGCACCCTCACCCATCGCCTCATCGACCGCCTTACCGGTCGGCGCGAGCACCAGCACGTGCTTGCGCGCCCGGTGCGCGGCGGCGCGCAGCGCCTTGAGCGAGTGCGTCTTACCCGCGCCCGCGGGCGCGGCCAGCGGCTGCACCAGATACGGGGACAGTGCGATGTTGCGGATGGCGCGCGCCTGGTCGGCCGACAGGTCGCCGAGATCTTGTGTGCGCACATCGAGGCGCGTGCGGTTGTCGGCGTCGTCGACCATGTCGAGGACGCGTTGCTCCTCGGCGATGATCGCGTCGATGGTGAATTTCTCGTGCCCCTCGCGGTGGTGTGCTTGGCGCGGTGCGCTGATGCGCAGGCTGACCTCGTCGACGATCTGCTCGACGCGCGTGCGCGGTTCGCCGGGCGCGTCGACCGGCAGCTGCGCACCGACGAGCTCGACCATGTCGGCGCGCGTGAACGCGGGTTTGTCGATGGGCGCGGCCATCTGCGCGATGCGCGCCGCATCGGCCGCGCCGCGGTGTGCGCTGCGCCGCTGCGCGCGTGCTTGAAAGTGTGCGTCGCGGTCCAGGGTCAGGCCGCGCGCGTCGGTGCGCCAGTGTTCCTTGAGTTGCGCCCAGGCCAGCGACTCCGGTTTGGCGGGTCGGGTGGCTTTCTGTGCGGCGGCCAGCTGCGCGGCGGTGGGTTCGCCGTCGACGATCACCAGATTGTTTTTGGCCCACTCGCGCAGGCGGGTGGAGCGCTGCGACCACGCCTTGATCGTGTCCTTGGCGACACCGGCGATTTCGGCCATGCCGGTGTTCGGATCGACCGGGTTCCACTCGAAGCCGCGTTCGGCGTGCAGCTCATGTCGCAAGGTCGCTTGGTAGATGATGCCTGCGGCTTTGGCCTCGTGGTGCAGCGACTTCGAATCGATGCTGACGAGTTGGCCATCGTGGCGGGGCTGCCGGTTGGGCACGATCACGTGGGTGTGCAGGTGCGGGTCGCCGCATCGCGACGTTTCGTGCTGGTAGGCGATCGCCACCAGGCCGGGCAGGCGGTGCAGGTCTCTGTTACCGGTGACCCGGTTGTACACGCGGGTGTAGCCGGCGTGTTGGTGGAGGTAGACCATCGCGGCCGCAACGGCTCGGGTGTGGGCGGTGGCGAGGACTTTTTCGGCAATGTCGTCGGTGAGGGCCCGGATCAGGGAAACGCTTTTGGGCGCAGCGAAAGTCAGGTCGAAACCGTGCACGCTGTTGTCGGTGAACTCGCGGCTGGCTTTGCCGTTGGGGGATTGGCCGTCGTCGAGCCAGAATCGGACGTCATCGGTGTTTGCATCGCCGCCCTCGAGTTCGGCGTCGGTGAGGCCCGTCGCGTGACTGATGAGCTGTTTGTCGCCGACGACGAGCCAAGTGGGGATACGGGTTTCGCCCTCCGAGTAGTACTCGGCCAGCCCGCCGTTGGCCTGTTGCCGGTCCATGGCAGCCTGTTTGGGCGCGTCGGCGGTGTCGTTGTAGTACTTGATGCTGTACTTGGTCAGGCGGGCGATGGTCAGCATTGTCGGCGCCCCGATCGTTTCTGTGGGTTATCTGGTTGGGGCGGTGTGGGTTTCGGGCGCGATCGACACGGCATGTGGCCGTGGCGGGCGCGTCCGGATTGCGGGTGCGCTTGGCGTGCCCGAACCCAGTATTCCACCGCTGTGCCAATGTGCCGGACGCTTTTTTGGGGATGGGGTTGTGGATGGCGTTGGGGCGGTGGAGAACACGGGTGAGGTGTTTGGTGTGGTTGTTGGGGTGTGGGGGACCTTAGGGTTGAGGGGAGTGGTGATGGGAATGGACGTGTGATGGCACGTCGCGGGTGTCGATGCGGCGGTGTTGTTTGGAGGGGTGAGGGCGTCGAAGGTTTGGGTGGCGCTGGCGGTGTTGGCTGCTGAAGCGGTGATGTTGGCGTGCTTGGTGGGTGTGCGTGTGTGGGATTGGGTTGGTGGCGTGCTGATGGGCCAGTAGGCGGCGTGCCACTGGCTGCTCAGGACCCGTGTCGGAGCGCTGCCGGCCGGACGATATACATGAGGTCCCGGCGTCCTTACGGTGCTGGCTGTTAGATGTCGCTGCCCGCGCCGGTCTTGTCGCGGGTTCGCTGATGGCGGGCGTGGTCGGCGCCGCATCGGTCGGTGAGGGCGGCCTTGGTGAGCAGTTCGGCGCGCCTTCGGTCGTCTCCCTGTGAGTCGTATGGGCCGCATCGTGTCGGCGGGCAACGCGCTCGGTCAGGAACAGTTCGCTTACGTGTGGCATCATCTGCGGCTGTGTGCAGCGACAGCAAGCGATGTGGCGATGTAGCGGCCGTCGTGCGGACGTGTGGACAGACACCTCGACGCCGCAGCGAGCTGGGGCTCGGCGGGGGTCGAGCGTGACGCAGATTTTCGCCTGCCGACACCGGACCGTATCGTGTCCGAGCTGAATCGGCGCCGTTTCTTCGGGGCGCTCTCGGCTGCAGTTCTTGCGGGTGTGGGTGTGGCGCACAGCGCGCTTGGTGCACCGGCGCGAGCCCTGACGACTGTCGGCGCCGCCTCGGCGACCCGGGTGGGCGGCGGTGTCCCCGCCGGCGCACCATTGCGGGCGCCGGCGATCGCGCGGGTGGCGCTGCCCGGGGGCGGGGTGCTCACCAGGCTGCTGGGTGGCGGCGACGTGATGGCGCTCACCCTTGATGACGGCGTCAACACGGACGTGGTGCGCCTCTACACCGAATTTGCCAGGGACACCGGTGTTCGGCTGACCTATTTCGTCAACGGCACCTATGACTCGTGGACCCGCAACCTTGCGTTGCTTCGACCTCTGGTCGACTCCGGCCAGATTCAGCTGGGCAACCACACCTGGTCACATCCGGACCTGACAACGGTGCCGACCAGCCGGGTGGCCCAAGAGATCACCCGCAACGACGCATTCTTGAAGAAGACCTACGGTGTGGACGCTGCACCGTACTTTCGGCCGCCCTACGGCCATCACAGCTCCACCGTTGATGCCGTGGCGGCCTCCCTTGGCTACACCGCGACGACGATGTGGTCTGGGTCGCTGGCGGATTCCACGGTGATCGCCGAGGACTACATCGTCCGCATGGCCGAGCAGTACTTCACCGGGCAGGCCATCGTGCTCGGACACCTCAACCATCTGCCGGTCACCCGCGTCTACGGCCAATTGCGCGATCTCATCCGGGCCCGCAGCCTGCGCACCGTCACCCTGAAGGATGTCTTCCTTCCGACCCACTAGGCCCTGCGTCAGCGTGCATTCCGTGCCGTGGTGGCAGAGATCGTCAGTGGTGCGGGTTTGCGATCGGCGCGCTGGCCAACGGGGACTGCAGCGGTGACACCGCTGGTGGCGGCAGCGGAATGCGCGGCACCCCAGGTGTATTGATTTGACCCGCGAGCCATGGCAACGCTGCGGCGAAGGCCCGGCCCGCGAAGGGCCAATCATGTTTGCCCGGTTCGGCGACCACGGTGCAATGGATACCCCGCGCGGTACCCAATCCGCAGAGCGTATTGGCGGCGGAGTCCTCGGGGCTGGCGGTGGCTGCGACGGCTCCGTGGTGGTCCACAAGGCCCCCGGAGACGACGAACGAACCCGAGACTCCGTTATACAGGCCGTGTCTGTCGATCACGGTGCTCGGATCGAACGCGCTCCATGCCGCGGAGTTACCGCCGAATAGGCGGTTGATGGTCTGTGCCTTGCTACCCGAGTTCGGGCTGAGGTCCCCTGCGATGTCAAGGAAGGTGCCGAACAGGTCGGGATGCATCACCGTCAAGTCGATGGCGCAAGTGCCGCCCGCGGAGAAGCCTGCGACGCCCCAGTCCGACCCATGTGAGCTGACGCCGAAATTTGATGCCAGGAAAGGGATCACATCTTTAGTCAAATGGTCGGCGGCGTTGCCGCGGACCCCGTTGACACATTCAGTGTCGATGTTGAACCCGCCACCGGAGTCGACGAAGACGAACACCGGCGCGTTGCCGCCGTGCGCGGCGGCGAAGGCGTCGATGGCCGTGATCGCGTCTCCGGCTCGAAGCCAGTCGGCCGGTGTGTTGAACTCGCCTCCAATCATCATCACCGCCGGCAGCCGCGGTGCTGGATTGGTGGCGAACCAGGCCGGCGGCAAATACACGAGCTCACCACGATGGGCGAACTTCGAGGCCGCAGCACTGATATTCACCGCGACGACAGCGCCTTTGGCGCGCACCGAACCGGACAGTTGCATCGCGGTGACCGCGGCGCGGTCGGTTTGATCGGGCAGCGGGCCGGCGCTGAATTGATTCCAGGCGGATTCGATCGTTGGCAGATAGCCCACCCACAGGTTGACCGAGAGCGCCGCGCACAGCACCGACAACGGCACGGCCAATATCGACAAAGCCCGCCGCCTCCAGCGCGATCCCCGCCAGCCCGCCACTGCGGTCCCAACCGCCAAACCGGTCAGGGCTATCCACATCCACAGCCTGGCGGGCGCTGGGTCACCGGCCAACCCTGCGCGGCCGATGTACCAGCGCACCACCGCTGCCAGCGCAGCGCCGAGAATGGCAATGACCGGCAGCCCGACCAGCCGCCATCGGCGGGTGCGCCAGCCCACAGCCAGCACCAGCACCACTGCGGTGACGACCTGGACAACAGTGGGAACCCAGCCGTGCATCAACGACACGTGCGCCATGTCATGGCGCCACGATGCTGCCCGATCTGCCCACAGCATCAGGTCACCTGCGGCGTCGAAGGTGTCACGCCTTCATCGTCGGCCCCGCCTGCTGAGAGTTTGCTGAGATGTGCAAACGTTCACCGAGACGTGGGCTGTTGTCCACAGTGGAATCGACTGAGCGGTCAGCGATACTGAGCGGTCAACGATACTGAGCGGTCAACGATCCAGCGATCCACCGAATAGCGGCGGTCCAATGACGCCGACCGTCACGAGAGCTATGCGGGCTGCAACCGGGTCCCTACGGCGCACCCCTCGGGGGTGGCGGTGCGTATGGGGGAGGAACTTCATTACGACATGTGGTTTCAATCTCGAACTGATGCGATGTCATCTCCCCGGTGTTCGGCGGCATTCGACCGTCGATCTTGTAGGTGTTATCGACTTTGGTCGCCCACATCTCACTGGAGGTGTCGGTGAAACCGCTAACGTCAAGGAAGCGGAGGCCAACTTTTTCGACGACGAGTCGGTGCTCTCGCCTAAGCAACACCCGCACCGTTTTTTGCACACCGTCGGCAGCGAGAATGACCAGTTTGCCGTCGGGTTGGGCGCTGCAGGTGACCTCTCCGCTGATGGTGTGGGTTTGCCCATCGAAGGTGATGGTGGTGACGTCAGATGATCCGCGGTTGGAGAAACAGCTGACCAGCGTCACGAGGAGAAGCGCGGCGCTGGCAGCCAGCACGGGGGGGTGCCCGGCGAGGTTGAGCCTGACCGAACGCACGGTCACAGTATGGGCCGTCGTTAGCCCGGCTGGCGCTGACCCGATGGCGCGTGGTGCTGCCGCGTCGTGGGATTGACCCCGCCGTTCCCGAACGCGGCCCAGATGCTTTTGCCGGTGCACGCGTCCTGGCTCAACCAGGTCGAGAGCTACTTCTCGGTTATACAGCGAAAGCTGCTCACCCCGAATACTTTCCGTACATCGGCGCCGTGTCCTCGGTGCATCGTTGTGGTGCTTGGGTGCCTGGCCGCCCCGGGATCGCTGGAGCGGCCAGGCACCGGCGAGTGGGCCGCTAACTCGGCCCGGGGTAGTCGTCGGCGGTGGGGTCGGCGGCGTGCTGCGGGCCGTCGAGGAACACCGCGACCGCGGTCTTGTGGCTGCGCGACAGCAGCGCCAGCGTGGAGGCCAGGCCGCGCTGGTCGCGGATCTGAAACGTGATTGGGCCGCAGTACACCTCGACCCAGTGCGTGATCGCGGTGCCCGTCTTGTTCGGTCCGGATTGGGGTACCACGCAGTAGGTGGGCCGCCGTGTCCACTCGATCGCCAGGGTGGTGCGGGCGAACGGCTCATAGGGTGGGGTGGCGGACGCATTGATCTCGCGGGGCACCCGTGCCATCGCGGCGCGGGCGGTGGCGAACGCCTCGAGCAGTCCCTGGGCCGTCGATGCGGAGTAGAGGTTCATCAGGGTGGTTCCGAAGATCAGCCCGATGCGGGCGTCGCTGGTGCGCGCGTGATGGACGGTGATGTCGGAGGTAATGTCGCCGTAGATGACGGCGACGGTGTGGGTCACGGTCGCTGCCGGGATGACATGCAATGTCTGAGTCATGTTGAGTCGCCTTGTGTTTGGTCGAAGGGAGTTGCCGGTTGGCCGCGCCCGTTGGGGCGGCGGGGTGGCCGGGTCAACCCCTTTGAGCCGCCGCGCTGGAGGCGAATTTCTTCGCGAGCGCCAGCGAGCCCGGTGTGGGCGAAATTCGTCGGAGCCGCACGGGCGCAGCGCAGCGCAGAACGGGCGAGCGTGATCAGCGGCGTGGGTTGACGCGGCCGGGGCCTCGCCGCCCACCCTGACAGGGCGCTGACGGCAAGAAATGGTGAGGGGCTACCGATGACGGCGGCGCGCCGCGTCGCCATCGGCCAGCCGCAGGCTGGTCTCCTGTTGTCCGATCCGTCATCGCGGGGCTTACTGCCGGCGGCCGGTGCCGGGAAGCAACACGTGGCCGTTTGCGCCGCCGCTGATCACAAGTCTGGTTTGGACCGACCGCAGCCGCTTACCGGCTACGAGTCCAGGCCGGGGCGGTCAGTCGGCCGTCTGGCCGTCGTCACCGCGGAGTTGGGTTTCCATTCCTCGCTTTGGCGTCGCCATTCCTCGAGCTTTGGCGTCGCTATTCCTCGACTGTGCCCGGGCGGGCACGCCGGGAAAGAGAAGATCGGCGCGGCGCCTGCTGCTGTTCTTGCGTTGAACGGAGCGCAGCAGCTTGATCGCCTCGTCGTCGGTGAGTCCGCTGACGATCGAGAAATCGACGCCCGACCCGACGAGATCACTGGCCCAGGAGATTTCGGTGAGAAACAAAACAGCGCCCAGTCCAGATCGGTGAGTGGCTCGCCGCGCTTCACGGCGTTTTCGAGGTGTTCGGTGAGTTGGTCGAACTCATCCCACCCCAGAGAGAAGTTGTTTAGTCCGGCGGATAGCACTTGCCCGTCGGCCATTGCCAGATGTCACGAATCGACGCTGACACCGGGCAGGGCTTTTCACCTGCGCTTATGGGACCAAACCCATCGCGGAACCCAACCCATGTCCCTCCCGACGTCTTGCGGAAAATCATGTAGCTGTTTGCGTCCTGCAGCATGACCCCGGCTTGAAACGTCTCGGGACCGGACAGGGCCGCTGCCGCCCAATAGGTGTCGTTATCCGGGTCGTAGGCGTAGTAGGTCTTTCCGGGCTCCAAGCCGCTGTACTGCGAGGCAGGCTGGCCGGTGAGCCCGGCCCCCGCCTCGAGCAGCTGGGCGCGAACGTCATCGGTCACCGGCAGGTTCACCGGCGTGCCGTCGGCGTGCGCGGGACCCGCCAAACCGATCGTTGCCGCGGCCGTTGCCATCCACACCGCAGCGACCACTGTGGTCTTCATCTGCTAAGCCTCTGAGTTCACGGGATGGACCTGAAATTGACAAGTGTCGATGTGGGTTTCGACGGTAACCGTGTCGGTGGTATCCGGCGGAGTTACCCGCAGGTCGGTGTAGGTCGGGCAACTGCGGTCGACATCGCGCGGGTCGAAGCCCACGCCCTCAACCACGGCGTACGCCGGCTGCGACGGCGACACCGCGACCGTGGGTAGGGTGTCCGTCCGCACTCCACCCATGAACCCCGACAGGGTGCGCGTGGCGTGGATCAGCGGACCACCAGCACCTGAGTCGACTCCCGGGTAGCCGGTCAGTGCGCACGGCCCGGCGCCGGGGGCCAGGCTAAAGATCAGGAGCACCTCGCGATGCCCGGACGCCGGACGCCGACTCAACCCCGCCGTTGCTCACCTGGACTTGGCCATCCGAGCACGGCGATGTCGGGTCGCTGTGCGCGGCCGCCGGGACGGCGATGGTTGCCGCGACCGTCGCAGCGGCGATCGCCGCGAGAATCGCGATCTTATGAATTGACCTCGCTACTTCTGGTCCGGGTAGAGCAGCGCATCGGTGCCGCCGCCGCCGCGACGATCCCTGCCGTCACGGCCAGGACGATCAGCGGGCTTCGTTTCATCGTTGATCCCCTTGTGGGCGCGAGCATCAGTGGGAATTGAGCAGCCAGGTGACGGCGGAGTTTCGGGGCGTTGCCCTTATCGCCCTTATCGGAAGTCCGCCAATCTGCTGCCCGCGTCATCAGCCGAACTGGTAGGACTCCCGCGATACGCGGAAGAAGTGACCGGTGCTGGAATCGGTGCACGTCACCCCGGAGGGCTCGCTATCGCAGGTCATCACGCCAGCGGATTGCGTTTGGCCGTAGTCGAGCCTTGTATGGGCTGGCAAGCCGTTATAGGTGCCGGGCGGGGTCGAGTCGCACGTCAGGAAGGGCGGTTTGCCCTGGTCGAGGAAGATCGAGTTGCCCCAGCCGGGCGACGTGCAATCTCCCCCCGGTGGTAGCGCATAGGTGTGGTCGATGACCCGGCAGGTCGCCGCGTTGTCGGCGATCCAGCACAAGATATTTCCCGACGGGGACTGAAACGACGGGGGCACGCCGGCGTATGCGGTTGATGGGAGCGCGATGGCAGCCCCGACCGTCGCCGCAGCGATCAGTGCGACCTTCGTGATCGTCATCCCTTGTCCGAGCCGAGCGTGCTGACGACGGGTCCGGGGGTCGTGATAGGGCGGCTGGCGTCGCGACATCGTGATCATGTCGGTTTCCTTTCCGAGGAACTGTACGAGGCTTCGGCGGTTGTGTTGGCTTCGGCGGTTGTGGTGGCCGGCTCCGACGAAGGCTGCGGCAAACGCCTTGGCGGATTCTTGGCGGAGTCGCGCGACGCGTTCGCTTGAAGCCCGGCAAGTGGTCCGGACGGGCCCTTTTGACGACTTCGGCGCGCACTCGTACCGGCATTTCGCGATCACCGACGACGCGGTGATCTTCTTCTTCGGCCACGACATTCTGCACCACGGCGGGCCACAGAAAGCCTCAGTGCTCCGCACCGAACTCGCATCGCTGCTGGCCTAGGTGTGCCAGGTGCCACCCGACGATTGCTCGATTCCCATCGAGACTCGCACCCACAAAAGGATCAGCGATGAAGCAAAGCCGTCTGATCGCCCTAGCCGCAACGGCGGGGATGCCCCACACCGCGAACCCTGCGGGTACCGGCCTGACGACCGCTCGAGAATCGTCAGGACAACGACTCGTCCAACTCGCCCAGCGAGGCGATCAGAGCACTGTTGGCCGAGTAGTCAACGGGGCAGGCGATGATGCTGACGGTGTCGTCCTGGAGCGCTTCGCGCAGGGTCGGGAGCAGCTCGTCGGCCGCCGAGATGCGGTAGCCCGTCGCGCCGAAGCTTTCGGCATAGGCGACGAAGTCAGGATTTCCGAAGTGGGTGTCCACGTTGTGGCCGATCTCGAGGTCCATCTTCCAGCTGATCAGTCCGTAGGCGTCGTCCACCCAGATGAGGATCACCATCGATGTTCCGAGTCGCAGCGCGGTCTCGATCTCCTGCGAGTTCATCAGGAACGCACCGTCGCCGGTGGCGACGAGTACCTTCGCGGTGGGCCTGGCGATCTTGGCCGCGATCGCCCCGGGCATCGTCCAGGCCATTGTCGAGAGTCCATTGGAGATCAGACAGGTGTTCGGCTCGTACGTCGGGTAGAGCCTGGCCATCCACATCTTCAGTGCGCCGGTATCGACGAGGACAATGTCGTTGCGCTGCAGGGCTGCTCGCGTGTCGGCGACGATGCGGGCCGGCGCCAGCGGGAACCTGTCGTCGGCGCGTCCGCGGTCGAGCTCGCCTGAGAGCAGTTCACGGATCCGTTCGCCACCGGAGGAGGACGGGTGATCGCGAGTGACCGATGCTGCCAGCGCATCAAGGCTGCGTCCGATGTCGGCGTGCAACCCGACCGCGACGTCGTAGTGGGCGTCCACTTCGGCGGGAAAGCGGTGGAGGTGGATGATCCTCGCGTCGCCGCGTGGATTGATCCGGACTGGGTCGAACTCCTGCAACTCGTAACCGGCGGCGACGATGACATCGGCCTGGTCGAAGCCGAAATTCACGTAGTCATGGCGCATGAAACCGACTGCACCGAGTGCGAGCGGGTGGTCGTCGGGCATGACGCCCTTGCCGTGAAACGTTGTCGCGACAGGGATGTCGAGCGACTCGGCGAATCGGCGTACCGCTTCAGACGCTCCGGTTCTGGCAGCGCCGTGACCGGCCAGCAGGATGGGATTGCGCGCCGAGCGCAGAATCTCTGCGGCACGCTCCACCTGGGCGGCTGAGGGATCGTCGGGCCGCGGGACGTTGACGCGTAAGGGGCCCGCCCCCGCCGGGGCGGCGGCGGACTCGACGTCCTCGGGTATGGCGAGATAGACCGCTCCCGGGCGCTCGGTCTGTGCGAGCTTGAAGGCCCTACGGACCATCTCCGGTACGGAGCGGGGGGTCGCAACGAGCGCGGACCACTTCGTCACCGGCGCGAACATCGACACAAGGTCGACGCCTTGGTGCGACTCCTTGTAGCTACGGGCCATCCCAACCTGCGCCGAGATAGCAAGCAGCGGAGTGGAATTCGTGGTCGCGTCTGCTACGCCCAGCAGAAGGTTGATCGCGCCGGGACCAAGCGTTGCCGAGCACACGCCAGCGCGCCCGGTCAGCCGCCCGTAGACCTCGGCCATAAACGAGGCGCCCTGCTCGTGGCGCGTCAGCACGTAGCGGATCGACGACCTCGACAGCGCCTCGACCAACCGGATGTTCTCCTCGCCCGGGATGCCGAAGACATGCGTCACGCCCTCGTTCTCCAGGCAGTCGACGATCAGTTCGGCGGTCGTGCGACCCGGTTCGCCCACACAAGTGAGCCTAGCCGCGGCGATGTGACACCTGAGCCGTCACGGGTATGTCCGGAGACTCCACTTCTGGAATGGATGAAGTCATGTCACGATCCGGTCGTCAGGACAGGGAGGTGGTGATGCGGACTTCGGAGGTCAGGGTCTGATGAACGGGGCACCGCTCGGCGATGTGCAGTAACCGTTGCCGCTGGGTGTCGTCGAGGTCGCCGGTCAACTCGACGTCGCGATCGATATGCGCGATCCAACCGTTGTTGGTTTCGCAGTCGGCGCAGTCTTTTGCGTGAATTCGCGAGTGCCGCAGCGTCACTCGGATCCGCTCCAGCGGCCAGCGCTTGCGGTCAGCATACATCCGCACCGTCATGGACGTACACGCACCGAGCGCGGCAAGTAGGAGATCGTAAGGTGTTGGCCCGATGTCGTCGCCGATCGGCCGTGACTCGTCGGCCACGAGCCGGTGGTGCCCGGCGGTGATCTGCTGCGTGTAACCGCCGGCTGTCCCCGTCACGATCACCGTGCCCTCCGACGACGCCGCATCGCGGCCGGTCTCGCCCTGCGTTGTCATGTCGCCCTCCTTGGCGGATGGATCGCCGAATACGTCCTAACCGAGTGCCAGGGTGTCCGCCTCGCGATTGTCTGTAGCAGGGTCACTGCAGGGCACGCACTGGCGGGCGGACCATCCACGTTCAGTTAGCACGCGTGCGGCGGCTCAACGTGCCCTTTGCGCTGTTTACGGCCAATTGGCCGAAGCTGCGACCACTGAAGTAAACCGAGCACCCATGGGGCGTGCTTTGGGACCACCGTGGACCACACGATATACGTGATGAAGAACGATCTGCGCGTCTGTGTTTGCCTTATCGCCCCGAGGAACGGTGCCTGACACCGCCGACTAAGAAGAATGCGTTACTGCACTTTCTGGTGACTGCCCCAACGACTTTGAGTCCCAAGCGGCAAAGCTGATTCGGACCACACCACTCCCGCCTGCCAGCCGTAATACCAAACCGCATCGAGCACGCGGACCAGTGATGAAGTCGTGCCGGCGGCAGGGTCGAATGGATGTCAGCGGTCCCGACACCGGTTAGCCGGAAGGCGAGGTTCCGGCTGGCAGCAGGGGAAATGGGTGTCAGCGTGAACGACAGCGGTTTGCTGGGAAGCAATGATCAGCGCATAGCCAACGACGGCGACCCAGCAACTCGGAGGAAAGCACCATGAAGACAACCATCAAGTACATTGCGCCGTGGCTGGCAGCAGCCGCGATCGGTGGAGCGATTGGCCTCGCGCCCATCGCCAGCGCTGCTCCCGCCACCACGCCAAGCTCGACGGACAATGTCGTCACTAATAGGACCGGTTCGACCGCACCGTCGCCGTTCGAGACCGGAACCTCTCCTCTCGTGCCGGATAACGTCGGTGCCGATCCGGTTATCCCATATTTCCCCGGCATGGGACAACCCTTTTGATCCACCAGCGGACTGCTGGGGGGACCCACCCGCCACCTAACCGGCAGCGCGGTTGCGCGACACATCCGCGAGGCGTGCTTTGGCGCAGGCCGCGCGAGTGGACCCCGGGCGTTGTTCGTCGGCCCAGCGCTCGGTGACGGCTACGCAAAGTGTCGTGGGACCGCGACGCCGTGTCATCTGGAGCAGTCGACCCGCGACCTCAAGGGCCGCGCACATGGCTCCCTCCTTTCGGGCGGTGTCGCCGTGGCCGCTCACGCTTTCAATCCGCAGCCCGATCCGCCGGGCAGGCCGATCGCCGTCGCGGTGAACCCCCACTGCCGGGCACAGCGATCCACGACATCCCCGTCGTCCCCGCCGTCCAAGCAGAAGCCGCTGCAATACCAAAACAGCGAGGCGTCACCGGACGCGTTCCCCCTCCCGGCCAGCCGGCGGCGCGCCCCCCGATCTGTTAGCCGGAACCGCCCCCAGCAACGAAAGGGAGAACGATCAACCAACGTTTGTGACCCACGAGTCTTTCTTGTTCACAGAGGAATACTGTGCCAACCATGACGCGATGCATGCTGTCCTTAGCAACTACCCGTCTTGATG
>JAOPVX010000045.1 GCA_025965975.1 Mycobacterium sp. | reverse complement strand
CCTACTCCGCCGACGAAGCCTGCGACGTCGGCGCCGACACCGGTTCACCCTCATCGCCGGACTACGGCCCCACCGGCAACAAGTTCATCGGAGAGATCGACTGGGTCCAGATCGACATCGGCGGTGACAGCCAAGACCACCTCATCACACCCGAAGACAGGCTCACGATCGCGATGGCACGGCAATAGCACCTAATCTGACCCCAACGTGAGTGTGGGCGCGCGCGCCACGTCGTTCACAGCGTCGGCGGCTGCAGCTAGTTGCCCTGACGTTGTGCGGCGGCTTGTATGAGCGCATCGACCATGCTCTGGGGGTTGAAGCCGGGTGGCGCTTGGCGAGGAGGGAAATCGTCGAACGTGGCGACGCTGCTGGACGATCGCGGCGGCAGGTAGCACGGTCCACAGCTTCTCGCCGGCGTACACCGGATAGGACGGAGCGTCCATGTGCTGCTCGAAGGGATCGACGCGCAGGTTCACGGGTCGGGGCACGGTCGGTCGAACGAGCGCACCAGCGAACCAGTCGTCCTTCGTCTGGAAGTGCACCTTCCAGTTGTTGTAGCGGATCGCGTACAGCTCGCGCCGCTATGCGTCGAACACGGCCTTGACACGGAGTAGCCGGGAGTGACCCGGGCTGTGTGACCCGAGCCACGTGGTGATCTGGACTCATTCCAGAGTATCGGGCGTTGAGCTAGGCATGGGTACCACGACACGTCGCACAGAAGCAGAAGTACAGGGATTTCAGGCATCGGCCGAGCTCAGCGCGAGTCTGCAGCGGGTGCTGGTCGATCTGGTCGAACTTCACCTGCAGGGCAAGCAGGCGCACTGGAACGTCGTCGGAACGAACTTCCGCGACCTTCACCTGCAGCTCGATGAACTCGTCGACTTCGCCCGCGAGGCTAGCGACACCATCGCCGAGCGGATGCGGGCACTCGACGCGGTGCCGGATGGCAGATCCGACACCGTCGCAGGCAGCACCACGCTGCCGCAGTTCCCGGCCTACGAACACAACACCGGCGAGGTCGTCGACCTGATCACAGGCCGCACCTACGCGGCGATCGACACCATGCGCGCGGTGCATGACTCGGTTGACGCCGAGGACCCGAGCACCGCCGACATCCTGCATCAGTTGATCGACGGCCTTGAGAAGCTGGCCTGGCTGATCAAGTCGGAGAACCGCAAGGTCTAGTCGGGCCTGCCGCAGATCACGCCAACCGTGGCGTCGATCAGCGTGTCAAGGACCGTTGCGGATGCGCCGGTGCGGGCGCGCATCGCGAGCGTGTTCAGCGCGGCCGTGGCGATTTGTGCGAGCGCGTCCGGCGCGTGCGGGGACAGCTCCCCGTCGCGTTCGGCGCGCTCGAACCGTTCGGCGAAGGTGGCGGTGAACGCCGACATGGTCTCCTCGACGATGGCCCGTACTTCCGGGTCGCGGTTGGCCTCGGTGACGGCGGTGCCGAGCAGGAAGCAGCCGCGCGGCGCGTCGCCGCCGATCAGGTAGAAGTCCCGCGCGTACCGGTAGACCGCGCACAGCCCGTCGTGCAATGACCGCGGCCGGGCCAGCGCCGTCGCCAACCAGGCGCGGCTGATGTCCCCGTACTCCGCGACGGCCCGCAGGTAGAGCGCGCGTTTGTCGCCGAACGCGGCGTAGATGCTTGGGCGGTTCATGCCCATGCCCGCCGACAGGTCCTCCAGCGAGGTGGCCGCGTACCCGCCGCGCCAGAAGGTGTCTCGCGCCAGCCGGATCGCGGCGTCGGGGTCGTATGCCCGCGGCCTACCGCGGCGTCTGGTCACAAAGCAAATTTTATACTAGTTTGCACAAAATGAGTTTGGTGCGTATCGAGGCGGGCGAGGGCGAGCCGGTGCTGCTGTTGCACGGCTATCCGCAGAGCGCATCCTGCTGGCGACATCAGATCCCCGCGCTGGCCGAGCACCACCGCGTCATCGCCGCCGACTGGCCCGGCTTCGGCCGCTGCGAACCACCGGAAACGCCGCCCACCTACGACGCCGAGGTGGAGCGGATCGGCATGCTGGCAGACTCGTTCGGCTTGGTCCGCTTCAACCTCGTCGCGCACGACTACGGCGGATTCCTCGGCCTCGGCTATGTGCAGCGCCACCCGGACCGGGTGATGCGGTTGGCGTTGCTGAACACCCGCGCGCACAACATCTTTCGGCCCTGGTTCTACTGCTTCTCACTGGGTCAGCGGTCGGTGGCGATGCATGCGCCCGCGCTACTGCGGCGGCTGCCGCTGCGACGGCTGCATCACGTTGCGCTGCGCCCGTACCGCAGGCTGGGCTGCTTCGACGGGCGTCTGGAAGACGAGTATCTCGGCTGGATGGACACGCCCCGCGGACGGCGGACCTTCGTCGACTTCTTCACCAACTACCACGTGCCCGCGGTGCCCGACCTCGCCGCGGGCCTCGGGCGGATCGGCTGCCCCACCGCGATCATCTGGGGCGACCGCGACCGCTACATCCCGTTTTCGACCGCGCGCGGACTTGCCGAGCGCATCCCCGGCGCGACACTGACCCAGCTAATCGGTGGCGATCACTACATCATGGAGGAGCGTCCCGGCGAGGTGACCGCTGCGCTGCTGGAACTGCTGGCACGGCCATCCGTCGTTTCCCGCGGCCTCAAGCCCAGCGACCTGGATTAGACGCTGCCCGCGGTGGCGCCCTGTTCCACAGCGCTTCGAACGGCGTGGTCGTCACGCCGCCCGACCAAATACCAGGTGTGCATGACGCCCTTGCCCTTGACGTCGACGTTGCCCCGTTCCTCAAACAGGAACGCATGGTTGAGGCGCTCGTAGACGTCGTGTGGCACTTGAATTCGACCCTCGACATCGGTGGTTTCCATCCGCGACGCGATGTTGACCGCGTCGCCCCACACGTCGTAGAAGAACTTGCGCGCGCCGACGACGCCGGCGACCACCGGCCCGGCGCCGAGGCCGATCCTCAGCGGCACCTTGCGTCCCTGCGGATCCTTCAGGTCTGCGACGGCGTCGGCCATGTCCAGCGCGAGACAGGCCAGTGCTTCGATGTGATCGTCGCGGGGCTGCGGCACGCCGCTGACCACCATGTACGAGTCGCCGCTGGTCTTGACCTTTTCCAGGCCGTGACGATCGACAAGAGCGTCCAGGTCGGTGTATAGGCGGTCGAGGAAGCGCACCAGATCGGTTGGGCTGGTGTCGCTGGCACGCTTGGTGTATCCCGCGATGTCGGCGAACAGAATTGCGGCGTCGTCGTATTTGTCGGCAATGATGTTGCGCGTCGGGTCTTTCAGCCGCTGGGCGATCGTGGCAGGCAGGATATTGGTCAGCAGAGTTTCGGACCGTTCGTATTCGGCCTCCATCGCCTGCCTGGCGCGACGGATCTCGCGCAGCGCGTACCAGACCACCGCGACGACCATCACCCATGCGGAGATCACCGTGAGGAGGAAACCCGACCTGTACGCCCAATCCGGTTGCACGCCAGTGTTGTAGGGGACGACCACCTCGAGCGCGATGACCGTCGCGGCGAGGACGGCAGCGAGTGCCGACGCGAGCACGATGTGATCGACGCCGAGGATCAGCACCATGAGCGTCGCCGCGACGAGGTAGTAGAACGGCAGGCCCGAGCCGGTGCCCAGATGCCAGCACACGACGGTGATCGAGGTATACGCAACGGTGAAGAACACCAGCGCAGGGACTAGTTCACCGAACCGGTACAGCAGCGGGATCATCAGGAAGATCGCGCCGCTTACCAGGTTGAGCATGCCGATCCACAACACGTCCTGGCCCACGATCAAGCCTTGGATTCCGAAGACGACACTGACGACGGCGCCGATGCGGGTGGTGACGGTCAGAACCCTGAGGTGGCGGGCAACGGTCTCGGCATCGTGTCGCGTCCGGGCCGGGAGTCGGCTCGCGAGCGCCACGTCCGGTACGCAGATCGGTCGCACCTTGACCACCACGGACAAAGCTTAACGCCGCAGGACGTGTCGACCTGGGGTTTCTCGGTTCTACCCAGTGGTCGTAGTCTTGGTTTTGCTTGAGCGTTCTGCTATGGGAACCACTTCCACAATTGGTATTTGCCGATCGTTAAAGTCCACCTCATTTACCCGAGGCCGGTAAACAACGGCGCGTTGATCGCTCTTGGGAACGGATGGCGGGCACATCGGATCACCACGTGATGCCGGCCCGGGGACAGGTTGAACGCGAGTACCACCCAACAGGGTTCGTTGGGCATCTATTACTACGACACCGCGTCCGGTGCGTGGAAGACGAAGCCTGCCGCGCAAATCATCAAGGACCTTATCGCCTCGCGGACGTCCAGCGCCGCGGCCTTGGCGGCATCGCTTCAGAAACTGGTTCAGCAGGCATCCACCTCGGTTCAGTCGGTGGTCCAGACCACGGTTGTCTCACAGGTGACTCAGCGGTGGACGCGCAGAGCGGTGGCGGCGGGCCCGGATTTCGGGAAACCTCTTGGTCATGACGTCTGCGCACCCGGTAGGACCGGTCGATGCCACCCGCGTGCCGCGCTACACAGGGCCTGCCACCTTCGCCCGACTTCCCCGCATTGACCAGGTCACCCGCACCGATGTCGCGGTCGTCGGCATCCCGTTCGACTCCGGCGTCTCGTATCGGCCGGGGGCACGCTTCGGGCCAGCGCACATCCGCGCCGCATCCAAGCTGCTGCGCCCCTATCATCCGCGGTTGGACGTCGAGCCGTTCGCCGTCCAGCAGGTGGCCGATGCCGGTGATATCGCGGTCAACCCGTTCGACATCGGTGAGGCGATCACCACCATCGAGCGTGCGTCCGACGAGTTGCGCGACGGCGGGACGAAGCTGATCTCCCTTGGCGGCGACCACACCATCGCGCTGCCGCTGCTGCGGTCGCTGCATCGCGACCATGGCCCGATTGCCGTGCTGCACTTCGATGCGCACCTCGACACCTGGGACACCTACTTCGGCGCCCCATACACGCATGGCACACCGTTCCGGCGGGCCAGCGAGGAGGGCCTGCTGCATCCCGAGCACTGCCTGCACGTCGGCATCCGCGGCCCGCTGTACGCGTCCACCGACCTGACCGACGACCGCGTGCTCGGGTTCCAGGTGATCGGCACCGACGACGTCCAGCTCGACGGCCTGCCCGCGGTGATCGAGCGGATGCGGGCCCGCCTCGGCGACGCACCGGTGTACGTGTCCGTCGACATCGACGTGCTCGACCCGGCGCACGCTCCAGGCACCGGCACCCCCGAAGCCGGTGGGATGACCAGCCGCGAGCTGTTGCACTGCCTTCGAAACCTGGTGGCTGTCAACATTGTCGGGGCCGACATCGTGGAAGTCGCGCCGGCGTACGACCACGCTGAGATCACCGGCATCGCCGCCGCGCACGTCGCATACGAACTCGTGTCCGTGCTGGCGGCCAAACCATGACCGGCAGCCCGGCGAACGAGCCCACCGGCCGGCGTGGTGCCGTGGTGTCGCGGGCCGCATGCAGCCGCTGGCAGGACATCGAGCCGGTCGGACAGGCCGCGGTTACCTAGCTTGGCCGCGGGTTCTTCGCGAAGCCGCTCGTCATTGCCCCGCGCGTCATCGCGTGGTGCCCTCGGTGGGATTCGAACCCACACTGTCTGGGTTTTGAGTCCAGTTCCTCTGCCAGTTGGGATACGAGGGCGTCCTCGTTTCGCGCGGCTTCCAACCATAGAGGATGCCCCGCGGTCGCTGATTGGGCGTGCGACCGCCACAATGTGACCCATGACAGGGTCACCGACCGACGCCGAAAAGCCGCGTCGCGTTCTCGTCGCCGAAGACGAGGCGCTCATCCGGCTGGACTTGGCCGAGATGCTGCGCGAAGAAGGCTACGAGGTCGTCGGCGAGGCCGGCGACGGGCAAGAGGCGGTCGATCTGGCCGAGAGCCTCAAGCCGGATCTGGTGATCATGGACGTCAAGATGCCGCGTCGCGACGGCATCGACGCCGCATCCGAGATCGCCAGCAAGCGGATCGCGCCGATCGTCATCCTGACCGCGTTCAGCCAGCGCGACCTGGTGGAGCGGGCCCGCGACGCGGGGGCGATGGCGTATCTGGTCAAGCCGTTCAATATCACCGATCTCATCCCGGCGATCGAGGTGGCGGTGAGCCGGTTCAGTGAGATTGCCGCGCTGGAAAACGAAGTCGCGACGCTTTCGGACCGGTTGGAGACCCGCAAGCTGGTCGAGCGCGCCAAGGGTTTGCTGCAGGCCAAGCAGGGGATGACCGAGCCGGAGGCCTTCAAGTGGATCCAGCGCGCCGCGATGGATCGCCGGACCACGATGAAACGTGTCGCCGAGGTGGTGCTGGAAACCCTCGATGCGCCGGAAAATACGTAAATAATGCGTTTCCGACGCGCAGTTGACACCGATTTAGCAGCCGGTCGGCGGTGTGCATTTTCCAACATCACGCGTCACGGCCATGCGTTGGCTATGGTCGTCCCGAAGCATCGCCGCCCTGCCCGACCTGGGCTGGTGCGTCGATGCCGATGAAAACATTGACCCGGAGGTGAAGCGTGCGAGGTCGCGTGGCACGGAATGTATTTGCTCTCGGTAGTGCGGGTTTGGTTGTGCTCGGCATTGCCGGCTGCAACCAGTCCAAGCCTGCAGGGGAATCGTCGCAGACCCAGTTGAAGATCGTCGAGCAGGTTCAGATCGACGAGAACGGTAAGGAGATCAAGGCCGCCGAGGGTGCCGCGCCTGCCGATCCCGCCGGGGATGGCAAGGCCACGTGCCCGCCGGTGTCGATCGCCATGGCGGGTGCGCTCAACGGCCCCGACGCCGCGCTTGGCATCAACATCAAGAACGGCGTGCAGCTCGCCATCGACAAGCACAACGCCGCCAACCCGGGCTGCCAGGTTCAGCTCAAGCCCTTCGACACCGAGGGTGACCCGCAGAAGGCCACCGCGATCGCCCCGCAGATCGTCGACGACCAGTACACGATCGGCCTCGTCGGCCCGGCGTTCTCCGGCGAGACGAAGGCCACCGGCACCGTGTTCGATCAGGCGGGCCTCGTCGCCACCACGGCGTCGGCGACTAACCCCACGCTGAGTGAGAACGGCTGGAAGACCTTCTTCCGCGGGCTGGCCAACGACGCAGTGCAGGGCCCGTCGGTCGCCAATTACATGAAGAACACGCTGGGCTACAAGAAGATCTGTGTGATCGACGACAGCACCGACTACGGCCTCGGCCTTGCTTCGGCGGTGCGCCAGACGCTGGGCCCGGTCGCCAATTCGGCGTGCAACATCTCGGTGAAGAAGGGCGACAAGGACTTCTCCGCCGCGGTGACCCAGGTCAAGGGTGCCGGCCCTGACGCCGTGTTCTACGGCGGCTACTACTCCGAGGCGGCGCCGCTCGTGCAGCAGCTCAAGGACGGCGGTGTGACGGCGACGTTCGTATCCGCCGACGGCACAAAGGATCCCGAGTTCGTCAAGCAGGCCGGTGCCGCGTCCAAGGATGCGATCCTGTCCTGCCCGTGCGGCCCGGCAACCGGTGCGTTCGCCGATGAGTACAAGAAGAAGTTCAACGCAGATCCCGGCACCTACAGCACCGAGGGCTACGACCTCGGCACCATCCTGGTGAAGGGAATCGACTCGGGCGCCATCACCCGGCCCGCCCTGCTGGACTTCGTCAAGAATTACGACGGCCAGGGGGTGGCTCGCAAGTACCAGTGGACCCCAACCGGTGAGCTCACCACCAACCTGATCTGGATCTTCAAGGTTCAGTAGCCGCTGAAGCAAGACGCGTCCGAGACCGAAAGGCTCGGACGCGTTTTCGCTAAAGACCCGTTTTTGCCAGAGACACTGCCGCGAGGAGCCGCCACCGGATGATCCACCAGTGCGTCGACCAGTACGCCTGCCTGGCCGTCAACATCAACTTCAACCTAGAAGGTCTGCGAATCGGCTTCTGGCAGTTGACGATCGACGGATTTGCGTGGGGAGCGATTTATGCACTGGTGGCCGTCGGGTACACGCTGGTGTTCGGTGTGCTGCGGCTGATCAACTTCGCCCACTCCGAGATCTTCATGCTGGGGATGTTTGGCGCCTACTTCGCGCTCGACATCATCCTGGGGTTCACGCCAAGCGGCGATGCCTATAACAAGGGCATCGCGCTAACGGTGCTGTACCTGGGCATCGCGATGTTGTTCGCGATGCTGGTGTCGGGTTCGGCGGCGGTCGGGCTGGAGTTCATCGCATACCGGCCGCTGCGGAGACGTAACGCCCGGTCGCTGACGTTCCTGATCACCGCGATCGGCATGTCGTTCGTGCTGCAGGAGTTCGTGCACTTCGTGCTGCCCAAGCTGCTCAAGGGATATGGCGGCAGCAACGCGCAACAACCGATCATCCTGGTGCAGCCCAAGACGCAGTTCACCGTCTTCGGTGCGACGGTCTCCAACGTCACCATCGTGATCATCGTCGCGGCGCTGATCTTCGCGGTGCTCACGGATTTCGCGATCAACCGCACCAAGTTCGGCCGCGGCATCCGCGCGGTCGCGCAGGATCCGACCACCGCGACGCTGATGGGTGTGTCGCGGGAACGCATCATCATGACGACTTTTCTCATCGGCGGGCTGCTGGCCGGTGCCGCGGCGCTGCTCTACACGCTGAAGGTTCCGCAGGGCATCATCTACTCGGGCGGATTCCTGTTGGGCATCAAGGCGTTCTCGGCGGCGGTGCTCGGCGGCATCGGCAACCTGCGCGGCGCCCTGCTTGGCGGTCTGCTGCTTGGCATCATGGAGAACTACGGCCAGGCCGTGTTCGGCACGCAGTGGCGCGACGTGGTGGCGTTCGTGCTGCTGGTTCTCGTGCTGCTGTTCCGGCCGACCGGCATACTCGGTGAAAGCCTCGGGAAGGCACGAGCATGAGCGGCAAGCGGGAAGCCGAAGGCGGATCGCGCATCAGCGGGCAGCGAGAAGCCGAAGGCGGATCGCGCATCGGCGGGCAGCGAGAAGCCGAAGGCGGATCGCGCATCAGCGGGCAGCGAGAAGCCGAAGGCGGATCGCGCATCAGCACCGTGCTAGCGCCGGGAGACCGTCTGAGGGAGTGGTGGACCGGCCTGTCGCGGGTGCAGAAGTGGTTCTTCGGCATCCTGCTGTTCGGAGCGCTGGCGCTGCTGCCGCTGTACACCCCACCGTTCCTGGACACCCCCGGCATCAGTTTCGGCGGCACGATGGCCCAGTTCGCCATGGTCGCGATCATCGCGATCGGGCTGAACGTGGTCGTCGGCCAGGCCGGCCTGCTCGACCTTGGCTACGTCGGCTTCTACGCCGTCGGCGCCTACACCGTCGCGCTGCTCACCAGCCCGGACAGCCCATGGAACAAGCTCGGGGCAACTGGGCTTTTCAGCACGCCGTGGGCCTGGTTGTCGTGTGTTCCGCTGGCAATGGCCTTCACGGCTGTCGCTGGTCTCATCCTCGGCTTTCCGACGCTGCGCCTGCGCGGCGACTACCTCGCGATCGTCACGCTCGGATTCGGCGAGATCATCCGGCTGCTGGCCGACAACCTCTCGGATATCACCAACGGTCCGCGTGGGCTTAATCGGGTGGCCTTTCCGCGGCTGGGGCAGAGCGAAAAGCTTCCCGAAGGTGTGTTCTCCAACGGGAACTCGACGGGCCACGCCAACTATGGAACCTGGTGGTTCTGGCTGGGTTTGGTGCTCATCGTCGGCATCCTGCTGCTGGTCGGCAACCTCGAACGCAGCAGGGTGGGCCGCGCATGGGTCGCCATCCGCGAGGACGAGGATGCCGCGGAAGTGATGGGCGTGAACACCTTCCGGTTCAAGCTGTGGGCTTTCGTGATGGGTGCGGCCATCGGCGGATTGTCGGGCGCGCTGTACGCCGGCCAGGTCCAGTACGTCGCGCCGCCGACGTTCAACATCATCAACTCGATGCTGTTCTTGTGCGCGGTAGTTCTTGGCGGGCAGGGCAATAAGCTGGGCGTGATCTTCGGGGCGTTCGTCATCGTCTACCTGCCGAACCGGTTGCTAGGCGTGCACTTCCTCGGCATCAATCTCGGCGACCTGAAGTACCTGTTCTTTGGCTTGGCGCTGGTGGTGATGATGATCTTCCGGCCCGAGGGTCTGTTCCCGGCGCGCCAGCAGCTGCTGGCTTACGGCAGGGCCGCGCGTGACCTATTGCGCTCCGGCGACAAGGAGCCGGCCGGATGAGCATCGAGGAACTGGCAGGTGTCCACCGGGAGATCCACGCCGCCGAGGGTGAAATCCTATTGGAGACAAAGGACTTGACGGTGACGTTCGGCGGGCTCGTAGCGCTGGACTCGGTCACGTTCAACATCCGGCGTGGTGAGATCCTCGGCCTGATCGGGCCCAACGGTGCGGGCAAGACGACCTGTTTCAACGCGATCACCGGCGTCTACCGGCCCAGCTCGGGGTCGGTGCTGTTCGACGGAGCGCCGTTGGGCCGGATCAAACGTCACCAGATCACACGCAAGGGCATCGCCCGCACGTTCCAGAACATCCGGCTGTTCGGCGAGATGACCGCACTGGAGAACGTCATGGTCGGGACCGACGCGCGGCACCGGACGTCGGTGCCAGCCGCGCTCGTGCGTACACCGCGGCACCGCCGCGAGGAGCGCTCCGCGATCGAAAGAGCCTCGGCCCTATTGAAATTCGTCGGGATCGCGCATCGCGGGGAGGAGAAGGCCAAGAACCTGCCCTACGGCGACCAGCGGCGCCTCGAGATCGCCCGCGCGCTGGCCACCGAGCCCAAACTGTTGTGCCTCGACGAGCCGGCCGCCGGGTTCAACCCCAGTGAGAAGGCCGCGCTGATCGAGCTTATCCGCAAGATCCGCGACGACGGCTACACGGTGCTGCTGATCGAACACGACATGCGGTTGGTGATGGGGGTGACCGACCGGATCGTGGTGCTGGAGTTCGGCCGCAAGATCGCCGACGGCCTGCCCGCCGAGATCCGCGAAGACCCGAAGGTCATCGCCGCCTACCTGGGGGTGCCAGACGATGACGTCAACTGACGACCGGCCGATTCTGCTCGAGGCCCGCGACGTCGTCGTGCATTACGGTCGCATCAAGGCGCTGCACGGGGTGTCGCTGGTGGTGCACGAGGGCGAGTTGGTGACGCTACTTGGCTCCAACGGGGCGGGCAAAACGACGATGATGCGGGCGATTTCGGGACTGCGCCGGCTGACGTCGGGCTCGGTGTGGTTCGACGGACGCGAGATCACCGGCGTCAAGGCGCATAAGCGGGTGACCGACGGCCTCATCCAGGCGCCGGAGGGCCGCGGCGTGTTCCCCGGCATGACGGTCACCGAGAACCTGGAAATGGGTTGCTACGGACGAAAATTCGCATCCAAGGCCGAGCACAATGAGCGGCTTGACTGGGTGCTGGAGACGTTCCCGCGGCTGGCCGAACGCAAGAACCAGGTGGGTGGCACGTTATCAGGTGGCGAGCAGCAGATGCTGGCGATCGGGCGCGCGCTGATGGCCCGGCCGAAGGTGCTTCTGCTCGACGAACCGTCGATGGGCCTTGCGCCGATGGTGATATCGCAGATCTTCAAGATCATCGCCGAGATCAACTCACAGGGCACCACGGTGCTGCTCGTCGAGCAGAACGCGCAGCAGGCGCTCACCCGTTCCGATCGTGCCTACATTCTGGAGACCGGTGAGGTCACCCGAACCGGCAACGCGCGAGAGTTGTTGGCCGACGACAGCATTCGCGCCGCCTACCTCGGGGTGGCCTGACCGCGCTCCCACGGCCAGGTCATCAATGCCCACACTATGAGGATGAGCGCGGCCGCGGTGAAGATATACATCGGCCATGGACCCAGTACATCCAAAAGCGTCGTGGTGCCTGGTTTTCGGTTGAGGAAGCCGTAGTCTGTGCCGGCAATGCTGTTGAACGTGACGGTGACCGCCGCCCAGGCGGTCGTGATGCCGACCACGGTGCGGTAACTGCGCCAGGTGGGCCGCATCCCGCGGCCCCAGGTGAGGTAGATGGCGGCCCACACCACGAGCAGGTGAATCGCCCAAAAGGCGAGGAACTCGTAGTGCGGAAAGTCGGGGCTGTATAGCACCGGCGAGATCAGCGCCTGTGTGCTCAATACAAGGCCCCAGTAGTAGGTGAGCGCGTAAGCCCAGTGTCGTTGCGACCACAGCGCATAGGCCGCTGCAACGGTCGCGAGATCGGTCAGGCGCAGCGGTACAGATACGGCTAAATCGGGCGGAACCAGGGTGTAGATCAGAACCGCGCCATAGATAACGGCGGTTATCGCTGAAAGGACGCGGCCGAGTCGGCGGGCTTGTTGTTCGGTCTGCCTGCGCCCGATCCAGACAAGGAGTCCGGCGCCAACCACGAACACGATGATCGCGCCCCAGTAGGACGGACCGTATGGCTGGAACTGGCGGAGCGCGAGCGGCGGTTCCATCAGCGCGACGAGCGGGCCTCGATGGCGTCGAGCACCTCGACCCGCTCCCGCGGGACGCCGATGTGCATCAGCACGTTATCGCCGGCGGATTCGAACTCGAAGGTGAAGAACGAGCAGCAATCGCTCTCACGCCGCGCCAGATCGCGGGCGGCTGCCTCCACGGCGCGGGGCACCTCGAGGTCCGGTCGCGTCGGATCCTGACGCTCCGCCCGCACTACCGAGGTGAAGATGTCGTCGAACTCTGCCACCCGCAGCGGTCGTTCGGCCGTGGGCAGCGTGCACGCGTCGGGCGCCCAGTCCTGCGGCATAGACCGAGACTAGCTTGGCCGGATCGCCCGCTCAGCGGGCTGGGCCTGATCGCCCGCTCAGCGGGCTGGGCCTGATCGCCCGCTCAGCGGGCGGAGTCTGATCGCCCGCTCAGCGGGCGACGATCACCGCGGAGCCGTGGCCGAACAGGCCCTGGTTGGCGGTGACCCCGACAGTGGCGCCCTCGACCTGCCTGCCCGTTGCCTGGCCCTTGAGTTGCCAGGTCAGCTCGCAGACCTGCGCGATGGCCTGGGCGGGGATGGCTTCGCCGAAGCAGGCCAGACCACCGGACGGGTTGACCGGGATCCGGCCGCCGATGGTCGTCGCGCCGCTGCGCAGCAGCTGTTCGGCCTCGCCTTTCGGACAGAGACCGACGTGCTCATACCAGTCCAGTTCCAGTGCTGTGGACAGGTCGTAGACCTCGGCCAGGCTCAGGTCATTGGGCTCGATGCCGGCCTCGGCGTACGCGGCGTCGAGGATCTGGTCCTTGAACACCCGATCCGGCGCGGGCACCGCAGCGGTGGAATCCGTTGCGATGTCCGGCAATTCGGGAAGATGTTGCGGGTAGCGCGGCGTCACTGTGCTCACCGCCCGCACCGACGGCACGCCGTCGAGCGAACCCAGATGCTTGCGGGCGAACTCGGCGCTGGCCACGATCAGCGCAGCCGCGCCGTCGGAGGTCGCGCAGATGTCAAGCAAGCGAAGGGGATCGGACACCACCGGGCTGGCAAGCACATCCTCGACCGAGGTCTCCTTGCGGAAGCGGGCGTTGGGGTTGGCCAGGCCGTGGCGGGCGTTTTTGACCTTCACGGCCGCGAAGTCTTCGAGCGTGGCGCCGTAGAGATCCATCCGTCGCCGCGCCAGCAGCGCGAAGTACACCGGGTTGGTCGCGCCGATCAGGTGGAACCGCTGCCAGTCCGGGTCGTTGCGGCGTTCGCCGCCGACCGGGGCGAAAAAGCCCTTCGGCGTGGTGTCGGCTCCGATCACCAGCGCGACGTCGCAGAAGCCCGCGATGATCTGCGCGCGCGCACTCTGCAGCGCCTGCGACCCGCTGGCGCACGCGGCATAGCTGGAACTGACGGGCACCCCGTTCCAGCCCAGCTTCTGCGCGAACGTCGCACCAGCGACGAAGCCCGGATAGCCGTTGCGGATCGTGTCGGCCCCGGCCACCAGCTGGATCTGACGCCAGTCCAGGCCCGCCTCGGACAGCGCGGCGCGGGCAGCGGCTACGCCGTATTCGGTGAAGTCGTTGCCCCACTTGCCCCATGGGTGCATGCCCGCACCGAGGATGTACAACGGTTCGGGGCCAGATGTCGCCGCCGCGGCTCCGGTGCTCATGAGGCGATTCTCCATGCGTGCACGACGCGCTCGACGCCGTCGTCGTCGACGAACAGCGGCATGGTGGTCAGCTCCATCGCCATGCCGATTTTCAGGTCCGCGGCGAGAGTGCCCTCGACGACTTTGCCCAGGACGATCAGGCCCTCGTCGGCCAGCGCCACGGCGGCAACGGCGAAGGGCTCGAAGGGATCTGGCGACGGGTACGGCGGCGGCGGGGCATACCTGTTCTCGGTGTAGCTCCATAGCGTGCCGCGTCGCGACAGCGGCACCTGCGCCAACTCGTCGCCGTCACACGCCGGGTTAGGGCAGTTGTTGGCGCGCGGCGGAAAGACATACGTGCCGCATTGATGGCACTTGCCACCGATCAGATAGGGCTCACCGGATCCATCGGTGGCGAACCAGCCGTCGATCGCGGGTTGGGTAGGTGCAGCTGACACGCGGTCAGCGTACCGACTTCCGGGACGAAACTGAAACGTGTTTCAGTTTCGCTGCTGGCCTCGACGATTTCCTATCGCGAACCGGACCACGGGGTAGCGTCCCGGCGAGGCATTCCGTCGGGGGCCCGCAAGATCGGAGGGCATCGATGGGACTGTTCAAGAAGGCGAAGGACGCTGCCGCCGCGGCACAGCAGGGATGGGCCCAACAGCAGCAGGGCGACGGGATGGTGCATGTCAAGGGCGCCGGACCGATCGACCCGGCCGTGATGGGCGGGCCGGCGACCCGCTCGGTGGCGGCGGACGACCCGGTCTTGGCGCCCATCAACGGCATCTCGCTCCAGGACTACGCCGACCTCGCGGGTGACGCGCAGGCCCGCGGCGTCACCAACGAGGCCGGCATGATCACCCTCGCCAAGGAGCGCTGGTGGGACCCGGCTGATACGAAGGCGGCGCTCGACGGCTGGGTGCAGCGGATGGGCCAGTCGATGGCCGTCGGACAGCAGTTCCGCAAGTTCCTCGGCTACTGACCGGGACGGATTCGCATGCCCAACCGGTTCAAGGACTTGGCGGGGAGCGTGGCGGTCCGGCGGCCCGATGAGCCCCGGGCGCGCGTCCTGGTAGACATGGCTCGGCGGCTTCTGCGTGTCAGGCCGGGTGCATAGAGTAGGCCCGTGACCGCTAGCGCTACCGCCGAGAAGCCCACATTGATGCTGCTGGACGGCAATTCGCTGGCGTACCGGGCGTTCTATGCGCTACCAGCGGAGAACTTCAAAACCCAGGGCGGGCTGACCACCAACGCGGTCTACGGATTCACCGCGATGCTGATCAACCTGTTGCGCGACGAACAACCGTCACACATCGCCGCCGCCTTCGACGTCTCACGGCAGACGTTCCGCAACGACAAGTACCCGGAGTACAAGGCGGGCCGGTCTGCCACGCCCGATGAGTTCCGCGGGCAGATCGACATCACCAAGGAGGTGCTGGTCGCGCTCGGCATCACCGTCCTCGCCGAGGCGGGGTTCGAGGCCGACGACCTGATCGCCACCCTTGCCACCCAGGCCGAGGACGAGGGTTACCGGGTGCTGGTGGTCACCGGCGACCGCGATTCGCTCCAGCTGGTCAGCGACGACGTCACGGTCCTTTACCCCCGCAAGGGCGTCAGCGAGCTCACCCGGTTCACCCCGGAGGCCGTCGTCGAGAAGTACGGATTGACGCCGACGCAGTACCCCGACTTCGCGGCACTGCGCGGCGACCCCAGCGACAACCTGCCGGGCATCCCCGGCGTGGGGGAGAAGACCGCGTCGAAGTGGATCATCGAATACGGGTCGCTGCAGGCGCTGGTCGACAACGTCGACGCCGTGAAGGGCAAGGTCGGCGACGCGCTGCGGGCCAACCTGTCGAGTGTGGTGCTGAACCGGGAGCTCACCGATCTGGTCAAGGACGTGCCGCTGGCGCAGACGCCCGACACGCTGCGGATGCAGCCGTGGGACCGCGACCATATTCACCGCCTCTTCGACGACCTGGAGTTCCGGGTGCTGCGGGACCGCCTCTTCGAGACGCTGGCCTCGGCCGATCCCGAGGTGGATCAGGGCTTCGATGTGCGGGGCGGGGCGCTTGAGTCGGGCGAGCTGGCAGGCTGGCTGTCCGCGCACAGCGACGGCAACCGGTTCGGCATGGCGGTGGTTGGCACCCACCTCGCCTTCGACGCCGACGCCACCGCGCTGGCCATCGTCGCCGCGGACGGCGACGGCCGCTACCTCGACACCGCCACGTTGCACCCCGACGACGAAGCCGCGCTGGCCTCATGGCTCGCCGATGCGGGGCAGCCAAAGGCGCTGCACGAGGCGAAGCTCGCGATGCACGACATCGAGGGCCGCGGCTGGAAGCTCGCGGGTGTCACCTCGGACACCGCATTGGCCGCCTATCTGGTCCGCCCTGGCCAGCGCAGCTTTGCGCTCGACGATCTGTCGCTGCGGTATCTGAAGCGCGAACTGCGTGCGGATAACCCTGAGCAGCAACAGCTTTCGCTGCTCGATGACAGCGACGGCGTCGATCATCAAGCCGTGCAGACGGTGATCCTGCGGGCGAAGGCCGTCATGGACCTCGCGGATGCGCTGGATGAGGAGCTGGCCCGCATCGACTCGTCGGCGCTGCTTGGCAACATGGAGCTGCCAGTCCAGCGGGCGCTCGCGGAGATGGAGACCGCGGGCATCGCCGTCGACCTCAAGCTGCTCGCCGAACTGCAGAGCGAGTTCGCCAACCAGATCCGGGACGCCGCCGAGGCCGCGTACGCCGTGATCGGCAAGCAGATCAATCTCGGTTCGCCGAAACAGCTTCAGGTGGTGCTGTTCGACGAGCTGGAGATGCCGAAGACCAAGCGCACCAAGACCGGATACACCACCGACGCGGACGCGCTGCAGTCGCTATTCGACAAGACCGGGCACCCGTTCCTCCAGCATCTGCTGGCTCACCGCGACGCCACGCGGCTGAAGGTCACCGTCGACGGGCTGCTGAATTCGGTGGCCTCCGACGGCCGGATCCACACCACGTTCAACCAGACCATCGCCGCGACGGGCCGCCTCTCATCGACGGAGCCGAACCTGCAGAACATCCCGATCCGCACCGACGCCGGCCGGCGGATCCGCGACGCGTTCGTGGTCGGCAAGGGTAGCCGGGGCGACTTTGCCGAGCTGATGACGGCCGACTACAGCCAGATCGAGATGCGGATCATGGCGCACCTGTCGCAAGATGAAGGCGTCCTCGAAGCTTTCAATACCGGCGAGGACCTGCACTCCTTCGTCGCATCGCGGGCCTTTAGCGTGCCGATCGACGAGGTCACCCCCGAACTGCGGCGGCGGGTCAAGGCGATGTCCTACGGGCTTGCGTACGGCCTGAGCGCCTACGGCCTTGCCGCGCAGCTGAAGATCTCCACCGAGGAAGCCAAGGTGCAGATGGAGCAGTACTTCGCCCGGTTCGGCGGGGTGCGTGACTACCTGCACGAGGTTGTCGACCAGGCCCGCAAGGACGGCTACACATCGACCGTGCTTGGCCGCCGGCGCTACCTGCCCGAGCTGGACAGCACCAACCGGCAGGTCCGTGAGGCAGCCGAGCGCGCCGCGCTGAATGCCCCGATCCAGGGCAGCGCCGCCGACATCATCAAAGTCGCGATGATCAACGTCGACAAGGCCCTTAAGGACGCCGGCCTGAAGTCCCGGATGCTGCTACAGGTGCACGACGAGCTGTTGTTCGAGGTCGCGCCGGGCGAGCGGGACGAGGTCGAGAACCTGGCGCGCGAGCAGATGGGCAATGCCTACCCGCTCGATGTGCCGCTCGAGGTCAGCGTCGGGTTTGGCCGGAGCTGGGACTCGGCGGCACATTAGTCGCGCGGTCGCCCATTGGTCGCGCGGTACCCGGCGAGCGCCTGCAGCATCGGCGTGGTGGCCCGCGCCGCGGCGACGCCGTCCACCTCCTCCTGCTGCAGCGCGAACACGCGCTGGTCGGCGAGGCCCTTGTCGATTCGGTCCCGGACGAACGCCAGCTCGACCACCTGGGCGGCGAAATTCTTGACGCCCTTGCCCGCCTGCCGCCCCCCGAGCCGGGTGGCCTGGCCGATCGCCAGCTTCCGGTTCGGGATCGAGCCCAGCCAGGTCGCCTCGTTGGGCGTCACCAGGCCTGCCGCCACCATGCCGGGCAGCTTGGCCGCCACGACACGCTGCTCCCTGCGGCGGCTTTGGACGCCGAGGACGATCATCAGCCCGAAGATCGGCACCATCCAGAACACGTACACGGCGAAGTACGCCTCGACTCCCAGCAGCGACGAGCCGTTCCACAATCCGTGCATGACCACCGCGCCGAGGTAGCCGAGCAGGATGCAGCCCACCTTGGCGAGGCTCTTTCGCTGCTGCAGGGCGAAGTACACGCCGATGGCGAACATCGTGGTGAACAGCGAGTGGGCGAACGGCGCCATGATCAGCCGCAACGCCGCGGTGACCAGCGATGCGCCCAGTGTCCCGCCGCTGGAGATGTAGAGGATGTCCTCCAGCCACGCGAAGCCCGCCCCAGCGAGCCCCGCATAAACCAAGCAGTCGGTCAGTGAATTGAGCTCGTTGCGGCGGCGCCCGGTCATCATGAGCAGCAGGAACAGGCCCTTCGCCGCCTCCTCGGTCAGCGGCGCGCCGATCACCACAGACACCGCGCTGACCGCCTCCGGATGACCTGGGTTGACGACCGATTCGACGAAGATCTGGATTACCGAAGCAAGGACGACCGCGACCGATGCGCCCCACAGGAAGGCAAGCACCAACAGCCGGGGCGGTTCCGGCTCCCATCGGTCCAACCACAGGTAGGCGAGCACAACGACCGACATGGCCACACTGGAGAGGACAAACCCGACTGCGGTGCCGACTGGGTTTATCGCGGTCAGCAGGATCACGATCAGCCCGGCGACGGTGCCGAGCACGATGATCACCGCGATCGGCGCCCCGACCCTGCGAATGCGCCGGGGCAGCGGGGGAACGAATGGACCCGGATTCTGCGGTGCGCCGGCGGATGACACCACAGCAGGGTAGCTGTCAGCGGGTTAACGGCTCTATCCTGCGCGTGCGGCCATTCACTCGCCGAAATTGCACTGACGGTCGTGATCGTGGCCAACGAACGACCCTGAGTGCATTCTCGACGACGGAGTCGGCCTCATCCGGCGCTGATCATGATTTGGCAGCTGGGGGGACCGAGTTTGTCCAGCATGTGCACAGTCGAGTAGCCTCAACAGGTACCCGTCTGCGCTCGATGCGGGCTCACACCAATAACACACCAATAACAAGAGTCCCTTAAATCCCTACGACCCAACCTGTCCGGAGCAACCCACCACATGCCAAGTCCCTCCGTCACCTCGCCGCAAGTAGCCGTCAACGACATCGGCTCGAGCGAGGACTTTCTCGCCGCCATCGACAAAACCATCAAATACTTCAACGATGGCGACATCGTCGAAGGGACGATCGTCAAGGTTGACCGTGACGAAGTCCTGCTCGACATCGGTTACAAGACCGAAGGCGTCATCCCTTCCCGTGAGCTCTCCATCAAGCACGACGTCGACCCCAATGAGGTCGTCTCCGTCGGCGATGAGGTCGAAGCTCTGGTCCTCACCAAGGAGGACAAGGAAGGCCGCCTGATCCTGTCCAAGAAGCGCGCCCAGTACGAGCGCGCCTGGGGCACCATCGAAGAGCTCAAGGAAAAGGACGAGGCCGTCAAGGGCACCGTCATCGAGGTCGTCAAGGGCGGCCTGATCCTCGACATCGGCCTGCGCGGCTTCCTGCCCGCCTCTCTGGTGGAGATGCGCCGCGTCCGCGATCTGCAGCCGTACATCGGCAAGGAGATCGAGGCCAAGATCATCGAGCTGGACAAGAACCGCAACAACGTGGTGCTGAGCCGCCGCGCCTGGCTGGAGCAGACGCAGTCCGAGGTGCGCAGCGAGTTCCTCAACCAGCTGACGAAGGGTGCCATCCGCAAGGGCGTGGTGTCCTCCATCGTCAATTTCGGCGCCTTCGTCGACCTCGGCGGGGTCGATGGCCTTGTGCACGTCTCCGAGCTGTCCTGGAAGCACATCGACCATCCGTCAGAGGTCGTCAACGTGGGCGACGAGGTCACCGTCGAGGTGCTCGACGTCGACATGGACCGCGAGCGGGTGTCGTTGTCGCTCAAGGCCACTCAGGAAGATCCGTGGCGGCACTTCGCCCGCACGCACGCGATCGGCCAGATCGTGCCCGGCAAGGTCACCAAGCTGGTGCCGTTCGGCGCGTTCGTCCGCGTCGAGGAGGGCATCGAGGGCCTTGTGCACATCTCCGAGCTCTCCGAGCGCCACGTCGAGGTCCCGGACCAGGTGGTCCAGGTCGGCGACGACGCGATGGTCAAAGTCATCGACATCGACCTGGAGCGTCGCCGCATCTCGCTGTCCCTCAAGCAGGCCAACGAGGACTACACCGAGGAGTTCGACCCCTCGAAGTACGGCATGGCCGACAGCTATGACGAGCAGGGCAACTA
>JAOPVX010000042.1 GCA_025965975.1 Mycobacterium sp. | reverse complement strand
CTGGCGGACGCGGTTGTTGTGGAACCATTTCTCTATCAGCGCATCGAGTTCTGTTCGGAACGCCGCCAGGCGTTGCGGATCCTCGGCCGATGTCGCGACGACCGTTGCGACCGGCGCGATCGTCTGTTCCACACTGGCGCGGTAGTGCTGCGGGCTGAGCGCAGGGGTGTAAATCTCGTCGCGATCGAACTCCAGATCGGTGACCGCATCGCCCAGCAGCTCGCCGACCAGCTTCGGATCGCCCCAGGCCTGCGGCGGCGGTGCGCCACCCGCAGCCGGCCGCGAGTATCTCTCGGTGAGGGCGAAGAGCTGGCCCATAAACAATTCCGGCGGCCAGGTAGAGAACGCGATCCTGCCTCCGGGCTTGAGCACGCGCAGCATCTCGCGGATGGCGACCTGCGGTCGCGGCGCAAACATATGGCCGAACTGGCTCAGGACGACGTCGAAGGTCGCATCGGCGTACGAAAGTGCCTCGGCGTCGCCCTCGATGAATTCGATCTGCGCGCCGATAAAGTCTGCGTTGCGCCGCGCCTGCTCGATCAGCACGGGTGAAAGGTCCAGCCCTCGCACCCGCGCACCGCGGCGCGCGGCAGTCACCGCAACGACGCCGCTGCCGCAAGCCACATCGAGAACCTCCTGCCCGTGACTCACTCCCGCGTAGTTGACGAGGGACGCGGCTGGCGGCGTGGTAAAAGCTGCAAACGGTGAAAACGACGCCCAGGCCTCCCGCTGCACGGCCTTGAACTGCGCAAATAGATCGTCGGTCATGGCTTGTGCTCCGGGAAACCTTGGCTACAGAAATCTACAGCGGGACGCTACCAGCGAGGCATCCCATGACGGTCGCGCCCGAACGCCCTCGATCCACAGTCTTGACGATTCCTCGTCGGGGTTTGGTCAACGTATCTGTCGTAAAGCGAACAATCGGTGGCGATGGGGGAGAACGGCGGCAAAGTTCAGACGAGCTCCTGGACGAGCTGGCGCAGACGGTGCGATCGTCCTACGGGCGGATCGATTCGCTTGTCCTCAACGCCGGGGTGATCGCCTATGCTCCGGCCGTGGAGATCCGCCCGCAGGACTTCGACGAGATGATGGCGGTCAATGTGCGTGCGCCCTGGATGTGCGTACGCGTGCTGAATGATCTGTTGGCCGACGGGGCCACCATCATTGCGCTGGGTTCGGTCAGCTCATTCATGGTGTTCCCCGGCGAGAGTGTCTACTGCATGACCAAAGCCGCCGTGATCCAGCTCGTCCGGGCGTTGGCCGTCGAACTCGCCGACCGCAAGATTCGAGTGAATGCGTTGTGCCCGGGCGTCATTGGCGAAGGGGGCATGTCTCAGGTCGCGATAGACGCCAGTGATGACCCAGCGGTCGAAATCGCGAACGCGACTGCGTCGACACCGCTCGGCCGGCTGGGGAGCCTCGACGAGATCGCGATCGGGGCGGTGTTTTTGGCCAGTGACGAATCGTCGTTCATGAGCGGGACGAATCTGGTACTCGATGGCGGTTTGATGGTTCCGCGGATTTGACGCGAAGTCGACCTGTGCGCGTCCCGAACCGCCAGGCTGACCGAACCCGCCGCGCCCGCCGCTGCCGCCGGTCCGTGCATGGTGGACGGCGTCTTGTCGTCACCGATACCTCCCGATCCGCCGTCACCACCGGACCGAGGACCCCGGGACCCTCGTTCCCATCGTTGCCGGCCTGAACATCGGCCGATGGACCGGCGCGACGACTGCCCCGCCACCGGGCGCGATAGCGCCCGCCCGTCAACACGGTTGTGCCCGTGGTGGCGGACGCGGCCACCGTCGCCGCGCGACCCCGATGACACCGACGCGAAGCCGGCTCCCAAACGTGCCCAGTGCCCATCACGCAGCGCGCCACCGCGGGTGGGCGGTTCGCGACCGGGATCCGCGTTTCGCTCCTGCCTGTGCTAGACGCGCTGGCCACAACGAATCCCGGTGTCGAAGAGAACATCTAAGTCACCGAAAAATGCGAATGATGGGCGAGTGCCGTGACACGCACGGCGTCGTTTCGGGTCTCTCGCGGAACGCTGGCGGCCATGTCGATCCCGCCCTGATGATGGCGAATCATCAATTGGAGGAGCAGGATTTCGTCGGGTCGCCGGACGAAGACGGTGATCCGGTGGCCCAGTACGGGGCGGTGTTGGAATCGGTTGTGAGAACCCGGCCAGGGAAGCCGGCGTGCTGCGGCCGGACTTCGGCGCAAACGATCTCGCCACCATGATCGGTGCGGTGTCGAAAGTGATCGCGATATCGGCCAGTGGCGACGCGGTGTGGCGTCGCCAAGTCGGATTCGTGCTGGACGGCGGCGGGCCGACTATTAGAGGACGGCGCGCACGGCCTGTTCGAAACCGACGACGTGTTCGGAGGCCAACTTGGCCGCCAGGTCGCCGTCGCCGTCGACGATCGCTCTCAGCAGCCCGACGTGTTCGGTGATGTGTTCGGCGACGTTCGCCAGTCGGTCAAGGAACAGGCACCAGATGCGGGTCGCGTGGGCGTCCTGGCAGACCAGCACGTCCTCCAGATACGGGTTGCCGGAGGCCTTGTAGATCGCGGTATGGACCCGTACGTCGAGCCGTAGCAAGGATCGCGGGTCGTCTGCAGGGTCGAGCCGGGCAATCTCTTCGGCGAGCGCGGACAGCTTCATCCGGGTTTCCAGCGGCGCGCTGTGGGCGGCGCGCGCCGCGACTACCGGTTCGAGTTGGCGTCGAATCTCCTGGATGTGCGCCAGATCGGTGATGTCCACGGTCGTGGCGAAGGTTCCGCGGCGGGGATAGGCGACGACGAGCCGGTCGCGCTCGAGCCGCTTGAGTGCCTCGCGTACCGGTGTCCGCCCGAACCCGAGCTGACGCGCAAGGCCCTCGTCGTTGATCGGTTCTCTAGGGCGGATATCGAGCATGATGAGCCGCTCGCGAATGATCTCGTACGCAAGATCGGCGTTGGACGGGGTGGGTCCCTCGCCGGTGTCGGCCAGCTCCACGCTCATCGTTCGTCTCCTGTCAGAGTTGACCCTTGACCGCGTGCATCAACGTACCATACTCTGCTCCACAACTGATATATCAGTTATCCGACGACTGTTCGATGGAGAGTCAGCGTGAGTCCACAGGCCCCGGGCGCGCACCTGCCCGATCATCCCGACTTCCTCTGGCGCAACCCGGAGCCAAAACGGTCCTACGACGTCGTCATCATCGGCGGTGGCGGGCACGGCCTGGCGACCGCCCACTATCTCGTGAAGAACCACGGCATCACCAACGTGGCGGTGCTCGAGAAGGGTTGGCTCGCCGGCGGCAACACGGCCCGCAACACGACCCTGATCCGGTCGAACTACCTGTGGGACGAGAGTGCGCAGATCTACGAACACTCGCTGAAGCTGTGGGAGGGCCTCGAGGACGACCTCGGCTACCCGATCCTTTTCAGCCAGCGCGGCGTGCTGAACCTCGCGCACAGCTTGCAGGACGTCCGCGACAGCGTCCGTCGAGTTGAGGCCAACGTGCTCAACGGGATTGACGCCCAGTGGTTGGAGCCGGACGAGGTCAAGAAGCTCTGCCCGATCGTGAACGTCTCGTCCGACACGCGCTATCCCGTCCTCGGGGCCACCTACCAACCGCGCGCGGGTATCGCCAAACACGACTACGTCGCTTGGGGTTTCGCGCGCCGCGCCGATGCGGCAGGAGTGGATCTCGTGCAGGGTTGCGAGGTCACCGGGTTCGGCACCGACGGCGATCGGATCACCCATGTGCGCACCACCCTCGGCGATATCGCAGCCGGCCAGGTCGCGATGTGCGCGGCAGGACACACGTCGGTGCTCACCGACATGCTCGGATTCCGACTGCCGTTGCAGAGCCATCCGCTGCAGGCGCTGGTCTCAGAACTGCTCGAACCCGTGCACCCGACGATCGTGATGTCAAACGCCGTGCACGTCTACGTCTCGCAGGCGCACAAGGGTGAGCTGGTGATGGGCGCGGGCATCGACTCGTACAACGGTTACGGGCAGCGCGGGGCCTTCCACATCGTCGAGCGCCAGATGGCCGCGGCCGTCGAGCTCTTTCCCATCTTCGCCCGCGCGCATCTCCTGCGGACCTGGGGCGGAATCGTCGACGTCACCCCCGACGCCTCGCCGATCATCGGCCGCACCCCGTACCGCAACCTCTACCTCAACTGTGGCTGGGGCACAGGCGGATTCAAGGCGACACCAGGCATCGGCTGGTGCCTGGCCGACACCGTCGCCCGCGACGAACCGCATCCGTACGTCGAGCCGTTCAGCCTGGACCGCTTCATCACAGGGTCGCTCGTCGACGAACACGGCGCGGCCGCGGTCGCGCACTAGACCGGCAATCACGAAAAGGCTGGAGCAACAATGCAACTCATCGAATGCCCGTGCTGCGGGCCTCGGGAAGAGACCGAATTCCACTACGGCGGGCAGGCACACGTCGCCTATCCGGACGACCCGGCCGCATTGACCGACGAGGAGTGGGCGCACTACGTGTTCTTCCGCGCCAATCCCAGGGGCACATTCGCCGAGCGGTGGTGCCACAGCGGGGGGTGCCGTCGCTGGTTCAACGCCGTCCGCGACACCGCCACGTATCGATTCCACACCGTGTACCGCATGGACCAACCGAAGCCGGTGATCTCGTGACCGCGCCGTACCGCACCCCCGCGGACGGCCGCATCGACCGCGGCACCCGCTACGAATTCACCTTCGACGGGCGCACATACACCGGCCACCCCGGGGACACGCTCGCCTCGGCGCTGCTGTCCCACGGTGTGCACAAGATCGCGACCAGCGTCAACCTCGGCCGTCCGCGAGGGATTTCGGCGGCATGGGCCGAGGACACCGGCGGGCTGGTGCAGATCGAGGCGCCTTTCCCTGAGCCGATGCTGCTGGCCTCGACGGTGGAGCTGCACGACGGGCTCGCCGCCCGCGGCATCCCCGGCCAGGGCCGCCTTGCCGATATCGCCGACTCCGCCCGCTACGACGCCATGCATGCGCACGCCGACGTGCTCGTGGTCGGTGCCGGGCCCGCTGGGTTGACGGCGGCGCTGACCGCCGCGCGTGCAGGCGCACGGGTGG
This sequence comes from Mycobacterium sp., assembly GCA_025965975.1. Classification (GTDB taxonomy): domain Bacteria; phylum Actinomycetota; class Actinomycetes; order Mycobacteriales; family Mycobacteriaceae; genus Mycobacterium. The sequence goes on along the minus strand of JAOPVX010000042.1, from coordinate 27,217 downwards.
TGTTGGTCGATGAGCAGTCAGAGGCCGGCGGCTCCCTGCTCGGCGGCACCGAACGCATCGGCGACACCGCCTCCGATTGGGTACAGGACGCGGTCACCGAGCTGGCGACCTTCCCCGAGGTACGACACCTGCAGCGCACCACCGCATTCGGTCATTACGACGACGGCTTCGTGCTGGCCCTCGAGCGGCGCACCGATCACCTCGGCAACGCTGCCCCGGCCAGGCTGTCGCGTCAGCGGGTGTGGCGGATCCGCGCCAGGCATGTGCTGGTGGCCACCGGCGCGCACGAGCGCCCGATCGTGTTCGCCGACAACGACCGGCCCGGAATCATGTTGGCGCACAGCGCAAGGACGTTCCTGCACCGATACGGGGTGTTGGTCGGACGCGCGGCCGTGGTGTTCACCACCAACGACAGCGCATACGCGGCGGCCTTCGACCTCGCCGACGCGGGGGTGCGGATCGAGGCGGTCGTCGACGCCCGCGAGCAGGTATCCGATGGCCTGCGGCGCGAGTGCCAGCGACTAGGCATCCCGTTGCGTGCCGGCGCAGTGGTGACCGGAACCCGGGGTGACGAACGCATCACGCTCGCCTACGTGGCCGACTTCGACGGCAAGAATGTCGGTGCAGACGAAGCTGTTTCGTGTGACGCGCTGCTCGTCAGCGGTGGCTGGAATCCGGCGGTGCACCTGTTCAGTCAGGCCCGTGGCGTGCTGCGCTACGACGCGGCGCTTGGCGGCTTCGTTCCTGGCGAGCAGCTCGCCGGGGTGAGCGTCGCGGGCGCGGCCGACGGCGTCATGGATCTGGCCGGTTGCCTCCGTGAGGGGCGGGACTGTGCAGAGGCGGCGCTGGCCGAGCTGGGTCTGCCGGTCGATCGATCGACCCCGCTGCCCGAGACCTCACGCGATGACGCAAGCCCGGGTCTGGTGCTGTGGCGCGTGCCCGGCCGCGAGCAGGACCAGTTCGTCGATGTGCAGCGCGACGCCACCGTCGCCGACGTGGCGCGGGCCGTAGGCGCGGGCATGCGGTCGGTCGAACACATCAAGCGGTACACCACCATCGGGACCGCGCACGACCAGGGCAAGACGTCAGGGGTCATCGCCTCGGGCATCACCGCTGAACTGCTTGGCCTGCCCATAGAAGCGTTGGGCACCACCACATTTCGGCCGCCTTACACTCCCGTCGCGTTCGCGGCGCTGGCCGGGCGCGACCGTGGCGCGTTGTTCGACCCGGAGCGCACGACGGCGCTGCACGACTGGCATGTCGCGCAGGGCGCGGTGTTCGAGGACGTCGGGCAGTGGAAGCGTCCGCGTCACTACCCTCGCGCCGGCGAGGACATGGACGCTGCGGTGCTGCGCGAATGCGCGGCGGTGCGTGGCGGTGTCGGCATCCTCGACGGGTCCACGCTCGGCAAGATCGACGTGTCCGGTCGCGACGCCGCCGAACTGCTTGACCGCATCTACACCAACCTCATGAGCAGCCTGAAGGTCGGCTCGATCCGGTACGGCGTGATGTGCGGCGTTGACGGAATGGTGATCGACGACGGCACGGTGCTGCGGCTGGCCGAGGACCGGTTCCTGGTGTACACCACCACCGGCGGGGCGGCGACGATCCTCGACTGGATGGAGGAGTGGCTGCAGACCGAGTGGCCACAGTTGCAGGTGGCACTCACCTCGGTGACCGACCACTGGGCGACCTTCCCGGTCGTCGGCCCGCATTCTCGCGACGTAATCGGGGCGGTGTTCGGTGATCTGGACGCGTCCAACACGGCCTTCCCATTCATGACCTGGCGCGACAGCAGCCTCGACGGTGTACCGGTCCGGGTCGCGCGGGTCAGCTTCTCCGGTGAACTCGCCTTCGAGGTGAACGTGAACGCCTGGCACGCGCCCGCGGTGTGGGAGCGGCTGCTGGCCGCCGGCCGGCCCTATGGCATCACCGCCTACGGCACCGAGACCATGCACGTGCTGCGCGCCGAGAAGGGTTACCCGATCATCGGGCAGGACACCGACGGCACCGTTACCCCCCACGATCTCGGCATGGCGTGGGCGGTGTCGAAGAAGAAGCCCGACTTCATCGGCAAGCGCTCGTTCAGTCGCGTCGAGAACCAGAATCCGTTGCGCAAGCAGCTCGTCGGGCTGTTGCCGGTCGACGAGGTCACCCGACTGCCGGAGGGCGCACAGATCGTCGAGTTCTGCCCGGACGATGCGCTTCCCCCGCCACCGGTTCCCATGCTGGGCCATGTCACGTCGAGCTACCGCAGCGCCGAGCTTGGACGCACCTTCGCGTTGGCGCTGGTCAGGGCGGGCCAGTCGCGGATCGGTGAGACACTGCATGTGCCCGTCGACGGGAGCCTCGTTCGGGTGGAGGTCACCGGTTCTGTGCTCGTCGACCCGGAAGGAGCGCGCCGCGATGGCTGACACCTTGGAACGCACCAGCCCGCTGCAGCCGTGGGCCGCACGGTTCGCGCAGCTGCCGAATTCGGTTGCGATCGTTGAGGAACCGTTCGTTACGATGGTGGATCTGCGCGTGAATCCGTTGAGGCCCGGCGCGGCGACCGCGGCAGAAGTGCTCGGCGTCGAGCTGCCAACGGCCGCGTCCACCTACGCGAAAAACGCTGACACCACGGTGATCTGGCTGGGTCCGGACGAGTGGCTGGTGACCGGCACTTCGCTGGCCGGCCCGAAGCTGGAAGCGCGGCTACGCGAGGCCGTCGCGCCGCACGGCGGTGTCGCGGTAGACGTGTCGGGTCAGCGCACCACGCTGAGGTTGCGCGGATCGGCCAGTCGCGAGGTGCTTGGCAAGGGCTGTGCGCTCGATCTGCATCCACGGGCCTTCGGCGAGGGAGCGGCCGCGCAGACGATCCTCGGCCAAGCGGCTGTCACTCTGCTGGCCGTCGACGGCAGCGGTTCCGACTACCGAATCCTCATACGCTCCTCGTTCGCCCGGTATCTGGCCGACTGGCTACTCGACGCGGCAGGGGAGTACACACCGGAGCAGGTGACGCCCTGATGTGCTCGCAAATTTGTCCAGTTTCCACCAAGATGATGTGACAGAGGCATTGCCCATGAATCGCCAGCTCATCGACCCGTTGCTGCAGCCCTTCGAGCTGAAGAACCTCACGCTGCGAAATCGGGTGGTCAGTACATCGCACGAGCCGTCCTACACCGAAGACGGGATGCCGAAGGAGCGATACCGCCTCTACCACGAGGAGAAGGCGAAGGGCGGCATCGGTCTGACGATGATGGGCGGGTCCGCGGTCGTCGCGCCGGACAGCCCGGCCGCGTTCGGCAACCTCCACATCTACAAGGACGAGATCGTGCCATGGCTGCGTGAACTGGCCTACGGCGTTCACGAGCACGGCGCGGCAGTGATGTGCCAGATCACTCATCTGGGCCGCCGGACAAGCAACTACGACGGCGACTGGCTGCCGGTGGTCTATCCCTCCCCGTTACGCGAGCCCGCGCACCGAGCCTTCCCGAAGGTGGCCGAGGAATGGGACATGGACCGCATCGTGCGGGCCTACGCCGACGCCACTTCCCGATGCCGCGAGGCAGGCCTGGACGGGATCGAGATCGAGGCCTACACCCACCTGCTCGATGCGTTCTGGTCCCCGCTGACCAACCACCGCGACGACGAGTTCGGCGGCAGCCTCGAGGACCGGTTGCGCTTCCCGCTTCGAGTGATTCGTGCGGTGCGTGAGGCCGCAGGCCCCGACTTCATCGTCGGCATCCGGATGTCCTTCGACGAGCAGATGCCGGGAGGACTGGGCCGCGAGGAGGCGCTGGCGATCGCGCAGCGCGTCGTCCCCGAGGGCATCGACTTCATCAGCGTCATACGGGGATACATGGCCAGCGACGAGGCGCTGTCCCGGGTTATCCCGCCAATGGGCACACCCGTCGCGCCGCATCTTGAGTTCGCAGGCGAAATCAAACGTGAGGTCGGGGTGCCGGTGATGCACGCCTCCCGGATCAACGATGTGGCCACGGCCCGGCACGCCATCCGGGACGGGCTGCTCGACCTGGTCGGGATGACCCGTGCCCACATCGCCGATCCGTATATTGTCGCGAAAATCCAAGCGGGAGAAGAGGACCGGATCCGGCCCTGCGTGGGCGCCAGCTATTGCCTGGATGAGATCTACCAGGCGCGCGACGCCAAGTGCATCCACAACCCCGCGACCGGTCGTGAACACCGGTTGCCGCACCACGTGCCTGCGGCCACAGGGACACCGCGCAAGGCCGTCGTCATCGGAGCCGGGCCGGCCGGGCTCGAGGCGGCGCGGGTCCTCGGTGCGCGAGGGCATCGAGTGGTCGTGTGTGAGGCCGGTGACGCCGCAGGCGGCCAGATCCGGCTCGCCTCCTCGTCGCCGCGGCGGCGTGACTTGATTGGGATCATCGACTGGCGGCTGGCTGAGTGCAAGCACCTCGATGTCGACGTCCGGTATAACACCTACGCCGAAGCCGACGACGTGCTCGCTGAAGATCCCGACGTCGTGGTGGTCGCGACCGGCGGCATCCCGAACACCGAATTCCTGCGCGAGGGAGCGCATCTGGTCTCGGACGGCTGGGATGTGCTCAGTGGTTCGTTCAAGGCGAAGGGTAAGGTCTTGCTCTTCGACGACAACGGCGGACACCCCGGCCTTGACGCCGCCGAGGTGCTGGCCCGAGCCGGTGTGGACATCGAATTCGTCACTCCGGAAAGGACTTTGGCGCCCGACGTAGGTGGCGTCAACTATCCCGGGTACTTCAAGGTGTTCGCCGAGCACAACGTGGCCGTTACGCTCAACGAACGGCTGACCGCCGTTCGACGCAAGGATGGCCGCCTCGAGGTCGACCTGTACAACGAATACGCACACGCGACACGGCAACGCGTGGTCGATCAAGTGATCGTCGAACACGGCACGCTCCCACAGGATGAGCTGTACTTCTCGTTGGTGCCGGGCTCATCGAATCTCGGCGAGGTGGACCAACAGGCGCTGCTTGATCTACGCCCGCAGCAGGTGCGGCGCAATCCGGACGGCCGCTATCAGTTGTTCCGCATCGGAGACGCGGTGGCAAGCCGAAACATTCACGCGGCTGTCTTCGACGCGTACCGGTTGTGCCTGGTGCTGTGAGGCTCTAGACAACGGGCGCGATGCGTCAGTGGTCGCGCGACTTTCCTGCAACACTCGTCCCATTTTCACTACGGCTCAGAGAGGTCTTCCCATGCCACAACAGGTTCACGGCGTCATTGCCCGCAGCAAGGGCGCGCCCGTCGAACTCGTCGACGTCACCGTTCCGGATCCCGGCCCCAACGACGTCGTCGTGCGCATCCAGGCGTGCGGAGTGTGCCACACGGATCTCACCTATCGCGACGGCGGTATCAACGACGAATTCCCATTCCTGCTCGGTCATGAGGCGGCAGGCATCGTCGAGTCCGCAGGAAGCGCAGTCACCCACGTCGAGGTCGGCGACTTCGTCGTGCTGAACTGGCGAGCGGTCTGCGGCCGCTGCCGCGCGTGCCGACGCGGCAGGCCGTGGTACTGCTTTGATACCTTCAACGCCAGCCGGCCGATGACGCTGGCCGACGGCACAGCGCTGACACCGGCGCTCGGCATCGGCGCATTCGCCGACAAAACCCTTGTGCACGAGGGCCAATGCACCCGCGTCGACCCGAACGCCGACCCCGCGGTAGTCGGCCTCCTCGGCTGCGGGGTGATGGCCGGTCTCGGCGCCGCGATGAACACCGGCAACGTCTCGCGCGGCGATTCGGTCGCGGTGATCGGATGCGGCGGCGTCGGCGACGCCGCGATCGCAGGAGCCCGGCTGGCCGGCGCGTCGCCGATCATCGCGATCGACCGCGACCCCAAAAAGCTGCAGGGGGCAACGGAATTGGGCGCGACCCACACGATCGACGCGTCGAAGACGGACGCCGTCGAAGCGGTCCAGGAACTGACCGGCGGCTTCGGCGCCGACGTCGTCGTCGACGCGGTCGGCCGCCAGGAAACCTGGAAGCAGGCGTTCTATGCGCGCGACCTTGCCGGCACCGTCGTCCTGGTGGGTGTGCCGACTCCGGACATGACGCTGGAGATGCCGCTGATCGACTTCTTCTCCCGCGGCGGCGCATTGAAGTCGTCGTGGTACGGCGACTGCCTGCCGGAGCGTGATTTCCCCGCCCTGGTGGACCTGTACCAGCAGGGTCGCCTGCCGCTGGAGAAGTTCGTCAGCGAGCGCATCAAGCTGGACCAGATCGAGGAGGCGTTCGAAACCATGCATCGCGGCGACGTACTGCGTTCGGTGGTCGTGCTGTGAGCCCGCGCATCGACCGCGTCCTCACGTCGGGCCAGTTCTGTCTCGACGGCGGCTGCTGGGACGTCGACAACAACATCTGGCTCATCGGCGACGACACCGAAGTGCTCGTCGTCGACGCGGCGCACAACGCACAGCCGATCATCGACGCCGTCGGCGATCGCAACGTCGTCGCGGTCCTCTGCACGCACGCGCACAACGACCACGTCACCGTCGCGCCGGAACTCGGGGAGCACTTCGATGCGCCGGTTCTCCTGCACCCGGACGACGAGGTGCTGTGGAAGCAGACGCACCCCTCGGTGGGCTATTCTCCGCTCGCCGACGGTCAGCGAATTACCGTCGCGGGTACCGAGATTCGGGTGATTCACACGCCGGGGCACTCACCCGGCTCGGTGTGCCTGTACGCAACGGCCTTGGGCGCGGTGTGTTCCGGCGACACCTTGTTCAAGGGCGGCCCGGGCGCGACGGGCAGGTCGTATTCGGACTTCCCGACGATCATCGACTCGATCCGCACGCGGCTGCTCACGTTGCCCGCGGAGACCGTCGTGCACACAGGACACGGCGACGACACCACCATCGGCGCCGAGGCGCCGCACCTCGCGGAGTGGATCGCCCACGGCAGCTGAGCTGCCAAATAAGCTCAGGCAGCTGAGCTGCCAAATAAGCTCAGGCAGCTGACGCGAAACTCAGCCCTGGCGGGCCGCTTCCTGGTCGCTGGCCTGCTGCTGCTTGAGCTGGTGCCGGTAGAACGACACCGTCGCGGGCGGCAGCGGTTGGTTGCCAAGAATCAGGTCCGCCGCCTTTTCCGCGACCATCATCACCGGCGCGTAGATGTTGCCGTTCGTCACGTACGGCATGACCGATGCGTCGACGACCGACAGGCCCTCGACGCCATGCACACCCATCGTCTGCGGGTCGGTGACCGACATCGCATCGGTACCCATCTTGGCCGTGCAGGAGGGGTGCAGTGCGGTTTCGGCGTCGCGCGCGACCCAGTCGAGGATCTGCTCGTCGGTGTCCACGCTCGGCCCGGGCGAGATCTCCCCGCCGTTGAACGGTGCCATCGCGGGCTGGTTGAGGATCCCGCGGGCCACCCTGATGGACTCGACCCATTCTCGGCGGTCCTGATCGGTGGACAGGTAGTTAAACCTCAGTGCCGGATGCACCTTCGGATCACGGCTGGTGATCTTCACGCTGCCTCGCGCATCGGAGTACATCGGGCCGACGTGCACCTGATAGCCGTCGCCGCCTTCGGGCGAGGAGCCGTCGTAGCGGACCGCGATCGGCAGGAAGTGGAACATCAGATTCGGGTAGGCGACGTCGTCATTGCTCCGGGCGAAGCCCCCGCCCTCGAAGTGGTTCGTCGCGCCGGGGCCACGGCGCAGGAACAACCAGTTGGCGCCGATCCACGGCCGGTACCGCCATTTCAGGTACTTCTGCATGGAAATCGGTTGCTTGCAGGCGTATTGGATGTACACCTCGAGGGGGTCCTGGAGGTTCTCGCCGACACCGGGCAGGTCGTGCACCACCTCGATGCCGAGCGCCTGCAGATCCGCCGCGTTGCCGACGCCGGACAGCTGCAGCAGCTGCGGGCTGTTGATCGCCCCGCCACACAGCACGACCTGGCCGGCGCTGACCCGCTTGGTGCCGCCGAACAGATGCCGGTACTCGACGCCGACCGCGCGCTTGCCGTCGAAGATCACCCGCTCGACGAACGCCCTCGTGATGACGTCCAGATTCGGCCTGTGCATTACGGGATGCAGGTAGGCGCGGGCGGCCGAGAGCCGCCGGCCATTGCGGATATTGCGGTCGAACTTCGCGAAACCCTCTTGCCGGTAACCGTTTACGTCATCGGTGCGGGGATAACCGGCCTGCTCGGCCGCGGTGAAGAACGCCTCGAACAACGGGTTCGTTGCCGGTCCGCGTTCCAGCGCGAGAGGTCCGTCGTGCCCGCGGAACGGGTCGTCGGGTGCGGCGGCCAGGCAATTCTCCATGCGGTTGAAGTACGGCAGGCAGCGCGCGAAGTCCCAGTCGGCCATGCCGGCGTCGGCGGCCCAGCGCTCGTAGTCCATCGGATTGCCGCGCTGGAAGATCATCCCGTTGATGCTGCTCGAGCCCCCGAGTAGCTTGCCGCGGGCGTGGTAGACGCGTCGGCCGTCCATGTGCGGCTCGGGTTCGGACTCGTATTTCCAGTCGTAGAAACGACTTCCGATGGGAAACGGCAGCGCCGCAGGCATGTGCACGAACACGTCCCACAACGAATCGTTGCGGCCCGCTTCCAGGACCAGAACCTTGTTGGCCGGGTCGGCCGAAAGGCGGTTGGCGAGCGCGCACCCTGCCGATCCGCCGCCGACGATTACGAAGTCGTACCGCGTCGATGTCATCGTTGTCCTCCTGCGGATCCTGGGAAAAGGCTATCGCTCCGAAGCGTGATACGAATCAAGTTTCTCAATGTGCAACTCCGGCTCGTATAGTTGCGTTATGAGCAACGCGCGAGGTGACGGCGCCGTGGGCGTGCAGTCGGTCGACCGCGCCGTCAGCGTGCTGGAGATCCTGGCCCAACGTGGTGAAGCCGGCGTCAGCGAGGTCGCCGCCGACATCGGCGTGCACAAGTCGACGGCGTTCCGGTTGCTCGCGGCGCTCGAGGAACGCGAACTCGTCGAGCAGACCCAGGACCGCGGAAAGTACCGCCTCGGCTTCGGCATCCTGCGGCTGGCCAGCGCCGTGCCCGGCCAACTGGACGTCACCCAACAGGCCCGTGCGGGCTGCGAACAGCTCGCCGCGCAGCTCGGCGAAACCGTCAACATCGCCGTGCGGCGGTCGCATTTCGTTGTCAACATCGACCAGGCGCGCGGGCCGAGTGCGGTCGCCACGCACAACTGGGTCGGTGAGCTGACGCCGTTGCACGCCACCTCGAGCGGCAAGATCCTGCTCGCGTACATGACACCCGAAGACCGCCGAAAGTTGTTGGCCTCGTCGGGGCTTGCCAAACTCACCACCCATACGATCACATCGCAACGCGAACTCGAGGCGCAGGTCGAGGCGGCAGCGCGCGATGGATACGCGTTCTCGGTCGAGGAACTGGAGGAGGGGCTGAACGCCGTCGCCGCCCCGGTCCGCGACCACACCGGCGGTGTGATCGCGGCGCTGTCCGTATCGGGTCCGGTCTACCGATTCACCGAAGGACGCATGCGCGAGGTGACCCCCGATGTCGTCGCCGCCGCGGCGACGATCAGCCACCGGATGGGCCATCTCGACTGACGGGACCGACGCGGTCATTTCGTCAGCTTCGCCTGCAGCCAGTTGTGGAAGTCGCCGATGTGATGCTCGCTGGGCACCAACACCCCGCCGTCGCGGTAGTGCCGTGAGCTCATCGCCGGCTGGCAGCGCTCGCATGCGGCGAAGTCCTGCTCATTGACTCGGTGGAACAACTCCACCGAGTGGCTGACGTCCTTGCCCGAGTCCACCACTTCGGGCAGGTACAGCCAGTCGCATTCGACGACCGTGCGGTCCGCGGCGAGCGGAAACAGCCGGTGCACGATCACATGGTCGGGAACGAGGTTGACGAACACCTGCGGCTTGATCGTGATCGCGTAGTAGCGCCGGTCCTGGTCCTGCCCGACGCTGGGGATCTGGTCGAGACCGGCCGAGCCGTCGATGGTGAATCCTTCGACGTGCTCGCCGAATTCGGCGCCGTGTCCGACGTGGTACTGCACCGCCAGCCCGTCGGCGAACTCGGGCAGCACCTCGGTGAGTTCCGGATGGATGGTGGCGCAGTGGTAGCACTCCATGAAGTTCTCGATGATGAGCTTCCAGTTCGCCTCGACGTCATAGCGGATCCGGCGACCGACGCGCAGGTGCGCGGCGTCGTATTGGTCGATGAGTTCGACGCCGCCCAGCCGATCGCTGACGTCCTTGCGCACGGTGTCGTCGAACGACGGTGGGGTATCGGCCAGACACACCCACACATAGCCCAGCCACTCCTGCACCGCGATCCGGTGCAGGCTGTACTCGACCCGGTCGATGTCCGGCATCCTGGTCAGGTTCGGTGCGGCCACCAGCTTTCCGTCGAGGTCGTAAGTCCAAGCGTGGTAACCGCATTGGAATGCGCGCTTGACTTCGCCACTCTCCTCGGTGCACAGCTGTGCGCCGCGATGCCGGCAGACGTTGAAAAACGCGCGCACCTCGCCGCTGCGGGACCGCGTGATCAGCACGCTCTCGCGTCCGACCTGGACGGTCTTGAATGCCCCTGGCTTGTCGAGATGGTCGGACCGCACGGCGCAGAACCACATCGACTCGAAGATCTCCGCCTGTTCCATCGCGAAGATAGTGGCGTCGGTGTAATAACTGCCGGGCAGCGTCGAGATGAGGCTTTGCGGCGGGCTGACGATGGTCATCGCGATCTCCTCTGCTGTGGCGCGGGGATAGGGAGTCAGGCCGGAACCGGCACGACGGCCAGTTGTCGTCGCCAGCGCGTGAACAGCCGCGGTTGATCCACGCCCAGTACGGCGACCGGTTCACCCCCGCGCCGGTACACGGCCAGGAAGCTGGCGTCGCGCAGACTGCCCACCTCGAATGTGGTCTCATCGCCGGGATGGGCGATGCCCGCGAACTGGATCCGGCGGCCGTACTGATCGGACCAGAAGTACGGGGGTTTGGCCGGAATGCCGTCGTGCCGTCCGCCCGCGAGCAACGTGGCGACCGCGATGGCCGGGCGCTCCATCGCGCCGGTCCAATGCTCGACGCGGTGCGGCCAGCCGACGGACGGCTCATGCCAGGCCGCGCAGTCGCCCACCGCGACCACATTCGGCACGGAGGTTGCGCCGCCTGCGTCGCATACGACGCCGTTGGCCAATTCGATGGCGCTGTCGCGCAGCCACTCGACGTTGGGGACGGCGCCGATGCCGACGACGACGACATCGGCGGCGATCCGGCGACCGTCGGCCAATTCCACGCCGGTGACTCGATCGGTACCGAGCAGACCCGCAACCGGAGCCCCACACAGCAGCCGGGTGCCGTGTTCGGTGTGCAGCCGTGCCACCGCGGCCCCGAGTTGCACGCCGAGCGGGCCGGCCAGCGGTGCCAGCGCGGCCTCGACCACCGTGACGTGCAATCCCAATTTCGCTGCGGTCGAGGCGACTTCGCCTCCGATGAATCCGGCGCCGATCACTACAAGCCGCGCGCCAGGGCGCAGGTCGTGGCGCAGGGCCAGTGCGTCGTCAACTGTGCGCAGCACGTGCACTCCGGCGAGGCGCGCTGAGGCGGGCCATGACCGTGCCCGCGCACCAGTGGCCACGACGATGCCGTCGGTGCGGACCGTGGTTCCGTTGTCGAGCTGTACGGCGCCTGCGGCCGCGTCGAGCCGGGTTGCGTGCACCCCCAGCAGCCACTGGGCGTCGAGGTCGTCGTCCTCGGCTTCCAGAGCCAGCACGTCCTCGCCGACATCACCGGCCAGGAACTCCTTCGACAGCGGGGGACGGTCGTAGGGCCGCCGCGCCTCGCCGCCGACGACCGTCAGCTCGCCGTCGAAACCCTGTGCGCGCAACGCGCGGGCCGCCGACAGTCCCGCCAGCGACGCACCTATCACCGCGACGCTTTTCACTGTGCCCCCTCGCCGACCGCGCGGGTGGTGACGCCGGGGGGAAGGTTGGGCGGGGCATCGTCGAGGACGACGTTGATCACGCCGTCGAGGATGACCACTTCGTGGGTGCGCACGGGTAGCTTCGCCGGTGGCGCGTCGACGGCACCCGTACGAAGGTCGAAACGCGATGCGTGCAGCGGGCATTCGATTTCACAGCCCTCCAGCCAGCCGTCGGCGAGCGACGCGTCCTGATGCGTGCAGGTGTCGTCGACCGCGAACACCTCGCCGTCGTCGGTGTGAAAAACCGCGATCGGTGGATCCGCTTCGACCCGCCGCGCCTCACCGCGGGGCAGGGCCGCGACTGGACAGATTTCGAGCAATACCGTGGCCTTCCCATTGTGGCGATTTTGTATCGTATTACGAAACATGACGCGCGATATGCAACAGCGTGGTGGACGTTGCCTAGCGCTGTCAAGAGCGTTGGCGCACTACTTTCTGACGGCTTCGGTCAGGCCGTAGTCTCTGCTCCGGTGCCGGCCAACCACTTGGCGACGAGCTGCGGGTGCGCATCGATGAACTTCTTGGCGGCCTCGTCGTCACTCATCCCGTCCACCGCGATCGAGCGGGCGACGGAGTTCTGATCCTCGTTGGTCCATTGGAAGTTCTTCAGCAGCGCGTAGGCCGGGCTGCCGGACGCGGCGAACTTGGTCGAGACGATCTTGTCCAAGTCGTACTTCGGATAGTCGCAGGCGATCTTGGCCGGATCGGCGTCGCATCCCGAGGTGTAGGGCGGCAGGTTGACCTTCACCAGCGGCACCTCACCGAGGAACCACTGCGGCGAATAGAAGTACGCCAGCATCGGGATCTTGCGCTCCTGTGCCTGGCGGAGGCTGGCGATCAACGCCGTTTCGCTGCCGCCCTGTACCACCTTGTAGTTAAGGCCCAGGTTGGCCACCAGCGCGGCGTCGTTGGTGACGTAGGACGGATCCCCGTCGAGCAGTTGCCCCTTGTCGCCGGATTCGGAGGTCCGGAACACCTCGGCATACTTGTCTAGGTTGCGCCAGTCGGTGATGTCCGGGTACTTCTCGACCATCCACGGCGGCACATACCAGCCGATCTCACCCACGTTGCCGGTGGAGCCGCCGCTCTGCGCGACGCCCATGATGTCGATGTACTGCTTGCGTAGGTCGTCGTGACCCCAGTTCTCGAGGATGGCGTCGATTTGGCCGGTGGACAGGCCCTGCCAGGCGACCTGCTCGGCGACATGTTTCTGCTTGACCACGCAGCCCAACTTGTTTTCCGCGAGATAGGTAAGCACGGCCGCATCCGCCTGGTAACCCACCCACGCGTTGATGGCCACGTTGAAGGTGCCGCACGGCTTGCTGCCGGGCTTCAACTGCCCTCGGCTCTGCAGGTCCGACACCTTGGTGGCGTTGCAACCCGAGATCAACAACACCAGCGCCGCGGCCGCCGCCGCGATAGCAATGCGTCTCATTCGCCCGTCCGTCCTATCCGTCGCGCCGCGGCCGCGGTGGTGCGGTCGAGAATGGTGCCGAGCAGCACAATGGCCAGACCCGCCGCCAGGCCCTTGCCGAACAGGCTGGTCTGCGAGAAGCCGGCCACTACGAGGTAGCCCAGCGCGCCGCCGCCGACCAGACCGGCGACCACCACCATGGAGAGCACATATATAAGGCCCTGATTGGTCGCCAGCGTCAGCGAACGCGCGGCCATCGGCAGCTGCACCTTGGTGATTACTTGCCAGGAGTTCGACCCCACCGAGCGGGCCGCCTCGACGGTCTCGGGCGACACACCGCGGATCCCGTCGGCCATGATCTTGATCGACACCGGGGCCGCGTAGACGATCGCCGCCACGATGCCGGTGAATCGCGATGCCGAGAACAACGCGAGGAACGGCACCAGATACACGAACGACGGCATGGTCTGGGCGGCGTCCAGGAACGGTCGCACGATCTTGTCCGCAGTGGGGCTGCGGCCCATCCAGACGCCGACCACCACCCCGAGCGCGACGACCACCACGGTGGCGACCAGCACCGCGGCGAGGGTGTCCATGGTGTCCTGCCACAGCCACAGCGGCCACGCGATCAGGCCGAGGCACACGGCCGTGATGAGCGCGGCGATGCGACCCCCGACGATCGCCGCGATCGCGGTGATCGCCATGAAGGTGAGCCACCACGGCGAGCTGTCCAGCAGCGTCTGCAGCGGGTCGAGTGCCCACGCGGTGACCACGTCCTTGATGCCGTTGGTTACCCCGGAGAAGCTGGTTTGCGCCCAGTTGGTCACGGAGTTCGCGACGTTGATGATGTGTGTGCCGACATCGAGCCCGATGCGAGCCGTCCCGATCTGTAACGACGACGGGAAGATCGCCACCAGCTGGTAGGTGTAGGACAGCCAGATCGCGATCGCCGTCACGACGGCGCCGATCGCGATCGCGGGACGCCGAAACTGGCTGGGCTCGGCCGACTTTCGCCGTTGGGTTTCCACGCGCTCGCTCGCGGCCGTGGTGGTCCGGTCCAGGATGATGGCCAACAGCACGATGGCAAGACCGGCGTTGAATGCGGTGCCGACGTCCTGGGTCGACAACGCCTGGATCACCACCTGACCGAGGCCAGGAGCGGCGATCAGCGCGGCGATGGTGACCATCGCCAGCGCGGCCATGATGGTCTGGTTGATGCCGAGCACGATGGTGCGCTTGGCCATTGGCAGCAGCGCCCCGAACAACTCCTGCTGTCTGGTGGCACCCAGCGACTCGACCGCCTCACGCGATTCTTGCGGCACGGACCGAATGCCGTGTGCGGTGAGCCGGATGACGGGGGGAGCCGCGTAGATCACCGTGGCGATCACTGCCGCGGCCGGGCCGATCAGGAAGGCCAGCGTCAGCGGTGCGAGGTAGACGAAAGACGGCAGGATCTGCATGAAATCCAGCACCGGGGTGATGAAGCGATTGAACCCGTCCGATATCCCGGCCCAGATGCCCAACGGAATTCCGATGAGCAGCGCTATCACGACGGCGGCGATGGTCAGCGCCAAGGTGTCCATGCTCTCTTGCCACAGGCCCTGCAAACCCATGAACAACAACCCGCACAGGGTGAGCAGCGCGACCTTCCAGTTGCCGAGAAGCCAGGCCAGAACCGTGAACAGCACCACGACGCCGAGCCAACCGATGTAGGGGACGGGCCGCCCGTCGACGGGGTGCGCGATCAGGTCCTGAATCGCGGTCGCGAACGCGTCGATCACCGACCGGATCGGATTGAAGAGATACGTGAAGAGTGGGTTGGTGTTTCTTCCCTCGCCGACGGAGGTCTGCAGGTCCGAGAGCCAGACATGCAGCGGCTTGGTGTCGGCCGGTGCGAGGGCAAGCGTGTTGCGGCCGCGCAGCAGAGTGAACAGCACAATCCAGACACCCAACACTGCGCCGATGGCCGCAATGAACTGTGCAGGCCCACGTTCGGAGAACCACGACGTCCGCGGCTGTGCCGCCGGCGCCGGTGGTGCCGGTGGTGCTCCTACCGCGATGGTGGCCATCACGCACCGCCCTCGTCGACCTTGCCGATCACCGCGAGGATCTCACTCCGGCCGACGATGCCAAGTAACTTACCGTCCGAGACCACCTTGATCGGCTTCTCGGCGGCGAGCACCGGGTCGACGGCATCGCGAATCACGGTGTCCGGGGCCATCTCGGGGCCGTCGACCGGATCGTCGGGGCGCTTCTCGCGCATGATCCATTTCAGTGTCAGCACCCGCGAACGTGGTATGTCGCTGACGAATTCGCGAACATAGTCGTCGGCCGGGGCGCCGACGAGCTCGTCACCGGTGCCGACCTGGACCATCGCTCCGTCGCGCATGATCAGGATCCGGTCGCCGAGCTTGAGCGCCTCGGACAGGTCGTGCGTGATGAACACCATCGTCTTGCCCATCTCGTGGTGCAGCCGGATCACCTCGTTCTGCATGTCGCGCCGGATCAGCGGATCCAGCGCCGAAAACGGCTCGTCGAACAGCAGCATGTCCGGATCGCTGGCCAGTGCGCGTGCCAGCCCGACCCGCTGCTTCATGCCACCGGACAGCTGATCCGGGTAGGAGTTCTCGTACCCCGCCAGCCCGACCAGCTCGGTGACCTCGGCGGCACGCTTCATCCTGTCCTTCTTGTCGGTGCCACGGACCTCGAGGCCGTATGAGACGTTGTCGAGCACCCGCCGGTGGGGCAGCAGGCCGAAATGTTGGAAGACCATCGAGACCTTGCGGCGGCGCAGGTCTCGCAGCTCTTTCTCGCCCGCGGCCGTGATGTCGGTGCCCTGGAACACCACATGGCCCTTTGTCGGCTCGATGAGCCGCGTCAGACATCGCACCAGCGTGGACTTGCCGGAACCGGACAGGCCCATCACGACGAACACCTCGCCGCAGCCGACGTCGAAGCTGACGTCGCGCACGGCGACCGCGCACCCCGTCTTCTTCTTGATGTCCTGGACGCTGAGCCTTTCCATGCTCTCGTCGCATGCGACGTCGGAAGCCTTGTTGCCGAAGACCTTCCACAGTCCTTCGACACTGAGTTCCGCGTCGTCGCGGCCAGGGCTGGGCGGAGCGACCACCGTCGTGGGTGCACTCTCTGTGTGGATGGCCACCGGAATCTCCTAACTAATTGGGCTGTCGGTCAATCGGGGTGCGGCGGGCCCGAAGGGTTATCCCCGGAACCACCGCTCGGGCCGTGGGTTGGTGTTCTGCCAGATGTGTTTGATCTCGCGGTATTCGTCGAGGCCGGCCCGGCCGAGTTCGCGGCCGATGCCGGAGCGCTTCATTCCGCCCCATTCGGCCTGCGGCACGTAGGGGTGGTAGTCGTTGATCCAGATGGTCCCGTGCCGCAGTCGGTGCGCGACGCGCTGCGCCTTGCCCGCGTCCTGAGTCCAAACCGCGCCCGCCAACCCGTAGTCGGTGTCGTTGGCGATGCGTACTGCGTCGTCTTCATCGGTGAATGTCTCGACGGTGAGCACCGGGCCGAACGATTCGTCTTTCGTCACCGACATGCCTGAGTGACAGCCATCGAGAACTGTTGGGAGATAGAAGAAGCCATCGTGAAGGCGCGGGTCGTCCGGCCGGCGGCCGCCGCAACGCAGCACCGCGCCCTCGGCCAGTCCGGCGGCCACATACGCCTCTATCTTGTCGCGGTGTGCGGCGGAGATCAGCGGGCCCGTCTCGGCGTCCGGGTCGAACGGTCCACCGAGGGTGATCCGCTCGGCACGACGGACGACCTCGTCGACGAACCCATCGTGGATCGACTGCTCGACGATCAGGCGGGCGCCCGCCGAACACACTTGGCCCGAATGCAGGAACACTGCGGTGAGCGCGAAATCCACTGCGGCCTCGAAGTCGGCGTCGGCGAAAACGACGTTGGGATTCTTCCCTCCGAGTTCCAGCGCGACCCGTTTGACGGTCGTCGCGGCCGCCGCCATCACCCGGATACCCGATGCGACGCCGCCGGTGAAAGAGACCATGTCCACATCCGGGTGTTCCGACAACGGTGCGCCGGCGGCCGGCCCGGCACCCAGAACGAGATTGGCGACGCCGGCAGGCAGGCCCGCTTCCTCCAACGCCCGCATCAGAAGAACTGCGGTCGACGGTGTCAGCTCGCTCGGCTTGAGCACGAAGGTGTTTCCCGCCAACAGGGCCGGCGCTACTTTCCAGATTGCTTGCAGCAGGGGGTAATTCCAGGGAGTGATCAGTCCGCAGACGCCGATCGGCTCGTAGACGAGGCGACTGATCGCATCCGTCCTGCCGGTGTCCACAACGCGTCCGGCCTCGGTGCCGCCGACGCCTGCGTAGTAGCGCAGGCACGCCGCGACATCGTCCATGTCGTACTCGGCTTCGACGATCCGCTTGCCGGTGTCGAGCGCCTCGGCGCGGACGAAATCCTTGCGGTCGCGGTCCATCAGCTCGGCGGTGCGCCGCAACACGTCCGCCCGCTCGCGTTCCGGCGTATTCGGCCACGGGCCCGCGTCGAAGGCTTCGCGCGCTGCGGCGATCGCGGCATGCGTGTCCTCGGTGGAGGCCTCGGCGGCTGTGGCAACCAGCTGACCGTCGGCGGGACATCGGATTTCGCGGCGAGCGCGATCGAGCGCCGGGCGCCATTCACCCGCGATGTACAGATTCGGGTGTTCTGCCAAAGGCTCGGCCTCTCGCCTGGCAACGCTAACGTTGCGTATTGCGCAATAGAACCCTCTACATGCAACAGATTGGATTGTGCCGCATATCACTGTCAAGGGGAAGAGCGAAACGAAACGCGCTGGTAACACGGCATCAGACCGGCCCCTTGACCGTCAATGCCGGGTCCGGCTACGATGCGGGTCACACTCTGATATATCAGTCATCTTCAATCTGGTATTCAGGACTTCGAACCCGACGAACGGAGCATCGGCATGAGCGTCCTCGACGAACGTCTCAGCGATTTCGATCCCGAGATCGCCGAGCTGATCGGTAAGGAACTCGAGCGCCAGCGCAGCGGCCTCGAGATGATCGCATCGGAGAACCACGCGCCGCTTGCGGTCATGCAGGCTCAGGGTTCGGTGCTCACGAACAAGTACGCGGAGGGCTATCCGGGCCGGCGCTATTACGGGGGCTGCGAGCACGTCGATGTCATCGAGCAGCTCGCGATCGACCGTGTCAAGGCCCTGTTCGCCGCGAAATTCGCCAATGTGCAACCGCATTCCGGCGCGCAGGCCAACGCCGCGGTCATGCATGCATTGATCAAGCCAGGCGACACCATCTTCGGCCTTTCGCTCGACTGCGGCGGCCACCTCACGCATGGAATGCGACTGAACTTCTCGGGCAAGCTCTATCAGGTCGCCGCCTACGGAGTTTCCCCCGAGGACTACTTGATCGACATGGACCAGGTGGCCGAGGCTGCCCGAGAACATCGACCCCAGATGATCATCGCGGGCTGGTCGGCCTACCCGCGCCACCTGGACTTCGCCCGCTTCCGAGAGATCGCCGACGAAGTGGGCGCCTATCTCATGGTCGATATGGCGCACTTCGCAGGCCTGGTCGCCGCGGGTCTGCACCCCTCACCGGTGCCGCACGCCCATGTGGTCACCTCGACTACGCACAAGACCCTCGGCGGACCGCGCGGCGGAATCATTCTGACCAACGAGGCGGACTTCGCCAAGAAGCTCAACTCGGCGGTCTTCCCGGGTCAGCAAGGCGGACCACTGGAACATGTCATCGCCGGTAAGGCGGTGGCCTTCAAGATGGCGGCCCAGCCCGATTTCGTTGAGCGTCAGCGGCGCTGCATCGAGGGCGCCAGGGCGCTCGCCGCGCGGCTCGGTGAGCCCGATGTCCGCGACGCGGGCATTACCGTACTCACCGGAGGTACCGACGTACACCTCGTGCTGGTCGACCTCCGCAACGCGGAGATCGACGGACAACAGGCCGAGGACCGGTTGGCGGCGATCGGAATCACGGTGAACCGCAACGCGGTTCCATTCGATCCTCGCCCGCCGATGGTGACGTCTGGTCTGCGCATCGGCACGTCGGCGCTCGCGGCGCGGGGCTTTCAAGCCGAGGACTTCACCGCGGTCGCCGATCTGATCGCGCAGTGCCTGATCGCCGCGCCGGACGCGGACGCCGCGAAACTGGCCCGTGCGGTCAGCGACCTCGCCGAGCGCTATCCGCTCTACCAGCAGCTGTAGCCCGGAGGGACTATTCGTGACCATCAGTGTGTTCGAGCTCTTCCAGGTCGGTATCGGTCCGTCGAGTTCACATACGGTCGGCCCGATGCGGGCGGCCGCGAACTTTGTCGACGAACTCGAGACGGCGGGGATGCTCGCCCGTGTTGTCGATGTCCGTGTCGAGTTGTACGGGTCGCTCGCGGCGACCGGCCGCGGCCACGGAACGCTGCCCGCGGTCCTGCTCGGGCTCGAGGGGTACCGACCGGAAACCATCGAGTCGGAGGAGATGGAATCCGGGCGCGAGCGGCTGCGCAGCACCGGCAAGATCATGCTCGGCGGGCGAGTCCCCATCGCTCTGTCTGAGGACGACATCGCGCTGTACACCCGAACGGTGCTGGACTTCCACCCCAACGGCATGACGCTCACGGCATACGCCACCGACGACAGCACTCTGCATCGGCAGACCTACTTCTCCGTCGGGGGCGGATTCGTCGTGACCGAGTGCGAAGCGGCCACGGAAGCCGCAGTCGGGAACGAGGATGCCACGGCGTTCTCCTCCGCCGTGGAGTTGCTCGCGCTCGCATCCCGCACGGGCAGGTCGATCAGCGAGGTGATGCTCGCGCACGAGTGCCGCACGCACAGCGCCGAGGAGGTGCGTGCCAAGCTCCTTCAATTGCGTGACGTCATGGTGGAATGCGAGCTGCGCGGCATCAGCCGCGCGGGGCTGTTGCCCGGTGCGCTGCAGGTCCGCCGACGGGCCGCACAGTGGCATACGCGCCTCAATCAAGAGGATCCACAACGGGATCCGCGATTCGCGCAGGATTGGGTGAATCTGGTGGCGCTCGCGGTCAACGAGGAGAACGCCTCGGGCGGGCGCATCGTGACCGCGCCAACCAACGGGGCGGCGGGCATCATCCCCGCGGTGTTGCACTACGCCGTGCACTACACCGATACGGGTAGATCCAACACGGACGATGTGGCGGTACGCTTTCTGCTCACCGCCGGTGCGATCGGATCGCTCTATAAGGAGCGGGCATCCATCTCCGGGGCAGAGGTGGGCTGCCAAGGCGAGGTCGGCTCCGCGTCATCGATGGCCGCGGGCGGACTGGCCGAAATCCTCGGCGGCACACCCGAGCAGGTCGAGAACGCGGCCGAGATTGCGATGGAGCACAGCCTTGGACTGACATGCGATCCCATCGCAGGGCTGGTTCAGATCCCGTGCATCGAACGCAACGCGATATCGGCCGGAAAAGCCATCAACGCGGCGCGTATGGCGCTACGTGGCGACGGCACACATCGCGTCAGCCTCGACGAGGTCATCGCAACCATGCGCGCCACGGGACGCGACATGAGTTCGAAATACAAGGAAACTTCGGCCGGCGGGCTCGCGGTCAACGTGTCAGTTAACTACGTCGGCTGCTGAACCAGGGTCGCCTTCGGACCGATCAGGACACTCCAGCAGGGTGAAATGCCCTGCACCGTGGGCAAAGTCGCCACCGACCTGACCGCGACTCCACGCTCCTCGCGGTGATGACCGCTCGGCCGAAGGCCACGCTATCGGCTGGGCCAGTATGTTAGCTGTACGGCTGATGCCGGGGAGTCGTGCGTGTGCTGTGACTGCCCGACGGATTCCGGGCGGGCCCGAGCGCCGATGTACCTGCTGACCCGACGACGTCAGCCACGTCCTTGCACCGGGGCCGACAGCAGGTTGTCGCCGCTCGCGGGCTCTTAGCCGCCGAGGCCAGGTGCCAGCGAGCGGTTGGATCACCACGGCGGCGTGGCGCCAGACGTACTGGGTCATCGGCAGTGCGAAGTGTTCGCCCCCGACGAATTCGTAGACGATTGGCGCGATGGCTTTTACAACGGTCACTACGACTGGCCGGCCTGCCTGGCGCTGCTCGGTGAAGTGGCCGCAAGGACCGTCTTGGACGTGCATGCGGGTTCAGGGTCTGCACTCCGACAAGCTGTTGGCGCGCGGAGTCCGCTTCATCGGGCTCGACCAGCGCTATCGAGGCAGGTTCCCCAGAAAAGGGCCGCTCCACGGCGGCGTGCGCGATCATGAGGAAGGTCAACGACGCAGGAGATATCGGCGGATGGTTAGTCCAGTCATTGAGGCCACCGATCGGTGTCGGTCGTGCGGTAAC
The DNA here is from genome assembly GCA_025965975.1 of Mycobacterium sp. Classification (GTDB taxonomy): domain Bacteria; phylum Actinomycetota; class Actinomycetes; order Mycobacteriales; family Mycobacteriaceae; genus Mycobacterium. The sequence continues at coordinate 5,538 of JAOPVX010000042.1, read as the reverse complement.
GACCTGTGTGCCAAGGCGCTTCTGCGATGTGTGCGGCTCCCCGGTCTCTCCAAGATCAGCGACAGGCGAACCGAGACGAGATCCGCAAGAAAGGCGCCAGCTGATTCATCTGATGAATCACTACAGACATCGCCGCAGTTGTGCGTACCGAAACATGTTGGGAAAGTGAATAGTACGACCCATACCGGTAACCGGGCGTATTCGTTTGCGTCGTATTCGCTTGGGACCTGCTATCGAACGGGCAGGGGAATGCGGTGGCGCCCTTACTCGAGGTAAGGCTACCCTCCAAAAGCCGGCCCGGAATGGCGTCGACGTGCGGTCGGGGGCGCCACAGGCGCCCACGCCGTCGCCGATCCCGTCGAATGCCCGTCATGGGCCGCCCTGTCCCGCGAAACGATTGTTGACGCCGCGTTCGGCTGCGTCCTGATCGGGGGTGATGCTCGGGCTTATGTGGCGGCGATCCGATTGGTTACCGCGCCGAGGGCGTGTCGTCGTCCACGCGGCAGCACTGGTCCTCGGCGCGCTGCCCGCGCTTTCTTTTCCCGCGCCGTCGTGGTGGTGGTTGGCCTGGGTGGCCGTGGTCCCGCTGCTGCTGGTGGTGCGCGCCGCGCCGACAGCGCGCGAGAGTGCAGTGCGGGCGTGGTGGGGTCTGGGCGGGTATGTGTTGACCACCCAGTACTGGCTGCTGCCGAGCATTGGTCCGCTGCTGATGGTGCTGGCTGCCGGACTGGGCGCGTTGTGGCTGCCGTGGGGGTGGGCCGCGCACCGGCTGCTGTCGGCCCCGGTCACACCCCGCCGCACACTTGCCGCGGTGATCGTGTTGCCCAGCGCGTGGGTGATGGCCGAGGCAGTGCGGTCCTGGCAGAGTCTGGGCGGCCCGTGGGCATTGCTGGGCGCGTCCCAGTGGAACCAGCCCGCGACAATGGCTTCGGCCTCGCTCGGCGGGGTGTGGCTGACGAGTTTCCTGCTCGTCGCGGCCAACACCGCGATCGTCGGCGCGATCCTGCACCGTGATGTGTCCGGTCGAGTCATCGCGCTGGCGATGGCGCTGGCGTCCGTGGCTGTCGGCCCGGCCTGGTTCGTGCTCGGACCCGCACCTGCGGTCGGTACGACGGCACGGGTCGCACTGGTTCAGCCGGGAGACATCGCCGACTCCGCGGCCCGTCAAGCGGCCGGAGAAGCGCTCACCGCGACGCTGGCAGGCCAGCGGCCGGACCTAGTCGTCTGGGGAGAAAGCAGCATCGGAGTCGACCTCATCAGCCATCCCGACGTCATGGCCGACCTGGCGGGCCTGTCCCGGCGGGTCGGGGCGGATCTGCTCGTCAACGTCGACGCGCCCGCTACGACAGGCGGCATCTCCAAGTCGTCGGTTCTTATCGGACCGAACGGATCGCTGGGCGCATACCAGAAGGGTCGGCTGGTGCCGTTCGGCGAGTACGTGCCGCTTCGCCCACTGCTCGGCTGGATTACCCGCCACACCAAGGCCGCAGCCCAGGACCGGCGGCGCGGGAGCGGCCCGACGGTACTGCACGCCGGCTCGCTCATCGTCGGACCGTTGATCAGTTATGAGGCAACCTTTTCCGACCTTCCCCGTCGCGAGGTGCAACTCGGCGCCCAGCTACTGGCGTACCAGAGTTCCACCTCGACGTTTCAGGGGAGTTGGGCGCAGCCGCAGTTGGCCAGCCAGGCCGCGGTGCATGCCGTTGAGGTGGGCCGCGCGGCGGTGCATGCCGGGTTGTCTGGCGACAGCTCGGCTTTCGATGCTCGGGGCAGGCAACTTGCCTGGTGCCCGTCGACCTTTCGGGGCGTGATCGTGGTAAGTGTTCCGCTCGGATCGCGCATCACGGCGTACCAACGGCTCGGGGACTGGGCCCTGGTGTTGGCGTTTTCGATCCTCGCCGGCGCCTGCGTCCTAGCCACACTTAACGGCCGACGGGCGCCGAAGCTGCGCAGGGCGTAACCAATCCCGAGTTGTTCGGCAGCACACATTCGAACAGCACCGGGTGCTCGATGTCCAGCTTTGGGGCGCGTTGAAGATGTCGCGGATCTTCTCGACACTCATACCGGTAACCCGCCGTATTCGATTCCGCCGTATTCGTTCACCACCACAAGCCGAAGATGGCGGATCCGCCATCAAGATGAGACGCTCGTTAGTCGTTCTAGATATTTTTGATAGCGGGTATCGCGGTTTCTTCTTGAAACTCGATTTGTGCACAACCGTACGGTTATCCTGAGCAACGGCGTACCCGTAACTGATGTGTTTAGCCGTACAGCGTGCATTCAGGGCGGAAGGCAAAGCTCCCGCCCTGAATGCACGGTCTACGTCGATGGTTAGTGGTTAGCGATGCCCCCCATGATCCCCATACCCATACCCATACCCATACCCATACCACGGGTACTGCAGCTGGCCAGCCTGCAGCGCCGCCGCCCCTGGCGAAGCGGTGACCTGCGCGTTGCCCGGCGTCTGGACCACGGTCGAATCGGCCGTGGCGAGCGGCGCGAAGCCGATTGCTGCCGCTGTCGCGGCCATGGCGAGCGGTGCGATAAGTCGCATCTTCTTCATTACTTGCTCCTTGCTCCTTGCTCACGCGGTGAAGACCCGGGGGGATCATCACCGCAATTCGAAACTGAACGTTCAGTTTCCATCTTTTGCAACAGCAAGCTAGGCATGCAGCGTCCCGAAGATCCCGGTGATCTCAGTCACCGGGGGCGAGTCCGCGCATCGCCGCGTCGACGATCGCGTCACCCCCCGCTTCGTCCAGCGGCGCGTGGCCGATGAGGAGCCGGTATAGCAGCGGCCCGAAACACCAGATCGAACGCGGGCTGAAGACCATGTCGGCGTGCGTCTGCTGTACTCCAGCCAGTTGCTGCGGCTTCCGCCCGGCATCCTGGACGAGATGGCGGTGATCATCAGTCCCGTCCCGGGTCGACCCACCGGGATGGCGTTATTCCGCAACGAGAACAACACGTGGATGTTCACAGTTGTCGGGATGGTGGGCCGCAACCGCCCGACGAGCTCGCTGAGATGCTGGCATTCGCTGGGGGATTCACCCCCGCGCACGTGGTGGCGGCGACAGCTGCCGGCGGGCCACTCGCTGAAGTGGCCCGCTATCGGATGCCGTCGAGTCAATGGCGACGCTACGACAAGATGCGGCGGTTTCCAGCCGGTCTGCTGGTCTTCGGCGACGCAATCTGCAGCTTCAATCCCATTTACGGCCAGGGAATGACGGTGGCCGCACTCGAAGCGGTGGCGGTTCAACGTTGTTTACGCAGCGGCGAGGACGGCTTGGCGCGACGCACTTCCGTGCCACCGCGAAAGTGATCGGCGTGGCCGGGCAGTTGGCGGCCGGCGGGGATCTCAGTCTGCCCGAGGTCGAGGGAACCCGACCGGTGCCGGTACGCGTCACCAACAAGTATGTGGACCGAGTACTGGCCGCCGCCGAGTCCGACATCGTTGTGGCCGAACAGTTGGCGAAAGTCGTCACCCTCATCGACCCGCCCACTCGCCTGCTATGCCCCGCCGTCATCGTCCGTGTCGCCACGGTCAACTTGCGCCGCCGGCAACGCGATCAGGCAGCCACGGCAACGCAGCGGTTCGGCGACCCACAGGCAGTTGGGAACCGCCAGCCGCGAGCGTCCGCGGAAGCTTACCCAGGCGAACTCCATTGCAGCACCTGGAAATCAGCAAACGCAGGTGATGTCGCCGTCGCCACCGGGGAATCGAGTAGTCCTCAAAATCGCCACGACGAAAACCTTTCCCGTTCGTGGCCCGTCTGGTGCTGCACGAACATCGGGTCCCGGCCGTCTTCGATCAGGTGGGTGGCGTAGGTACGCCGTAGTGAGTGCAGGTCGAAAACCCTCGGGCAGGTCGAGCTCGTCGCAATAGTTTGTTCTCGAACTCATTTAGTGTCAACCGATTTCGGTGAAACATCGTCAGAATGTCTGCGGGGTTCCCAGCGCGCGCCCGTACGTTAGTTGAACCTCAAGGGGAGTGGCGCATTTCGCGCGCCTCGCGAGACTGCACTAGACTCCCTGCACTGCGCGTAATGGTCTGCCCGATGCCACGTGTGCGCGTTGCGGCTAGACGTGCACGCTGCGCCGGCGCTGCACGTGTTGCAGCAGCTGCCGCGAGAGTTGCTCCTTGCCGAAGAACCGTGCGGTCTCAAGCGCGGACGGCGAGCCTGCCAGCGGATCGGCATCCGCGCCCAGGAGTAGTTCGATGATCGTGGTGTCGTTGTTGAAGACGGCGCCTGCTAACGGGGTCTGTCCTCGATTGTTGTGTCGATTGACGTCGGCGCCGCGCGCGATCAGTGCGGCGACGGTCGACGCGTGTCCGTAATAACTGGCCAGCATCACCAGGGTGTCGCCGTTGGTGTTGGTGAGGTTCACCGGTACGCCCGCGTCGAGGTAGGCGGCCAAGGTTGGGGCGTCTGCGCTGCGCGCCATATCGAATATGCGTGCTGCCAGGTCCAGGATCTCGGCGTCGAGGGGGCCACCTGGTCTGTCAATGACGTGATCTGTCATATCAACTCCAAACTGGTCAGCTGTGAGCGAGCGTCGGACCTTGCCGCCCCCAACGGGGGGCGGCAAGGGTTCCCGCGACCCGGTCGCGGTTGGGTGTTACAGCGCGCCCAGGGCCTCACAGGCCTTGCGCACGCCTTCGCCGTAGGCGGGGTCGGCCTGGGTGCAGTTGGCGATGTGTGTCTCGACGGTCTCATGCCGGGCGCCTTTGATGGCGCGTGCGGTGTTGTCGAAGAGCCGCTGCTGCTGGTCTCCGGTCATGAGCCGGAACAGGTCACCGGGTTGTTCGAAGTAGTTGTCGTCGTCTTCGCGGAAGTCGAAGTGATCGGCGGTGGACCCGATCGACTGGACGGGATCGGCGTAGGCGGGCTGTTCGGCCCAGCGTCCGAAGTTGTTGGGCTCGACACCGGCGACTCCGCCCTGGTTGCCGTCGACGCGCATGGCTCCGTCGCGGTGGTAGGTGTTCACCAGCGTCGCTCCGCGTGGGTAGTTGACTGGGATCTGGTGGTGGTTGACGCCCACCCGGTAGCGGGCGGCGTCGCCGTAGGAGAACAGCCTGCCCTGCAACATCTTGTCCGGGCTGAACGAGATTCCTGGGACCAGGTTGGACGGGGTGAACGCGGCCTGCTCGACGTCGGCGAAGTAGTTGTCCGGGTTGCGGTTCAGTTCGTATTCGCCGACCTCGATCAACGGGTAGTCCTTCTGGCTCCACACTTTCGTCAGGTCGAAGGGGTGAAACCGGTAGGTGGCGGCGTCTGCTTCGGGCATCACCTGGATGTAGACGGTCCACTTCGGGTAGTCGCCGCGTTCGATGGCCTCGAAGAGGTCGCGGCCGTGCGACTCGCGGTCGCGGCCGATCAGTTCTCCTGCTTCGGCGTCGGTGAGACACTCGATGCCCTGCTGGGTGCGGAAGTGGAATTTGACCCAGTGCCGCTGGCCTTCGGCGTTGATCAGGCTGTAGGCGTGTGAGCCGTAGCCGTGCATGTGCCGGAAGGAGCGGGGGATGCCGCGGTCGCT
>JAOPVX010000033.1 GCA_025965975.1 Mycobacterium sp. | reverse complement strand
CAGTTCGTTGAGCTCGGCCTCGGTAACGGAGATCATTGGTTCAAGTCCATACTGGTCTATCCTGTCAAAGGTCTTCAGGCCCCACGACTCATCATCGGGGCCGCCGGTCATGTTCGCTCGTACGCCGTGGATCATCGCGGTACCGTCCGGCAGTGATCGGCACGGAAACCCGATGAAACCCGCACAGCGCGACACGAAACAACAACGCTGATCGGCACCCGGCACCGATCGGTGCGGCCGAAACGGGACTCATAATCCATCGGTCGCGGGTTCGAGTCCCGCCCGCCCCATCTAGGTTGACCTGGGAGTTTCCAGTTTTTATCCGATATGTCGGTGTCGTTTTTTGGGTAGTTTGTGCTCCGTGTTCGCTCCATGTTCGCTCGCGGGCCGGGCCGGGCCGGGCCGGGGTTGATCATGACCCCCGTGGGCGGTCCGGTCCGCCGTGTTCATCGGGTGTGGCCCCGGAGGCAGCCCGCGCCCGGCTCATTGACCGGCTGCGCGGCCGGTCACGCTACCTCGGAGCCGCCGTAATTCAGGTTGGCGACAGCTGACTGCCCGTTGTATCCACCGAGCAGTGCACGGGTTCGAATCCTCAACGGGATACCAGACAGACCCGTGCACGACCGGCGCCACGCCAGCGGCTGCATAATCACCATAGTTGGCCGATTCGACGTGGTGTGATCGCAATGGTCCAAATGGGAGTGCAAGTCAGTGGGGCGATCACTACCGATCTCTCTATATTTGTTAATGGTAATTAACATTGTACTGGAAACGGTGCTGGCTATCTCCGGCGCCGCGTTGTCTCGCACACGGCATTCGCGACGCCGCCGACCTTGGCGGGCCCTCCCGCTGCCAGGGTGTTCAACAGACACTTGTATTCGGGACGGCGGGCCATGGCGCGCCATGGCCGGACAAGACACTACGCAGGCCGCGCCTGCCCGGCCCTCCACCGGAGGGCCGGGGGCCAAGGCGGTCGCTCCTTACCGGTCGTTGTAGGGATCTCGGCTGCCGGACTTGGCCAGTCCTCGGCTGATCAGATACCCGATAGTCAGCAGAACGACGTAGAACCACGCCCTGTCGGCGCGGAAGTAGTCGTTGTGACCATCTTCGGTGCCGATCACCTGCGAGGCGATGAGCACGGCGGCCACTGCGGCCAGGTAGACGAGCATCTCGGTCGTCTTGTAGGCCGCCTTGGTCTCGGTGGTCAGCCGTCGCACCGGCCCGTGGCCGTCGGTGGATTCGTGGTCGGTTGTCCGACTGGTCATGCCAGGGGTTGGCCTGGTCATTGCCCCTCCTTGTGAACTCCGAGTCACCTCACGGTTGCGAGGTGCGCAGGGCCATAACCCTGACAAACATGGACAAACAGCCCTGGCGCAGATCGATCCCAGTGGTGACCGGATACGAGGGGAAGCTTTACCGAAGCACTGCCGAGAAAGATCAATCTTTAGCGCTGTACCGACGATCCGAAGCAGCATGGCCGACGCCGTAGAAGCCCAGCAGGGCGTTGGTCCTGCCGGCTGCAGCACGGTCGGCACGCTGTCGAGATCGTATGGAACCCAGCGAGCATCGTCGCGATGCGCGGCCACAGGGCTGGCCACCGGCCACTGTTCACCGCCTCGACGCATCCGCGGGGGCGGCGCCACCCCACATGCCAGGGCTTACCCTCGGGCCGCGCCTGCGCGAACGTCCCCTGATGCCGTGCCGCGGACACCACCGACCAGGGCGACACCATGGACACCTCCCAGCGGCAGGCGATCGCTCTCGAGCACGCCAGGATCGCGGCACCGCGTCCGCCAGCGGCGAGTCGGCCGTACCGATCAGCGGCGGATCCGGATCAACGGCCACCAGCAACCGGGTGAACACCACCCGGACCAATGCCGTAGCCGCGGTGAACCTGCGCAGCCAGCTCAGCACCGTGTCCTCACAGCGGCCCAACCGGCGGGCGATCCATCGGAACCCCCGCCCGGGGCCGCCGCGACCAAAGCCACCCCGATCATGCGGCCTCGCCCCGCCGCCGGGCCAGCAACCCGATCGGAAGAAGCACACGCGTGACCCCACAGCCCGTGCAGCACCCCCGCCGGGGCCGGACCTTCCGGGACCTGCCATCAAACCCGAAGATCCGCCGGAGCCGAGCGAACCCCCACGGCGCCAGCCGACACGATTCTTGGCACCCACACCATGAAACCTCCAACAAAGATGCAGGTCAGGGCGCTCATGTCTGGACAGAGGTTTGAAGGTGCGTTTCGGCGTTGGACCTCACCGGCTGGGTAGTTCCCGTGATCGAGGCACTCTGGCCCGAATGAGCTCTGCGAGGGAGGAACGATCGTGACCAAGCACCAGGACGAGAACGTAGTGGACCTGTTGCAGCGACAGCATGAGGAGATCCGCAAGCTGTTCTCCAAGGTTGAGAAGGGCACCGGCAAGGCCCGCAAGGACGCCTTTGAGCAGCTGCGGTGCCTGCTGGCCGTGCACGAGACGGCCGAGGAGGAGATCGTGCATCCCTTCGCACGGCGCACTATCGGCAACGGCGAGCGGATCATCGATGCCCGGTTGAAGGAGGAAAAGGAGGCCAAGGAACTCCTCCAGGAGTTGGAGAAGATCGGTACTGACTCGGCTGAGTTCGAGTCGTTGTTGGCCGGGCTGCGCAAGGCCGTGGAGTCACACGCCGAGCGCGAGGAACATGTGGAGTTCCCTGATCTCCTTAGCAGGAGCACGCCGGAGCAGCTCAAGGGCATGGTCGCTGCGGTGAAGGCTGCCGAGGCGATCGCCCCCACCCACCCGCACCCCGGCACCGAGTCCCCGACAAAGAACATCGCCTTGGGGCCCATCGCGGCGGTCGTCGACCGGACCCGGGACGCGATCCGCAAGGCCATGAGCTGATCCTGGCTGCGTCCCATCCGGGATCGTGCAATGCCGGCGGCGCCGCCCGTATGGCAGTGAAGTTTCGGTGACACAAAGGTCGAAATGGGACGTTTGGTGTGGATCACCGGGGTATGAGGAGCTCGGGCGGTGTCTGGGTAAGGGATCCGTCTGCTGGGCGTTCTGCTGAGAAGAGAACGTCAGGCCCGGTGGGGGAGTGATGTTCGCGGCGTCGTGGGGACGCCGCGAACATCACTGCGGACGGCATCGGCTGGCTTAACGTGCACGGGCGTCAATCCTGGAATTCTTGGTCGGGTCGGCGGTTGGTCGGCCAGTTGGTGTTGACTGCCGCTGAAGATGGTGATGTGGGTGCCACGAGCCCTACCTCACCCGCAACCGCGAACTCCTGGCAGCCCTGGAGTCCAGGGACGCCCAGCAGGCGGAACTGCTGCTGTCGGTCTACCTCGCGGACGCGGAGCGGCAACTGGTACGCGCCTTCGACGACACACGGCCCCGTACGTCCCGGCCGACCGGATCCGATCAACGGGAGGGGTACGGGACATGAGCAGGACCCACTTTGAGGAGGGGGTCGACGACTGCGGACAGATCCTGTTCTGCGACGACCCCGGGCTGCGGCTCGGGGGCATCCTGATGGGTCTGGAGACCGCAGGCGGCACGGTCACCCTCTACGTAGTCGCGTAGCGGGGGCCCTGATGGGCGTGGTGTGTCGATGAGAGGCGGTTGCATGCGGGGTATGTCTGATGATCTGGGCGTTCATGGTGTCGGGGCTGGATCTGCCGGGGCGGATGAGCAGTTGCCGGATCTGGGGTTCTTGGTGAATGCCGTCCCGGGGGAGGTGCTGGGGCTGGTGGATGCGACCCCGGGGCCTGCGGGGCGGTTGGCGGGGGCGGTGTACCGGGCGTCGGTGCATCTGCACCGGGATGCGGGTGCGGGGGTGCGGCGGCAGGTGCTGGCGCTGGATGCAGCCCGGTACGGGGACCGGACCTGTCGGCGCGGATCACCGCCGTACCTCTGGACGGCGTAGCCGACACGCGGTGGGGGGTGGAGTGGGCCACCGCAAGCATGGTCGACCACCGGTTCCGGCAGGCCCTGACCGGCCACACCGACCGGGTGGGGGCGGTGGCGACGGGGGTGGTGGACGGCCGCCCGGTCGCCGTCACCGGCAGCTGGGACGAGACGGCGCGGGTCTGGGACCTGGCCACCGGCCAACGGGTCGGCGAACCCCTCACCGGCCATACCGGCCCGGTGGTGGCGGTGGCGACGGGGGTGGTGGACGGCCGCTCGGTCGCCGTCACCGGCAGCCACGATGCGACGGTGCGGGTGTGGGACCTGGCCACCGGCCGGCCCGCCGGGCGGCAGTTGGTGTTCCCCCGGCCGGTCCGCGCGGTGGCGGTTTCCCCGGACGGCCGGCTGGTGGTGGGTTTCGGCTGGGAGGTCGCGGTCCTGGCACCCCGCTGACCCGAGCCCCCGGCGAAGGCGCGAAGACCGTGTCGGCCTATCTTGTTCGCCGCGGTGTAGCGGCGCGGCCGCGGCGTGCAACGCCTTGGGGACAGGTCTCGTTGTAGTAGGTGTGACCCCCTCAGAGGAGCAGGACTTCACGAAATTCGTGCAAGCCCACGGAGACCGGCTGCTGCGGCTTGCGCGGTTGCTCGTGCCGGACCCCGCCGAGGCCGAGGATGCCCTGCAGACCGCCCTGCTACGGCTGACCAGACATTGGTCGAGGCAGCTGGATTCCCCCGAGGCCTACGTCCGAGCCACGCTTGTCAATCTCGCGAAGGACCGGGGTCGGCGCAGCCACCTCGTCCCTGTCCCCGTGCAGGCTGACCCGGACCTGCTGACTGCCGGGCCTGATCACGCCGAAGCGATCGCGGCCCAAGCGCATCTCGACCAGATCCTTGCCGCCCTCCCCCCGCGGCAGCGCGTCACGGTCGTCCTGCGCGTTGTCGACGGGCTGAGCGAAGCCGAGACGGCCGCGATCATGCAGTGCTCGCTGGGAACCGTCAAAAGCAACCTCGCGCGCGGACTGCTCAAGGTCCGCACCGCCCTGGAATTTTCCCTTGCCTCCGCAAAGGAGACGACGCGATGAACGAGATTCTGCCCTTGATGCACGGACCGGCCGAGGAACTGCGCATGCTCGCGACGGCTGCCGCGCCGACGGTGCACGCCCGCCCCGACCTGGCCCGGGTGGTCCTCGACCGCGCCCGCCGCCAGCGGCGCGCACAGCGCCTGCGCAAGGCCGCGGCCGGCGTCGGCGGTGGTCTCGTGGTCCTGACCACCCTGTCGGCGGCTAACCTGCTCGGCCAGAGCGACTACGTCACCGTCACCCAACCGAGCGCCGCCATGGAGTCCACCGTGCACATGGGGGAACGCGTCGTATTCAACAAGACGTTGTCACCCGCCCGCGGGGACGTCGTCATCGTGCACCTCGCCCGCGACGGTCACGCCTACGACACCATACTGCGAGTCGTCGCCCTCCCCGGTGACACGATCGGATGCCCTGCCGGTCCGACCGGGCGATGTGAGGCAGTCGTGGTCAACGGAACACCTGTGCCCGAGCCCTACCTCGGCCCAACAGTCACCGACCCGTTCCCCACCAGCACGGTGCCACATCACATGATTTTCCTCCTCGGCGACAATCGCGCCTACGCCAACGACTCCCGCTTCATCGGTCCGGTCAAGCTCGCCGACATGACCGGCGTGGCGGTGCGGATCGAGGATCGCAACGGGAAGGTCCGGGCCGTTCCTGGTGCCCCGGCTCACCCCGGCCCCGGCGACCAGGACAACGTCGATCCCGCCGGACAGGTTCCACCGGCAGAGGCTTCAACGCCGCGATAGCCAGCCCTTGCCTGACGGAATCACAGACAGTCACGACACATTACTCGGATGGGCACCCTGCTGCCGCGACCACTACGCACAACGGCACGCGTTAGGTCAGCCGCTGAATGCCGAGTGATCCCACATGCCCTTCGGAGCGGCGACTGCGCGGAGTGCGTGGCTTGCTCGGCCTCCTCGCCGACGAGTTCATCGATCCCGGCGACGGACATCGGGCGACCACCGCAGCTCTCATCGACGCGCTGCTGGTCTCCCTGGTCCGCTGCGAACTGGAACGCGCCGGGTCGGTGGCCGGTGAATCGACACCGACGGTCCCGGATCCAGCCGTGAAGGCCGCGCTGACGGCCATCCATGACGACCCTGGGCAGCCGTGGCGCGTCGCCGACCTCGCCCGCCATGTCGACCTCTCCCGCGCCGCCTCCGCCCGCCGCTTCACCACGGCCGTCGGCAGACCGCCGATGGCCTACCTGACCTGGTATCGCATGACGCTCGCCGCCCGGCTGCTCGGCCCTTCCAACCTTCCTCTCTCGACCGTCGCCAAACATGTCGGCTACACATCGGATACGCCTTCTCCACCGCGTTCAAGCGCCACTACGGCACCGCCCCTGGCCGCTACCGCAACACGCTGCCCCACCTCGCTGGTCGCCCGTGAGCTGGGCGCCGGCACGCACCGGCTGGTCTGGAACCAGAGCGTCACCCGCACCCGCTGGCTGACCACCAAACAGCCTGGACGATCTCAGCGCCGGGGGTGGCGTGATCGTTACGCACTGGACCTGGGTCCGTGAGGTTGAGGTGATTATGATCTTCCCGACTTCCCCCCGAATTAAGGTCGTACATGTTCCGGATTCTGGCGACGATCGCCGTCTCAGGTGTGGCGTTGGCGGCGCTTGCCGTTCCAGTGAGTGCCGCCGGTCCACCGCCAACCTCCATTGTCGGCTTCACGAGTTCGGTGAGCACGGTCGCTTACCAGCAGCCGGTGACCTTCAACGGTGACCTCGTCGAGGGCGCCACCAAGACTCCGGTGGCCAATGAGCCGGTACAGATCGAGATGCAGCCACCCGGGCAGTTGGCCTACGCGCCGGTTGCCTCCGGCATGACCGGATCCGACGGACACTTCACGATCACCACACCGTTGCCGACCGGCGGCGAAGTCAGGGCGCTGTTCGGCGGAGATACCGACCTGTCGTCCAGCCACAGCACGAACTGGATGTTCCTGGACGTCGCCCACGTGCCGAGCAGGCTGGTGCTGGACAAGGTTCCCGCCTCTGTGCCGGCCGGGACTGCGGTGACGTTCTCGGGCACGATGGAGGTGGAGGTCAACGGTACGTGGGAGCCGTTCCAGGGCATTCCGCTGACCCTCACCATGGAGCCGTACACCTCGAGCCGGTCGAACGTCACCTACACCACGACCAGTGGTGCAGACGGCCGGTTCAGCCTCACCGAACCGGTGAGAGAGACCAGCGACTGGCGCGTTGACACTGCTCTGAACGGCAGCTACTACTCGCAGGAGTGGTTCCCGAGATCCACAAGCGCAGACTTCAAGTGGATCGACGGCGTGTCGCGGACCCAGGTCATCGGTTTCAGCTTGCCGTCCCACGACGAGGCACACCACGCCTATTACAAGGGCCTGTACGCCACCGGCACCGTGCAGGCCTGGAACGGTAACGCTTGGATCGGCCTGGCCGGCGGCTGGGTCATCTTCTACTACCGGCCTAAGGGCGCCACGAGATGGATCAAGGATTACGGTGCGCCGATCGACCAGTACGGCAACTTCCGTAACATCGTCGGCGTCCACCTGGGCACCGCCGACTGGCAGGTACGGGTCCAGCCGACGGCGGACACCCTGTCGAGTACCGGCATTCACACCGTCACCAGCACGGTCACCGACCAAACCCACTTCTCGGCTGCCGACATCTCCCGCAGGTCGTCCGGTAGCGCGATCTACGGCCAGGTCACCGACTGGTACAACGGACAGGTCAGCTTCTCGACGCTACGCGGCCTCAAACTCAGGCTCTACTACCAGCGACAGGGCTCGAAGACCTGGCACTACTACGTGACCGTCACCAGCGGCCGCGACGGCTTCTTCCGGTTCGGCGTCGCCAAAAGCTACGGCTACCACTTCAAGGTTGTCCTCCCCGCGCAGGGCCCGTACCAGTCCAGGACCAGCCGCACCCTCTGAACGGATTCTGGGCCGATCACGACGCAGCCGTTCCGGACCTGAAGGGTCCCACGACCACTGCTGATCGCCGCGCTCCTGGATGACCCGGCATGGACGGTCCTCGACAGATCAGCTACCGGTGATCTCCGCAGAAATGCGTTCAACTTCCAGCCGAAGTTGATTGTCTTCGCGCATGCGTGGTTGCAGCGCGCTCGCGGCGCCATACTTGAGCGCCGTAACCGGGAGGTACCGCGCCGTGCCGCCCTCTGCCCCGACTGGAGGACTGCCGTACTCGCCTGTGAAGCAATCCCATTCCAGGCCATCGAAACAAGTCATGCAGTCCTGCCAGCCATCCAAGCGATGCTGCCCTGCGGTCTCGACAGGCCCGGCCCAGGCCTGCTCCAGACCCTGTACCGCTCGAATATCAGCGAGTTCTTCCAACCTCCAAAGGAGTAGTAGGCCATCGGTACGGGGATCGGCACGTTGATGCCGATCATGCCCACCTCCACCTCGTTCTGGAACCGCCGTGCGGCGCCGCCGTCATTGGTGAAGATCGCGGTGCCATTGCCATACGGGTTGGCGTTGATAAGTTGCAGTGCTTCGTCGTAGGACTCGACGCGCACCACCGAAAGCACCGGGCCGAAGATCTCGTCGGTGTAGACGGTCATCTCGGGCTTCACATGATCGATCAGCGTCGGGCCGAGCCAGAATCCGTCCTGCCCGCCATCCACGGCCACGGTGCGGCCGTCGACGACGATCTTGGCGCCGTCGGCCTCGCCGGCATCGATGTAGGAGGCGACCTTGTCGCGGTGCGCCTTGGTGACCAGCGGACCCATGTCGGCGTCGCGGGTGCCGTCCCCGGTCTTGATGGTCATGGCGCGTTCGGCGATCTTGGCGACCAGGTCGTCGGCGATCGGGCCGACCGCGACACAGGCGGAGATGGCCATGCACCGTTCGCCTGCCGAGCCGAAGCCTGCGTTGACCATCGCGTCGGCGGCCAGATCGAGGTCGGCGTCGGGCAGGATCACCGCGTGGTTCTTCGCCCCGCCCAACGCCTGCACCCGCTTCCCCGCCGCGGTGCCGGTTTGATAGACGTAGGAGGCGATCGGGGTGGAGCCGACGAAGGACACCGACTTGATCGCCTTGTTGGCCAGCAGCTCGTCGACGGCGGTCTTGTCGCCTTGCAGCACGTTGAACACCCCTGGCGGCAGGCCGGCTTCGGCCCACAGGTCGGCCAGCCACAGCGCCGCCGACGGGTCCTTCTCCGAGGGTTTGAGCACGACGGTGTTGCCCGCGGCGATGGCGATCGGGAAGAACCACATCGGCACCATCGCCGGGAAGTTGAACGGCGAGATGATGCCGACCGGGCCCAGCGGCTGGCGGATGGAGTAGACGTCCACCTTGGTCGAGGCGTTCTCGGTGAACCCGCCCTTCAGTAGATGGGGGATGCCGCAGGCGAATTCGACGACCTCTTGGCCGCGGCTGACTTCACCGAGCGCGTCGGAGACCACCTTGCCGTGCTCGCTGGTGATGATCTCGGCGAGCTCGTGCTTGCGGGCGTTGAGCAGCTCACGAAACGCGAACAGGATTTGGGTGCGCTTGGCCAGCGACGTGTCCCGCCACGCCGGGAAGGCCGCGGCCGCCGCGTCGATCACCGCGCGGGCATCCTCCACACTGGCGAGTGCGACCTCGCCGGTGACCTCACCGGTCGCCGGGTTCGTCACCGGTGCCGTATTGCCGCTCGTGCCGGAGAAGGTCTTGTTGTTGATCCAGTGGGTGATGGTGTTGGGAGCCATAGGTTGTTGTTGTCTTTCTCAATTCGTGTACTTGTTGACGAAGTCGGTCATGGTTTTGAGTTGGTGGCGTGACACCTCGTGCGCGTTTTCGTCCTCGGCGAACACGGACGACACCATTACGGTGTCTGGGCGGTGGTAGAACCCGATGTCGGCGAGCCCGCCGAAGAACTCGTCCCAATTGATGTCACCGTCGCCGATCTTGAGGTGCTGATGCACCCGTGCCGGATTGCCAGGCGGGTTCGTGATGTAGCGCAGCCCGTGGCTACGACGGTGATCCATCGTGTCGGCGACATGGACAAGCCGTAGCCGCTCGCCTGCGGCACGCATGATCTCGGTCATGTTGCCACCCATGTGATAGGTGTGGCAGGCGACGTAGACCATCCCGATGTTGGGGGAGTTGACGCCGCGGATGATCCGCAGCGCCTCCAGCCCGTCTTCGACGAAATCGTCGGGATGCGGGTCGATTCGGACGTCGATGCCTTCGCGCTCGAAGATCGGCAGCAGCTCCTCCATCGAGCGGAAGAACGCTCGTTCGGATTCTTCGGCGCGCTCGGGGCGGCCGGAGAACTCGGTGTTGATCACGTTCACGCCAAGGTCGACCGTGATCTGGATGACGCGTTTCCAGTTGCGCACCGCCGCCTCGCGGGCTTCCTCCGCAGGATCCGACCAGCGCAGCACCGGCAGCACCGACGCGATGCCAACCCCGGCGTCGGCGCACGCGTTGCGGAACCCGGCCACCAGGTCGTCGTCGGCGCGCGGATGGTTGAAGAACGGAATGAAATCCCGATGCGGCGTCAGTTGCAGAAACTCATAGCCCAAATCCGCGACCAGACGCGGAAACTGGAGCAGGTCGTAGTCGTGGTGAAACGGCGTCGGATCGAGTGCGATCTTCATCCGGCACCGACGTGTTCTGCGAGCTCGACCGCGACCCGTTCACCGGTCTGCAGTGACTGCACGCCGGCGGCGCAGACCGCCGCGGCGGCATACCCGTCCCACGCCGTGGGGCCGTCAACGTTCGTCTCGGACCGGACGGCGTCGACCCATCGCTGCAGCTCGATGTCGTAGGCCAACCCGAAGCGTTCGCGGAATCCCGGGGTGACCTGGCCCAAACCGATTGTTGCGCTTCCGTGTTCACCGACGACTTCGGCGCGGACCTCGTAGGCAACACCGGTGGTGACGAACACCTCGACATCGACGTGGCGACCGCTCAGCGTTCGGAAGATCGCGATCTGCGGATCCTGAAGTCCTTCGGGTGCACCGGGATTGGGTGTCGGCCTGATGATCTGCACCGACTCGATCTCCTCGCCGAACAGAAACCGTGTCACGTCGACCTCGTGCACCAGCGAATCCTTGACCACCATGGCGGAGTCAAAGCTCGGTGGCACGGCGGGATTGCGGTGCACGCAGTGCATCACAAGCGGTTGACCCAGCTCGCCGCCGTCGATCGACGCCTTCAATTGCTCGTACTCCGGGTCGAAGCGGCGCATGAAACCGACCTGGATCAACGGGGTACCGAGTTCGGCCTCGCGGCGCACCACCTCCAGCGACGTTTCGACGTCGCTGGTCAAGGGCTTCTCGCACAGCACCGGTTTGCGGTGTTCCAGGCACGCGAGCAGTTGCTTCTCATGCGTCGGGCCCGGCGTGGCCAACAGCACCGCGTCGACGTCCTCGGCGGCGATGGCATCCAGTGGGTCGCCCGCCACCCGGGCACCGGGCACCGAGGCGGCGATCTGTTCCGCCTTCTCGGTGAGATAGTCGTTGACCACCGCCACGTGGGCGCCGCTGATCCGGCTGGTGATGCGGGCGACGTGGTCGGCGCCCATCACGCCGACACCGAGTACGGCAATTCGCAGTTCTGACATGAGGTTTGCGGCTCCTAGAAGTTGACCGACGGAACGCCACACGAACCGAGATACCGCCGCGTGCGCGAAGCGATGGGCAGCGGTTGGTCAGGTTCGCACGGGTACATGTCCTGTTCGACGATCGCGAACACGTCGATCCCGAGCTTCTCTATGGCCGATAGCAGGGGAGGCATCTCGGGAATACCCCGCGGCGGTTCGATCATCGCGCCCAACTTGACCGCCTCGCCGAACGGAAGGTCCTCGGCCTCGACTTTGGCGCGCACCTCGGGATCGACCTGCTTGAGGTGTAAGTATCCGATGCGGTCGGGGGCACGGTTGATGATCGCGAGGTTGTCGCCGCCGCAGTAACTGATGTGGCCGGTATCCAGGCACAGGTTGACGAACTGGGCATCGGTGCCGTCAAGGAAGCGGTAGACGTTCTCTTCGGTGTCGACATGGCTGTCGGCGTGCGGGTGGTATTGGGCTCGTACGCCGTAGTTTTCAAACATCGCCTTGCCGAGATCGTTCATGCCGAGGGTCTTCCTCTTCCACTGCTCGGCCGTGAGGTTGCGGTCCTCGAGCGCCTCGCCGGTGGCCGGGTCACGCCACATCTCAGGAATGACCACGACGTGCTTGCCGCCGACGGCTGCAGTCAACTTCGCCACGTCCTCGATCTGCTTCCACACCGCGTCCCACGAATTGTCATGGTGCAAGTGCTCGAACACCGTCCCGGCCGAGAGCTTCAGGCCACGGGATGCGAGTTCGTCGGACAGCTTCTGCGGGTCGGTGGGCAGATAGCCGTACGGCCCCAGCTCGATCCACCGATAGCCGGAGTCGGCCACCTCGTCGAGGAAGCGGGTGTACGGCGTCTGCTGCGGGTCGTCCGGAAACCAGACGCCCCACGAATCCGGCGCTGAACCCACCAGGATGGTGCTCATTCCGCAGGCCTGACGAACCGGCGCTGAACCCTCTTCCACTCGGCGTACTCCTCATACGCCGCCCGCGTCGAGTCCAACGTCGACACCTGGCTGACCGGAACGTCCCACCAGGACTCGCTGTCCGGCGCGAAAACAAGAGGGTCGGTCTCGACGTGGATCACGGTGGTGTGTTCGTTGGCCTTGGCCACCTTGACCGCATCGGCGAACTCGGCTGCCGTCGCCACGCGGATCACCTCGGCACCCAGGCTGGCGGCGTTGGCCGCCAAGTCGACCGGCAGCTGCGCGCCGTCAAGCCTCCCGTCGGCGCCGCGATAGCGGTATGCGGTGCCGAAACGCTGCGAGCCCAACGACTCCGAGAGTGAGCCGATCGAGGCGAACCCGTGGTTCTGCACCAGCACGACGATGACCTTCACACCCTCCTGCACCGCGGTGACCAGTTCGGTGGCCATCATCAAATACGAGCCGTCGCCGACCATGACGAACACGTCGCGGTCGGGACTGGCCATTTTGATGCCGATGCCGCCTGCCACTTCGTATCCCATGCAGGAGTAGCCGTATTCGACGTGATAGCCCTTGCGGTCGCGGGTTCGCCACAGCTTGTGCAGATCGCCGGGCATCGAGCCCGCGGCGCACACCACCACGTCGCGCGGATCGGACAGCGTGTTGGCCAGCCCGATCACCTGGCTCTGGTTCAGCGCGCTGCCGTCGTTCTCCACCCTGTAGGCCGCCGAGACGATATCACCCCAGTCCCGCGCGAGTTCGGCTGTGTGCGTGCGGTATTCGTCGCTCACCGAGTGATCTGCCAGCGCACTCGACAGAGCTTCGATCGCTTCGCGGGCGTCGGCGACGACGGAGAGCCCGCCCTGCTTCACCGCGTCGAAAGACGCGACGTTGATGTTCACGAACCGCACGCCGGGATCGTTGAACGCGGTGCGGGAAGCGGTGGTGAAATCGCTGTAACGAGTGCCGATTCCGATCACCACGTCGGCCTCGGCGGCCAGCGCGTTGGCTGCGGTTGTCCCGGTCGAACCGATCGCCCCGACGGCCTGCGGATGGTCGTAGCGCAGCGACCCCTTGCCGGCCTGCGTCTCGGACACCGGGATGCCGGTCTTCTCGGCGAAGGCCGCCAATACGTCGTTGGCGCCGGAGTAGATCACGCCGCCGCCGGCCACGATCAACGGGCGCTGCGCTAACCGGATTACCTCGGCGGCCCTGGCGATCACCGAGCGCTCAGGCACCGGACGGGCGATGTGCCAAGTCCGTTCGGCGAATAGTGATTCCGGCCAGTCGTACGCCTCGGCCTGCACGTCCTGGGGCATCGCGATCGTGGCCGCGCCGGTCTCGACCGGGTCGGTCAGTACGCGCATCGCACCCAGCAGCGCGGACGACAACTGCTCCGGGCGCCACACCCGGTCGAAGAACCGTGACAGCGGCTTGAACGCGTCGTTGACGGTCAGCTCACCGTCGTTGGGTGCCTCGAGCTGCTGCAGGACAGGCGCGCTCACTCTGGTGGCGAAGGTGTCCGACGGCAGCAGCAGCACGGGCAGCCGGTTGATGGTGGCCAGCGCCGCGCCGGTGAGCATGTTGGTCGATCCCGGGCCGATACTGGCCGTCACCGCCCACGCCTGCAGCCGGTCCTTCTGGCGCGCGTAGGCCGCAGCGCTGTGCACCATGGCTTGCTCGTTGCGGCCTAACACATATCGCAGCGCGGGTTCGGTACCGGTCTGCGCGGCCTCGACTTCGGCCTGCAGCAGCGCCTGGCCGATGCCGGCGACGTTCCCGTGACCGAAGATGCCGAAGCAGCCCGCGAAGTATTTGGCGCGTTCGCCGTCGCGCTCGACGTATTGGTTGGCGAGGAACCGAATTGTGGCCTGGGCGACGGTGAGTCGCACGGTCGGCTCGGTGTCCGGAGTCTTGAATGTGGATGCTTTGGAGACCACGTCACACTCCTCGTGAGCGCAGGGGCAGCCGGTGGTCGACGTCCTGGTGTTCCCAGCTGCCGCGCAGCCAGGCGTGTTCGGGGTCGTCGACGATTTTCCAGGCCCGTTCCTCGCCGGGGCCGGCCATCACGTTGAGGTAGTACATGTGGTAGCCCGGCGCGGCGATGGACGGGCCGTGGTAGCCGTGCGGGACCAGGACGACGTCGCCCGTGCGGACCTCTTCGAGCACCTCGATCGGACGTTCGGGTGTGCCGTACACACGGTGATAACCGAAGCCGCGAGGAGACCCGTCAGCGCCGACGGGCGCGACATCACCCCCACGCCCCGAATCGATCTCGAAGTAGTAGATCTCCTCCAGCGCCGACTCGATAGGAGAGTTCTCGTCGTGCTTGTGCGCGGGATAGCTCGACCAGTTGCCGCCCGGCGTGATCACCTCGCATGCGATCAGCGAGTCCGCCTCGAAAACCCCTGCGGTGCCGAAGTTATGCACCTCGCGGCTGCAATTGCCGGTGCCGCGGAGCTCAACGGGCACGTCCGCGGCGGCCACCCGCCGGTTGGGTAGCTGCCGTTTGGCGCGGGCACCGCAGATCGCGAAGCGGCCTTCGCCGTGCAGCGTGTAGGTGTTCTTGGTGCCGATGTAGACCATGTCGGCCGGGCCGTCGAAAACCGACGCGCGTGGCGACAGTTCGAACGTCTCGTTGTCGGACTCGACCGTTGCGTGGCCGGACAGCGGCAGGATCATCACCTCGGTGTCGCCGGTGTCCAGCGTGGGCCCCTTCAGCGACTCCAGTTCCACCACCTTGAGGCTGGATTCGGTCCAGCCCGCCGATTCGGGGGTGACGTCGACGAGGTACGGGGGAGTGCCGCTGCGCGCGGGGATGTAGTACTTGCTGTGCATGCTCAATCCTTTCCCGTCGCCGCGCTCGCCCAGGTCCTCACCATCGAGACGGCGGTCGCGACCGCGGAGCTGACATCGTCGTCGGCCGGGTAGAGCAGTGTGCGGCCCACGATGAGGCCGCGCACCGACGGCAGTCCCAGTGCCTTCTCCCAGCTGGCGAATGCCTCGTCGGGATCGGCGGGATCACCGCCGAGCAGCAGGGTCGGCATTGTCGTCGACTCCATCACCCGGTCCATCTCGTCGACCACCGGCAACTTCATCCAGGTGTACGCCGACGTCGAGCCAAGCCCCTGCCCGATGTGGATCGACTTGATCACCGCGTCGGGGGACAAGTCGTTGCGGACCCTGTCGTCGACCCGCGTCGACATGAACGGCTCGACCATGGCGATCAGCCCGTGTGACGCAAGGTCGTCGATCGCCCGTGCGCACGCCTCAAGGGTGCTGACCGTGCCGGGATCGTCGAGATCGATGCGGCACAACATCTTTCCACCGTTCATTCTCGCTGCGGCGGTGGCTGCGGCGGTGGCCGCGGTCATCCTGTCGTCGAGCTCGAACTGCGCGCCGGCCAGGCCACCGCGGTTCATCGACGAGAACACCACCTTGTCCTCCAGCGCGCCAAGCAGCACCAGGTCGTCGAGGATGTCGGCGGTGGCCAGCACGCCGTCCACGCCGGGATCTGCCAGCGCGGCGCGCAGCCGGTCGAGCAGGTCGGTGCGGCTGTTCATCGCCGTGGGCCGCGAGCCCACCGCGAGCGCACCGCGGGCGGGGTGGTCGGCGGCGACGATCATCAACCTCCCGTTGCCGCGCACGGTCGGCCGGGTGGTGCGCTTCTGCCACGCGCGGTCGATCGCGCCGGGATCGGTCGCGCGCACTTCCGTAATCGCCGCGTAGTCGGCGCACATCGAATCAGACATCGAATCAGACATCGAATGAGACATCGAATGAGACATCGAATCAGACATTGACGGCCTCCACCGCGCACTGCTCGGCGAGCGCGGCGACCTCGGCGGCAGTCGGCATCGCCGTGGAGCACTCGAGCCGCGAGGCCACGATGGCCCCGGCGGCGTTGGCGTAGCGCAGCGTCTTCTCCAGCGGCCAGCCGTTGAGCAGGCCATGACACAGGCTGCCGCCGAACGCGTCACCGGCGCCGAGGCCGTTGACCACGTCGACGTCGTTCGGAGCCACCATCACCGAGGCATGCCGGGTCTTGCCGAGCACACCGCGCGGGCCCTGCTTGACGATCGCCAGCTCGACACCGAGGTCCAGTAGCGCGTCGGCGGCCTTGCGCGGGTTGTGTTCACCGACGGCGATCTCGCACTCCTCGCGGTTGCCGATCGCCACCGTCACGTGCTGCAGGGCGCGCTGGACCTGTTCGGTGGCCGCGGCAGGCGACTCCCAGAACATCGGCCGGTAGTCCAGGTCGAGCACCGTGAACGGCGCCCGCTCGCGAGCCTCCCACGCCGCGAAATGCGCGCTGCGGCTTGGCTCCTCGGACAACCCGGTCACTGTCGACCAGTACAGCCGGGCGCAGCGCACGGCGCTGGTGTCTATCTCGTCGGCGCGCACCTGCAGGTCCGGCGCACTGGGCCGGCGATAGAAGTACAGCGGAAAGTTGTCCGGCGGGAAGATCTCGCAGAACGTCACCGGGGTCGGGTACTCGCCGTGAGTCGCCACATAGCGGTTGTCGACTCCGAGGTTGGCCAGCTCGCCGCGGACGAACCTGCCGAACGGATCGTCGCCGACGCCGGAGATCAGCGCCGCGCGGTTGCCCAGGCGAGCCGCGGCCACGGTGACGTTGGCGGCGCTGCCGCCCAGAAACTTGCCGAACGTCATGACCTCCTCCAGCCCCACACCGACCTCAAGGGGATAGATGTCGACGCCGCAGCGCCCGATGGCAAGGACGTCAAACGGCTGCGTGGTACTCAATATCAGCCTTCCGAGGGTTGAGGTGATCGACTCGGTATCGAGAGTGCCCCTCAGCACTAGACGCTGTCAATACTTTGTCCTGACATTCTAACTTTCGGTCATGCGATGTTACGATGCAGCCACCGTTCATCTGGTCCGACACGAGATCGGAGACGCCGTGCCCATGACGGTGGAGCTCGACAGGTCCAGCCCTGTCCCTCTCTACTATCAGCTCGCTCAGGCCATCGAGGCCGCGATCCGTGACGGCGAACTGGCGCCCGGCGATCGCTTCGAAAACGAACTGGCGCTGGCAAAGCGGCTGACGTTGTCGCGCCCGACCACCCGGCGCGCCATCCAGGAACTCGTCGACAAGGGCCTGCTCGTGCGCAAGCGGGGAGTTGGCACGCAGGTGGTGCAGAATCCCGTGCACCGGCGCGTCGAGTTGACCAGCCTGTTCGACGACCTCGCCCGCGCGGGCCAGGAGCCCACCACGCAATTGCTCGACTACCGCGTCGGCCCGCCCGACGAGGAGGTCGCCCGCGAACTCAGCCTGGCCGAGGACCGCGAGGTGGTGTCGATTCAGCGGCTGCGTTGCGCCAACGGCGAGCCGCTGGCGGTTATGACCAACCACCTTCCTGCCGAGATTGCACCGGATCCGGAGGAGCTGGAGACGAACGGCTTGTATCACTCGCTGCGGGCCCGCGGGGTGCACATCCGGCTGGCCCGCCAGCGGATCGGCGCCCGCGGTGCCACTCGCGCCGAGGCCCGGTTGCTCGAGGAGAAACCCAACGCGCCGCTGCTCACCATGGCACGCACTGCGTTCGACGATTCCGGCACCGCGGTCGAGTTCGGCACCCATTGCTATCGCGCGTCGCGCTACTACTTCGACACCACCTTGGTGGACCGCTAGCGGATGGGCAGGCCGTCCGCACCGAAGAAGTGAATGTGGTCTCCTACCGGCTGGAGCCGAACGCGGCTGCCCCGCTGTGGCGGGTCGAGCCCGTCGGTGCGGGCGATCACCGTCGTCGCGCTGTCGACCATGCGGCCGTACACATAGGCGTCTGCGCCCAGCTCTTCGACGACGTCAACCTCGATTTCGATGCCGATGCCACTGACCTCGAGGTGCTCGGGGCGGATCCCGACGACGACGTCGGGCCCGCTGATCCCGCGGGGCGCCCGGATCTCCCAGCCGCCCAATGCAACCGAATCGTCGCGCACCGGCATGCGCAAGAGGTTCATCGCCGGTGAACCGATGAACCCGGCGACGAAGACGTTGGCGGGATCGCGGTAGAGCGTGCGCGGCGCGGCACACTGCTGCAGCACCCCGTTGCACAGCACTGCGACGCGGTCGCCCATGGTCATCGCCTCGACCTGGTCGTGCGTGACGTAGATCGTGGTGGTGCCGAGCCGGCGCTGCAGCGCGGCGATCTGGTTGCGGGTCTGCAGCCGAAGCTGTGCGTCGAGATTGGACAGCGGCTCGTCCATCAGGAACACCTGCGGGCGGCGCACGATCGCGCGGCCCATCGCGACCCGCTGGCGTTGTCCGCCTGACAGATCCTTGGGTTTGCGGTCCAGATGAGGCTCGAGGTCGAGCAGCCGCGCCGCATCGAGCACCCGATCGCGGACCTCGGCCCTCGGGATCCGGCCGATCTTCAACGCGAACGCCAGGTTCTGCGCGACGGTCATGTGAGGGTAGAGCGCGTAGTTCTGGAAGACCATCGCGATGTCGCGGTCCTTCGGGTCGGCATGGGTCACGTCGCGGTCGCCGATGCGGATCCGCCCCGAATCCACCGGCTCGAGCCCGGCCGCCATCCGCAGCGACGTCGACTTGCCGCAGCCGGACGGGCCGACCACGACCAGGAATTCGCCGTCGCCCACGGTCAGGTCGAGGCGATCCACCGCAGGTCGAGGCGTCCCCGGATACCACCGGGTCGCGCGCTCGAAGCTCACCGTAGTCATCGCCTACCGGCCGCCGAATCCCGTGACGGCGATGCCACGCACGAATGCCCGCTGCGCAATGGCGTAGACGAGCAACAGGGGCAGCAGGATCAAGATGGATGCGGCCATCAACACCGGCCAGCGCGAAACGTATTGGCCCTGCATCCATACCAGCCCGAGGTTCAGTGTCGCGATGCTCTGGCGCTGAATCATCACCAGTGGCCACAGAAAGTCGTTCCAGACGTTCACCCAGGTGAGCACCGCGAGCACCATGATCGCGGGTTTGGTCTGCGGCAACAGGATCCGCCAATAGATCTGCCACGGCGTGCAGCCGTCCAGAATGGCCGCTTCCTCGAGATCGGTTGGCAGCGTGCGGAAGAACTGGCGCATCAGGTAGGTACCGAACGCGCTGCCGAACAGGCCGGGCACGATCATCGCCCACGGGGTGTCGGTCCACCCGAACGTCCGCATCAGAATGAACTGCGGGATCACCGTCACTGTCAGCGGCACCATCAACGTGGCCAGGTACAGAACGAACAATGTGTCGCGGCCACGGAATCGCAGCCGCGCGAATGAGTATCCGGCAAGCGAGCAGAAGAAGACCTGGCCCGCTGTCACGCATCCTGCGTACAGCACGGTGTTGAGGAACATCCGCCAGAACGGCATCAGTGAGAACACTTCGCCGTAGTTGGCCCATTGCGGATGCGACGGCATCACGGTTGGCGTTGCGACCTCCGACTCTGTCTTCAACGATCCCGACAGCGCCCACAGAATCGGAAACAGCGCACACCATGCCACCCCGATCAGCGCGGCATACAGCGCAACACCTCGCACGATGCTGCGCCTCACGCCTCGGATCAAATACGACATCACAGTTCCAGCGAGCTCCGTCGCGTGAGCCGCAACTGCAGCAGCGTCAGCCCGAGCAGGATCGCGAACATGACCCACGCCAGGGCCGACGCGTAGCCGAAGTCCAGGAACGTGAATGCATGCTGGAACAGCATGATGCCAAGCACGTACGTGCCCGTCTCGGGTCCGCCGTGGCCGCCGGTGAGCACGTAGACCTGGTCAAACGCCTGGAAGGCGTTGATGATCGTGATGACTACGACGAACGAAAGGGCCCCGCGGATCAGCGGCACGGTGATCGAGATGAATTGCCGCGTCGCAGAGGCGCCGTCGATCCTTGCGGCCTCGTAGAGCGTGTGTGGCACGCCCTGCATGGCGGCCAGCAACACCACGGTCGCGAAGGGCACGCTCTTCCAGACGCTGACCATGCACAGGGACACCATGGCCCATCCCGGGTCGAGCAGCCACGGGACCGGCCCGATGCCGACCCAGCCGAGCATGGTGTTGAGCAGTCCGTCGTCAGTGTTGAACATGTATTGCCACATCACCGCCGTCACCACCGACGACACCGCGAGGGGAACGAAGACGACCGCGCGGAAAACGCTGATTCCCTTGAGTTTCCGGTTAAGCAGGGCGGCGACGACCAGGCTGATGAGCACTGCCGGCACGAGCGTCCCGATGGTGTAGACGGCGGTGTTGCGCAGCGCGGTCGCGAAGAGTGGATCGTCGGTGAACAGGTGGCGGAAGTTCGCCGGCCCGACAAACTTCGCCGGGGTGAACAGGTCCCACTTCTGAAAGCTCATGTACAGCGAGAATCCGAGTGGGAACAGCATGAACACCGCGATCGCCGCCAGGTTGGGCGCGACGAAAGCCCGCCCGGCCCGCGCACGTCGCTTGGTCGGCATACCTCCGTCGTCGATCGAAATCATGGGCTTCCCAGCACCTGGTCGACGGCGGGGGAAAGCCCTGTCTTCAGCGAGGTTGCGGGTCGGCGGCCGCGCAGCACGGGCCCGATGTCGCGGTCCATCAGCGCATCGATCTTCTGCCACACCGGGGTCACCGGTAGATAGCCCGAATGCGCCGGGCCGTCGGTCAGCACGGCGAGGTTGCGAATCCTGTTGTGGGCGCTGGCGAATCCGGCGGACTTGGTTCCGGATGTGAGCACGGGCACGAACAGGCCCGATGCGCCGATCAGTGCCTGCCCGACAGGGCCGGTCGCGAACTTCACGAACTCCCATGCCTGTTGCTTTCGGGGACTGCTCGCGGCGATGGCCAGCCCGGTCGTGCCGATGTTGGAGCTGGCGCGGTCGCTTTTCGGGCCTGCGGGCAGCACGGTTACGTCGAAGTCAAGGGTCTGGGCGCGCGAAAACGTCTGGTATCGCCAGTGCCCGCCGAGCGCCATGGCCGCCTTGCCGGAGGAGAACAGGTCCATCGTGGAGATCGACTGCGCATCGGCGGCCTTGGGCGCCACCCGGTGCACGCCCGCGAGGTCCGCATAGAACTGCACACCCTCGATGAACGCGTCGTCGTCGAAATTCAGGTGGGTGGGGTTCATCCGCGGGTGGCACCACGGGGTGCCGTTGTTCATCCCGAACAGGCCGGCTGAGTAGTACGGGACCCAGGTGTCGACGAAGCCCCACTGGGTGACCTTGCCTGAGCCGTCGCGCTTGGTCAAAGCCGCGGCGGTGGTGAGGAATTCGGTGAAACTCCACGGCTTGTCCCAGCGGTCCGGTGGGCGCGGCAAACCGGCTTCGTCGAACAGCGCCTTGTTGTAGAACAAGAAGTTCCCGGACCACTGCTCGGGGAACGCGTACTGGCCGCCGCCGAACGCGAACGTGTCGTACAGGTCACGGATGCTGTCGGCTTTCAGTTGGGCGGCGAAGCCCGGGTCTCGGGCCAGCATCGTGTTCAGGTCGGTCAGCACCCCGCGCTCGGCCAGCCCCGCGTACGTCAGCTCCCATGCCATCAACACATCGGGACACTTGCCGCCCGCGCAGAACGTCGAGACCTGCTGCATCGGGTCCGGCCCTGACAACACCGTGCGCACTCGGATGTCGGGATGCGTGCTTTGGAACGCGTGGACGATCCGCAGCCTGGCGTCTGCCTCTTCGGGGTTGGCCTGGAAGAAGAACGTCAGCGCGTCGGCGTCGTTGTCACCGCATCCCGCCGACCACAGCCCGACCGACGCCGCACCAAGCACCCCGGCGCCACGCAATAGCTTCCGCCGCCCGAACGGCTGATCGAACACACACCCGATGCTAGGTCGCGAACGCCGAGCGGAACGCCGCCAGCGCCGCCGCGCTATCGCCCAACGCCCACGCCTCGAGCCCGACGGTGCCGGTGTACCCGATGTCGCGCAGGGCACGGGCGATCGCCGGGTAGTTGATCTCGCCGGTTCCCGGTTCGCACCGGCCCGGCACGTCGGCGATCTGGACCTCGCCGATCGCGTCGCCGCAGCGCCGGATCAACTCGATGAGATTCCCCTCCCCGATCTGTGCGTGGTACAGGTCGAGCATCATCCGCACGTTCGGATGCCCGACGGCCTCGACGAGGGCGAGCGTGTCCTTGGCGCGGGCCAGCGCGACGCCGGGGTGGTCGACGATCGTGTTGAGGTTCTCCACGCAGAACGTCACGCCGGCCGCGGCGCCGAGCTCGCCGATGCATTCCAGCGTCCGCAACGCCGTGGTCCACATCTGTCCGCTTGCCCGGTAGCGCGGGCGGGCAGCCTTGCCGTCGACCAGCTCCGCCGTGTGCAGGTTCAGACGTGGAACACCAAGTGTTTCAGCGGCTTTCACCGACAGCTCCGCCGTCCGCACGACGTCGTCTGCGGTGGCGGTGTCGATGAGGTCGCCGTGAAGATAGCCTGTCATGGAGGAGAACCTGGCGCCGGTATCGGCCAGCGCCTGCAGGTCTTTGTCGTGCCAGCTCCAGATCTCGACGGCGAACCCCAGGTCGTGGATGCGCCGCACCCGCTCAAGGATCGGCATGTCGAGGAAGACCATCTCGGAACAGACCGCGAGCTCGAAGTCACTCATCGTGTTGTCACCTCCCTTGCGTTGACCAGCATGGACGGACTCTAACATTTGATATGCAGTCCTAATGTCCGAACAAAGTATTGACTTTCAGGTGTGAGCCGTATTACATCGAGCTGTGAGGCGTGTCACGCGACGCTCGAATGATGAGGCGGAACTGCGATGAGCGCTCGCGCGAAGAGCGGAGGAGATATGAGGTTCAGCCGGCTCGCGGCGATCGCCGGAGCGAGCGTGCTCGTGGTTGGAATCGCGTCATGTTCAAGCACCGGCGGAAAGCCGCAGGAAAACGGCGGGGGTATGGGCGCGGGCCAGGCGAACACGCCGCGGGCGACCGTCGCGATGATCACGCACGAAGTGCCGGGCGACTCCTTCTGGGATCTCATCCGCAAGGGCGCACAAGCCGCTGCGGACAAGGACAACATCGATCTGCGCTATTCGAACGATCCCGAAGCGCCCAACCAAGCGAATCTGGTGCAGAGCGCGATCGACAGCAAGGTCAACGGCATCGCGGTGACGTTGGCCAAGCCGGACGCCATGGCGCCTGCAGTCAAGGCCGCGCTTGCGGTGAACATCCCCGTGGTGGCGTTCAACTCGGGTTTCGACAACTTCAAGCAGCAGGGTATCCAGGAGTATTTCGGACAGGATGAGAAGCTCGCCGGAGTTGCTGCGGGAGAACGCCTTAATACCGATGGTGCGAGGAAGGTGATCTGCGTGATCCAGGAGCAGGGGCAGGTTGCGCTCGAATCCCGCTGCGCCGGCGTCACCCAGGGATTCAAGGGACAGACCGAGATCCTCAACGTCAACAGCAAAGACATGCCGTCTGTCGAATCGACCATCACCGCTAAGCTGCAGCAGGATCCCTCCGTCGACCACGTCGTCGCACTCGGTGCGCCGATTGCCTTGACTGCCGTGCAGTCGGTCGGCAATGCCGGCAGCTCGGCCAAGGTCGTCACCTTCGACACCAACGCCGCGCTCGTCGGTGCCATCAAGTCCGGCAAGGTGGAGTGGGCCGTCGACCAGCAGCCCTTCCTTCAGGGCTATCTCGCGATCGACTCGCTGTGGCTATTCATCAACAACAAGAACCTGATCGGCGGTGGCCAGCCCACCCTGACCGGACCCTCGTTCATCGACAAGTCCAACATCGACGCCGTCGCCGAGCTGGCCAAGTCCGGAACTCGCTGAGCCGGGAGAGAGGAACCATGTCTACTCAAGCAGATCTGGATCTGACCAAACACAAGGTCGTCCGCGATGAACGGGTCAAGGAGCGAAACCGTGTTCAGCGCTTGCTGATTCGGCCGGAGACGGGTGCGCTGATCGGCGCGGTCGCAATTTTCATATTCTTCTTGGTCGTGGCACCGCCGTTCCGCAGCCCCGAGGCTCTGGCCACCGTGCTCTACGCGTCGTCGACCATCGGGATCATGGCCTGTGCCGTGGCACTCCTGATGATCGGCGGTGAGTTCGACTTGTCATCCGGTGTGGCCGTGACGTTCAGTTCGCTGGCCGCATCGATGCTGGCGTACAACCTGCACTTGAACCTGTGGGTGGGAGCGGGACTGGCGCTGATCCTGGCGCTGAGCGTCGGCTTCCTCAACGGCTACCTCGTGATGAAGACGAAGATCCCAAGCTTCCTCATCACGTTGGGCACATTATTGATGCTCACCGGTATCAACCTCGCTGTGACCAAGCTGATTTCGGGGCAGGTGGCCACCCAAAGTGTGTCGGACATGCAGGGTTGGGATTCTGCCAAGGCGGTCTTCTCGTCGTCGTTCGCCATCGGCAGTGTCAGCGTCCGCATCACCGTGCTGTGGTGGCTGCTGTTCACCGCCGTCGCGACCTACGTGCTGTTCAAAACCAAGATCGGCAATTGGATCTTCGCCGTCGGCGGCGACCAGGACAGTGCCCGTGCGGTCGGTGTGCCGGTGACGGCAGTGAAGATCGGGCTATTCATGTTCGTCGGCTTCTGCGCCTGGTTCGCCGGCATGCATCTGCTATTCGCGTTCAACACGGTGCAGTCCGGCCAGGGCGTCGGCAACGAGTTCATCTACATCATCGCCGCGGTGATCGGCGGCTGCTTGCTGACCGGCGGATACGGCACCGCGATCGGCGCCGCGATCGGCGCGTTTATCTTCGGCATGGTGCAACAGGGCATCGTGTATGCCGGCTGGAATCCCGACTGGTTCAAGTTCTTCATGGGCGTGATGCTGCTGTTCGCGGTGATCGCCAACAACGCCTTCCGTAACTACGCCGCGAAGAAGTGACCCATGACCGTAACTGTGGATCGACCCGTGCATGACGCCCCGTCCGGAGGCAAGGTGCCGTTGGTCGAGATGAAGAATGTCGGCAAGTCCTACGGGAATATCACTGCTTTGAAGGATATTTCGCTTCGGGTGCACGCCGGCGAGGTGACCGGGATCCTCGGCGACAACGGCGCAGGCAAGTCGACGCTGATCAAGATCATCTCCGGTCTGCACCAGCAGACCGATGGTGAACTGCTGGTCGACGGCGACCCGACGAAGTTCAATTCGCCGAAAGAGGCACTGGCCAAGGGCATCGCGACGGTGTATCAGAACCTCGCCGTGGTCCCCCTGATGCCGGTGTGGCGCAACTTTTTCCTGGGCCAGGAGATCCGGCAGAAGCGCTTCCCATGGCCGTTGGACGCCAACGCGATGCGGGCCACCACGCTGACGGAGCTATCGAAGATGGGCATCGATCTGCCCGACGTCGATGTGGCGATCGGCTCGCTGTCCGGCGGCCAACGTCAATGCGTGGCGATCGCGCGGGCGGTGTTCTTCGGGGCGCGGGTGCTGATCCTCGACGAGCCCACCGCCGCGCTCGGCGTCAAGCAGTCCGGCGTGGTGCTGAAGTACATCACCGCGGCCAAGGAAGCCGGCTTCGGTGTGGTGTTCATCACGCACAACCCGCACCACGCGCACATGGTCGGCGATCACTTCGTGCTGCTCAACCGCGGTCAGCAAAAGCTGGACTGCACGTATGACGACATCACGCTCGAGCACCTGACGCAGGAGATGGCAGGCGGCGACGAACTGGAGGCGCTTTCGCACGAATTGCGCGGTAAAGGCGCATAGCGGCCTAGCTCGTCACAAACGTTATGCGACCGTTCACCTGGTCGGCAGCATGGCAACCCGGCCCGCGTCTCGCCGAGACGGCACAATGGACTCGTGCACGCAGAACCTGAACCCAAGGCTCACACGCCGGTCTGGCGTGACCCGCTGTCGGTGGGGTTCCGGGCGCACCGTCACCTGTTGCTCCTGCGGCTACGGTGGCACGAACGCCGCGCGGCCCCCGAGAGCGACCGGCGACGCCCGCAGCGCGACGCGCGTCAGGGGCGTCGGCGACCGCTACAGCGGAATCACGGTTAGCCCGGCATCGCCGGTAGTGCCGACGTAAACAGCGTTGCGCGCGGGATAGGCCACGACCACCGCGGCCTCTCCTTCGGATGTTCGAGCGTCGCGGTGCTGACGACGGAATGGCGCGGATCGAGATGCTGCTGTCCGAGGTCAGCGCGCCCTAGCAGCGGCGGCATAGCGTCGCCAGAGCGGCCGATCGTGCCGCCCGGCGTCGTCGAGCCGTGGTCATCCTCAGCGAATGCACCCTCGGTTCCTTGCGAAAGACGTTGCAGTTCATTAGAAAACAATTGTGTCATCAGCCGCCTCGGCCGGCCCGAGCCGCGCTGAATTCGAGCGTCGAAACCCATCGCAGTGCGCATGTATCGGTCCACCGATCGGCCGGACTCAACCTCGTCGTTGCGCTTCGGGAGTGTCGAGCTAATTGGGTCGTGCCTGCGTGCTCATAATGACACCTCGCAGATAGCTACCTCCGGGATCGCATGGTTCGACTGGCACGGTGAGGCAAACGGACTGCGAATTAACGAAATCGGCGCGATACTGACCCATCGGGCAGTGACTGCTGCAAAGATCATCGGTGTGGCAATCGTCATCGTCGTTGCCGCCGAGTTACACGATTCGAATACGGGGCTCAACCGGGGAGGGTCCGTATGAAACCGCCATCTAGCGGCGCGCCGCCGCGAGCCAATTGTGCAACTGCCGACACTGCGCCATCGGCCTGCAAAAACCGTCGAACGATGTGGCCATGAGCAATGCCTTCACGCGACTCGCTGCGCGGCTTGCCGAAGGCGTGGACCGCATCATCGGTTGGCCACGGTTGCCCACCGTATTGGCGATACCGGTACTGATCGGCCTTCGAGAACAGCTGCGGTCAAAGAATCTGTATGACACCGGCCGCGACGCGTCGATGCGCGATCATCTCGTCACCGCAGCGGGGCTGTCCGCCCGCACGCTGACCGGCTGCCAGAACAATCTGAGCGATCCGCTGATGGGTGCGGTCGGAAGCCGATTCGGCCGAAACGTCCCGCTGACGCACACCTATCCCGAGGAACCGGTTGCACTCCTTGAACCAAATCCGCGGTTGATCAGCCGGCGGCTGCTCACTCGCGATCAATTCCAGCCGGCCACCACGCTAAACGTGCTCGCCGCGGCGTGGATCCAGTTCGAGGTCCATGACTGGGTAAGCCACGGCTTCACCGATGACCAACCGTGGCGAATTCCGCTGCAGCCCGATGACCCATGGCCAGATCAGGACCTGGCAGTCAAGCGGGCCAAGCCCGACTCCGCCCCCGAGGACATGGTGATCAAGCGGACCGCGCCGGACCCCGCCCCCGACGGCTGGGGTCCACCCACGTTCGTGACGCAAGACAGCCATTGGTGGGACGCCTCCCAAATCTATGGAAGCTCACCGGGTTTCGCGAATGCAATCCGCGGTCCGCGGGGGCGCCTGCTGATCGATGGCCTCGGGCTGCCGCCCGAGGCGGCCGCGCAGTATGTCGACCTGCACGGCGCGGCGGGCAACTTCTGGATCGGTCTGGCGATCTTGCATTCGTTGTTCATGCGCGAGCACAACTCGATATGCGCAAGGCTCGAGGCCGAATACCCCTCGATGACCGACCAGGAGCTGTACGACAAAGCACGGCTGGTCAATGCGGCGTTGATAGCCAAGATTCACACCGTCGACTGGACACCGGCGATCATCGCCCACCCAACGACCGTGTTCGCGTTGCGTGCGAACTGGTTCGGTGTCCTGGGGGAACGGTTCGCCCAACGCTTCGGCCGTTTCGGCACCAATACGCTGCTGGGCGGCATCCCTGGATCGCCGACCGAACTGCATGGTATCCCGTATTCACTGACCGAGGAGTTCGTCGCGGTCTACCGGATGCATCCACTGATCCCCGACGAATTCATTTTCCGCTCGGTCGACGATGACTCCGAACTGGCCCGCCACGAGCTGCCGGATCTGACCGTGTTCGAGGTCCGCCAGCGCCTGTCCGAACTATCGATGGACGACATCATCTACTCGTTCGGCCGCGCGCATCCCGGCGCGCTCACGCTGCACAACTATCCGCGCCACCTGCAGCACTTCACCAAGGCTGACGGGGAACTTGTCGACCTCGGCGCGATCGACATATTGCGGATACGCGAACGGGGTGTTCCCCGCTACAACGAGTTCCGCCGGCTGTTGCGCTTGAAACCGGCCTCATCGTTTGAGGATCTGACCGACAATCCGTCGTGCGCGGCGGAGTTGCGGCAGATCTACGGCGATATCGAGCGCGTTGACCTGATGGTCGGGTTGTACGCCGAAGCCAAGCCGGCAGGATTCGGGTTCAGCGACACCGCGTTTCGGGTGTTCATCCTCATGGCATCACGACGGCTGGAAAGCGATCGCTTCTTCACCACCGATTTTTGTCCGGAGGTCTACACACCGGGCGGGGTTGAGTGGGTCAAGAACAACACGATGCGCACCGTGTTGTTACGTCACTTCCCGTCCCTTGAACCGGCGCTGCGCGGCGTCGCCAACCCGTTCGCGCCGTGGAACTCGGCGCGGGCTAACCCGACGTGAGCGCGCAGTCGGCGCGCCGCGCATCCGACGCAGTTTCGAGTAGTGCACTACGCATGCCGCACAGGACCCTACGGGGCATGGTCGAAAACGCAACTACGCAGCCGCCTTCGCTCGGAAGGAACTCATCTACATGACCGATACCGTTGACCCTCCTGCTACGCCGGCATACGTCGTCTACCGCGACGATCTGGAGCAGCCTCGGCCCGACGAGGATCAGCTCGTCAAGAAGATCGCCGACGCACTGCACGGCAACAACGTGTGGGCGTTCAAGAAGTACAAGCACGGCATCCGCGATGCCCACGCCAAGAGCCACGGCATCCTGCGCGGGGAGCTCACCATTTATCCCGATCTGCCAGAGCCCTACCGGCAGGGCCTGTTCGCGACACCGGCGACATACCCGGTCATCGCCAGACTGTCCAGCACGTCGGGAGCGCTGCGCAGTGACCAATGCCGCGGGGTGCGCGGCCTGGCCATCAAGGTGCTCGGCGTGGACGGCAAGCGCTCGCTGCCCGACGACAAAGCGACGACACAAGACTTCATTCTGGTCACGCATCGGGAATTTCCGTTTCCCGACGCATATGCCTATCTGAAGCGCGGCATGCCGGTGGCGTGGCTGTTGGCTCGCATGCCCGACCGGGCGATGATCCTGACCGGCACCGCGCTCGGCGCGGTCCAGGCCGTGCTCAAGCGCGTCCATAAGTCCCTCCCAGTGGCCTTGGAACTGTTCAGCGAAGCCAACACCCACATCCTTGGCTTGGCGTTCTACTCCTCGGCTCCGTTGCGGTGGGGCGACTACGTCGCCAAGGTCTGTTACACACCGCTATCGAAGTCCGTCAAGGTATTAGCCGGTCAGCCGGTTCCCGCAGGCGCGGGCAAGGATGCGTTCCGCGACATGGTCGTTGAGTTGTTCCGCACCAACAGCGCCGAATACGAACTAAAGGTGCAGCTATGCACTGACCTGACGAAAATGCCCATCGAGGATGCCACCGTCCCGTGGCCGGAGAAAGACTCCCCGCATGTTCCAGTCGCCAAGATAACGTTTCCCGTCCAAGACCCCGACACCCCCGAGCGACGCAGATTCGGTGATGATGTGTTGTCGTACAACTCGTGGTGCGGATTGGCGGCGCACCGGCCCCTCGGCTCGATCAATCGACTTAAGAAGCTGGTGTACGACGCGTCGAGCGACTTTCGGCACCGAGTGAACCACGTCCCCAGAATGGAACCGACCGACGTAGCCCAGCTGCCGGCCTAGCCGCGGGCAGTCAAGCGATGCTGGCGCCACCAAGCGATCATGCCCGTCAAAACCGCCGTATTTCGGGGATCGCGTTCGCGACGAGATACGCGACGTGGGCATTTGCACTCTGAGGACATGGCTAACCGGTGGCAGTTGCTGGAACGCCCAGCGGAGTTCGACTCGGTTCGTTCGACGTTGACGGGCGGCACAGGCGGCGGTGTCGTGCTGACCGGCGCGGCCGGCGTCGGCAAATCCACTCTGGCGCGCGCGGTTACCGCAACGCTGCGTTCGGACGTCAATTGGGTCGGCTGCACCGAGTCCTCGCGCAGCATCCCGCTCGGCGTTTTCGCCCACCGGGTCCCGACGACAGGCTCCCGTGACCCGTCGCCCTTCTCGCCGCCACGCGCGAGTCGATTCTCGCCGGTCCCGACACCGTCATCGGTGTTGACGATGCGCACCTGCTCGACCCCTGTCCTCGACGCTGCTACACCAGATCGCCGTCGAAGGTGCCGGACAGATCGTGGCCACGGTCCGCAACGGTGAACCGGTACCCGATGCCGTCACGGCGTTGTGGAAGGACAATTATCTGCAGCGAGTTGACCTCATGCCGTTCACGAAGCAGCAGAGCATCACACTGATCGAATCCGTTCTGGGCGGAACGCTGGAGGGCCTGTCCGCCGACGTCATGTGGGATGCGTCCGGCGGTAATCCGCTGTTTCTACGCCACATGGTCGAGGGCGCACTCGACGCAGGAACGCTACCGAAGTTGACGGGGTCTGGCAGCTGCGCGGCCTCGCGGCCGTCCCGTCTGGGCTGGCCGAGTTGCTCGAAGACCGCCTCGACCAGGTCGGCGACGCCGTCAATGCTCTGAAACCGTTGGCGCTGTGTGAGCCACTCGATGTCGACGTGCTGTGTGAGCTTGCCGCCGAGGACGCCGTAGATGCCGCCGAGGTGGGCGGACTCATCCGCTCGGCGGGTGCAACATGGCGGCCGCGGCGGGCGCCGGGATCACCAACCACATGGGCGAGGTGTTCGGTTACGACAATCTGTTTGTGATCGACGGGTCCGTGATTCCAAGGGCCATCGGGCGAAATCCGTCCAAGACCATCGCTGCGGTTGCCGAACGCAGTTGCAACAAGCTGCTCGAGGAGCCCGCCGCGTCGCCTCAATGGCGCGACGGCGGTCTAGCGCGGAACCATGCCCGCCGCACGGTACGCGGCGTCGACATACGCCATGTTCTCCACCGCGTCGGCGGGGTCGAGCGGTAGCGGTGCGCCGTGCTGCACATGGGCGGCGAACGCTTCGAGTTGGTAGGTGTAGGACGCCCGGGTGCCCAGCCGCTCGACCGTGGTGCCTTCCGGCGTGTTGATGGTCAGCCGGTCGTCATCGTGGGGCTTAATGAAGTTGTGCACCAACACATCTCCGCGCGTGCCAACGATGCGAAGCGTGAACATGTAGTCGTCGGCGACCATCGAATTCGCACTCAGTCCTGTCGCCCCGCCCGGAAAAGCGAGATCGACGTCGCACCACGCGTCGACACCCTGGCTGCGCTGCTCGGCGTGGGCGTGCACGATCGACGGATGGCCAAGGCGCCGCATGACGTGAAGGCCGTAGCAGCCCAGATCCATCAGTGCGCCGCCCGCCAGCTCCAGCGACCATCGCGGGTCGCCGTCCTCCGGCGCCGGCATCGCCATCCGCACCTCGACGTGAACCAGCTCACCGAGCGTGCCGTCGCCGGCTAGTTCCAGTGCGCGGCGGGTTACCGGATGAAACAGGTAGTGGAACCCCTCCATCACGGTGATTCCCGCGGCGTCGGCCGCGGCAGCGACCCGCTGCGCTTCCGCGCGGTCGCGCGCGAATGGCTTCTCGGTCAGCACCGGCTTACCCGCCGCGACGGCAGCCAGATTCCACGGCGCGTGCAACGCATTGGCCAGCGGGTTGTACACGACGTCGACGTCGGGATCATTGACCACTTCGTCGTAGGATGCCAAAACGCGCTCAACGCCGTGCTTTTCGGCGAACAACTGCGCCCGCTGCCGGTCACGTGCCGCGACGGCGACCAGCCGGTGGCCCAGCTCGTGCGCTGGGCCGACGATGGCGAGTTCGGCGATCCGCGACGCGCCGAGCACCCCGATCCGCAGGCTCATGCCGGTATAGGAGGCGGCACGGCGGACTGACAAATACTGCGCACATAGGCCACGCTGCTCCGCACGTCGCGCACCGGTCTCTCATCGGTCGGCTCGCCGTCGAGGATGGTGTCCTGCTCCATTACGAACCAGCCGTCAAAACCGTTGCCGCGCAATGCCGTGACGATCCCGGCGATGTCGACGTCGCCGCCGCCGAGCGGCGTGTACATGCCTTTACGTACGGCCTCGGTGTAGGTCAGTTCACCGGCTTGAACCTGGGCGGCGAGTGCGGCGTCGACGTCCTTGAGGTGGGCGTGGGCGATGCGGCCAGGCACCGCGCGGGCCAACTGCAGCGGATCCGTGCCGCCGATCAACAGGTGGCCGGTGTCAAGGCACAGCTTGATCTGCGAACCGGCCAGCACGCGGTCGACGTCGCTACGGGTCTCCACCATCGTGCCGACATGCGGGTGCAGCACCGCGAGCACGCCCCTCTGCGCTGCTGCGGCGGCCAGCCGATCGAGATTGCCCAGCAGGGTGGCCCATTGGCCGTCGTCGAGCGTCGGGCGGGAGTCGTATCCGTCGGTGCCGGTCGCCGCGGCCAGCACGAGAACGTCGGCCCCGCATGCCACCAGCGCGTCGAGCGGGCCGGCGATGTCGGGCAGCGGATCGTGCCCGGCGTCGTGCAGCAGGACCGGCGCGAAGGTGCCGACACAGCTGAGACTATAGGAATCCAGCAGGGCAGTCAGCTCGTCGGGATCGGACGGCAGGAAGCCCTCGGGCCCCAGTTCGGTTGCCGCCAGCCCCACATCACGCATCTCGGCGAGTACGCGTTGGGGGGTGAGCTGATACCCCCACCCGGGCACCTCGCACACACCCCACGAGATTGGTGCGCCTGCGATCTTCAGGATTTTCACTGTGATCTCACGTCCTCGATCCGTACCGGGACACCGCGCTGCAACGACTCCGTCGCGGCTTCCGCCAGCCAGGCGACCTCGACCGCGTCGGCCACCGTGCACGCAGGGGCGGCGATGCCGTTGACCACGTCGACGAATGCGGTCAGTTCGGCGCGAAACGCGTCGGTGAAGCGATCCATGAAAAAGTGATGCGCCGGACCGCCAGGAAACTCGTTGTCCGGATCGACATTCCGCACCGGCGCGCCCTGGTCCCAGCCGGCAACCACGGTGTCATGGAAGCCGTGGACTTCCAGCCGGCAGTCGTACCCGCGGCCGTTGTAGCGGGCCGCCGACACCAACCCAAGGGTGCCCTGATCAAACGTCACCACCACCGCGGCGGTGTCGACGTCGCCGTACTCGGTGAACCGCGGGTCGCCCTGCACGCTGCCGGTCGCATACACCTCGACTGCCTGTTGCCCCGTGATCCAGCGGAGCACATCGAAATCGTGGACCGCGCAGTCGCGAAAGATTCCACCGGAACCCGCGATGTACTCCATCGGCGGGGGAGCGGGATCCATGGTGGTGCTGCGGACGGTGTGCAGCAGGCCCAGCGAGCCGTCGTCGACCGCGCGCTTGGCGGCGGCGAATGCGGCGTCGAACCTTCTCTGATAGCCGACCTGCACCGGCACGCCGGAGCGAGCGATCACCTCGGCGACCCTGGCGCTTTCCGCCGCGGTCGCGGCGATGGGCTTCTCGCAGAAGGTCGGCAGACCGCGATGTACGGCGGCCAGCGTCAACTCGGCGTGCGCGGGCGTTGCGGCCGAGACCACGACTCCGTCGACGCCCGATGCCAGCAGCTCCTCCACCGAATCTGCCGGTTTTGCACCATGTTTGGCAGCAACGGCCGCAACCACGTCGAGGCGCTCGTCGGCGACGACAAGCCCGTCGACACCATCGAGGCCGGACAGCGTGTCGGTGTGGAACGCGCCGATGCGGCCCAATCCGATTACGCCGAGAGTGGTCATGGCTTTCTCCGATCATCTTGGTCGCGCAGCGCGACGTCGAGTTGTTCCGCGGTGTGGTCGTCGGCCAAGGCAGCCAGCACGGTGTCGACCTGACTGGGCGGTGCCAGGCTGCCGATCGGCTGGTCGCTGTCGAGGTTGGTGGGAAATGCGTAACCCTCGGCGGTCGCCACCACAGCGTTGAGCAGTTCGGACCGTGGGCGGCCCGCCGCCTTCATCGCGAGTAGTGCGGGATAGATCGCCCGCACCATCGCGGTGCGATCCAGCGCCTCCATCGCGCGACCGAACGGCGACGAGATCTGCAACAGATTGGCGATCCGGCGGATGTCGGACGAAATGTTCGACCCCGCACCGTGATAGAGCGCCGGGTTGAAGAACACCGCGTCACCCTTGGTCAGCGGCACCTGCACATGATGTTCGGCGAAGAAATCGATGAACTCCGGCCGGTTGAACGCGAGGTAGCCGCCCTCGAATCGCTGCGAGAACGGCAGCAACATCGTCGGACCGCTTTCTAGCGGCATGTCGCAGTGCGCCACCGCACCCTGCAACGTCAGCGCTCCAGATGTGCGGTGCACGTGCGCGGGATAGCAGGCCAGATGCTCGGCGGGCACGAAGCCAAGGTGATAGTCCCGATGTGGAACCTGCTGTGTGCCACCGGGGTTGACGACATTCACCTGCGAGGTGACTTGGTAACGTGGGCCAAGCCACGCTTGGCAGGCGACGGCAAGCGCATCGTTGGCGTAGTAGTCGGCGAACACCTGCGGGGCATGCAGCGCGAGCTTCTGCGCGGCGTTCCAGATCCGGTCGTTGGCGCCGGGCTTGCCGAAGTGGTCGCCGGGTGCATCGCCGGTTGCACGCTGGGCATCGATGATCGCGAAGAACGCCTCGCTGGCCCGGTCCACCACGCCGGCGGAGAACGCGTCCTCGAAGATCACCACGCCGGGCCCATCGGCCAGCGCCCGGATCAGTTCGGACTGCAGCGTCCTGCGGTCGGCGGCACCGACGGTGGCTGCGGAGTAAACCAGCACGTTGCTTCGCAGATCGGTCGCCAGCGGGTAGTCGGCGAGATCGGCGTCGCGCAGCACCTGTGCGCGGAAGTCGTCGAGCCGGCAGTCGGACTCGTCGATCCACGGTAGGTATGTCGTGCGCACGGGTGCGGCCATGGCAGCTAGTCTTGCTGTGACTGCCGCCGCATTCAACAGCAAAAACCCATCAAAAACACCTCAGGACGTGAAGGATGCCGCACCGCTACAAGGTCCGCGAGATCGCTCAGCAGTCCGGGCTGAGCGAGGCCACCGTCGACCGTGTCCTCAATCAGCGGCCGGGGGTGCGCGAGAACACAAGGGCAGAGGTCATGCAGGCCGTCGCCGACCTGGACAAGCAGCGTGCCCAGCTGCGGCTCAACGGCCGCCGCTACCTCGTCGACGTCGTCATGCAGACGCCGCAGCGGTTCTCCGACGCCTTCAGGGCCGCGGTCGAGGCCGAGTTGCCGGCGTTCGCGCCGGCCAATGTGCGGGCACGTTTTCATCTGTGGGAGTCGGGTTCGACGACGCAGATGGTCGACGCGCTTGGCCGTCTTCGCGGCAGCCACGGCGTGGTGCTCAAGGCGCAGAACGAACCCGAGGTGGCCGAGGCCATCGACCGCCTCGTCGACGGCGGCGTGCCCGTGGTGACGTACGCGACCGACGTGCCGGCCAGTACGCGTTGCGGTTACGTCGGCATCGACAACCACGGGGCGGGGGTGACGGCCGCGTATCTGATGAACCAGTGGCTTGGGCAGGCGGCGTCCGATGTGCTCATCACGCTCAGCCGCACGGTGTTCCGCGGCGAAGGGGAGAGGGAGGTCGGGTTCCGCTCGGCGTTGCGCGGCTCGGGCAGGGCAATCGTCGAAGTCAGTGACAGCGACGGCATCGACGCGACCAACGAGCGGCTGGTGCTCGAGGCGCTGGAAAAACACCCCAACGTCGAGGCCGTCTACTCCGTCGGCGGTGGCAACACCGCAACGGTCGCCGCGTTCGCACGGCTCGGTCGGCCGTGTCGTGTCTTTGTCGCGCACGACCTGGACGCCGATAACCGGCGGCTGCTGCGTGAAGGCCATATCTCGGTGGTGCTGCACAACGATCTGCGCGCCGATGCGCGGCTCGCGATGCGTCTGGTCCTTCAGGAACGCGGAGCGTTGCCGGTCGAGCCGTCGCGACCAGTCCCTATCCAGGTCATCACGCCCTACAACCTGCCTAGCTGGTGCTACTGATCGGTAACCATTTCCTTAGAAATAACATTCTTAACGGCGTGACGAATAACACACTTATGTCTCACGACGTCTCTTCGCACATCCGCTGAGCAGTGTGTTCGGTCCGCGGTTACACCCATGTTTTCCGCGAGTCGGGTAAAGCCTCGCCTAAGAGAAGTGCAATAATCGGTACTGGCAGTGACATCAAAGTCATGCGAATGTCGATCGACGGCGCGTCCCCCGACCGCGACTCGGCCGACTTCGCCGGAAACATCGCGGAAGGCAGGCGAGTGGGGTCGAACGGCAACGACACCAGTCCAGGCACGCGGCAGAAGCTCGAGAAGGTCGTCATTCGTTTTGCCGGTGACTCCGGCGACGGTATGCAGCTCACGGGCGACCGGTTCACCTCAGAGGCGGCTCTGTTCGGCAATGACCTTGCGACGCAACCGAACTACCCCGCCGAGATCCGTGCGCCACAGGGCACGCTGCCCGGCGTCTCCTCGTTCCAGATCCAGATTGCTGACTACGACATCCTTACCGCGGGCGACCGCCCCGACGTGCTCGTCACGATGAACCCCGCGGCCCTCAAGGCCAACGTGTCCGATCTGCCCCGCGGCGGGCTGATCATCGCCAACTCCGACGAGTTCACCAAGCGCAACCTCGCGAAGGTCGGCTACGAAGCCAACCCGCTGGAAAGCGACGAGCTGTCCGACTACGTCGTGCAGGCCGTCCCGATGACCACGCTGACGCTCGGCGCGGTCGAGTCCATCGGCGCCTCCAAGAAGGACGGCCAGCGCGCCAAGAACATGTTCGCGCTTGGGCTGCTGTCCTGGATGTACGGCCGCGAGCTGGAGCACAGCGAGGCGTTCATCCGCGAGAAGTTCGGTCGCAAGCCCGACGTGGCCGAGGCCAACGTGCTGGCGCTGAAGGCCGGCTGGAACTACGGCGAGACCACCGAGGCGTTCGCCAGCACGTACGAGGTGGGGCCTGCCAAGCTGAAGTCCGGTGAGTACCGGCAGATCTCGGGCAACACCGCGCTTGCCTACGGCCTCATCACCGCGGGTCAACTCGCCGACATTCGGGTCGTGCTCGGCAGCTACCCGATCACCCCGGCGTCGGACATCCTCCACG
Source organism: Mycobacterium sp. (assembly GCA_025965975.1). Classification (GTDB taxonomy): domain Bacteria; phylum Actinomycetota; class Actinomycetes; order Mycobacteriales; family Mycobacteriaceae; genus Mycobacterium. Next base: position 4,125 of record JAOPVX010000033.1, on the reverse strand, counting down.
AGCTGTCCAAGCACAAGAACTTCAACGTGCTGACGTTCCAGGCTGAAGACGAGATCGCAGGCATCGGCGCGGCCATCGGCGCTTCATACGGCGGTGCGCTGGGTATCACCACCACCTCCGGCCCTGGCATCTCGCTGAAATCCGAGGCGATCGGTCTGGCGGTGATGACCGAGCTTCCGCTGATCGTCATCGACGTGCAGCGCGGCGGACCGTCCACCGGGCTGCCCACCAAGACCGAGCAGGCAGACCTATTGCAGGCGCTGTACGGACGCAATGGCGAGTCGCCGGTCGCGGTGCTGGCACCGCGGACCCCGTCCGACTGCTTCGACGTCGCCGTCGAGGCCGCGCGCATCGCGGTGACCTACCACACCCCGGTGATCATCCTGTCCGACGGCGCGATCGCGAACGGCTCGGAGCCGTGGAGCATCCCCGATGTGACCACCTACGCGCCGATCAACCACACGTTCGCGAAGACCGGTGAGCCGTTCCAGCCGTACGCTCGCGACCCGGAGACCCTGGCGCGCCAGTTCGCCGTCCCGGGCACGCCCGGTCTGGAGCACCGCATCGGCGGTCTGGAGGCGGCCAACGGCTCGGGCAACATCTCCTACGAGCCAAAGAATCACGACCTGATGGTGCGACTGCGGCAAGCCAAGATCGACGGTATCGCCGTACCGGATCTCGAGGTCGACGACCCGACCGACGACGCCGAGCTGCTGATGATCGGCTGGGGCAGCAGCTACGGTCCGATCGGCGAGGCCTGCCGGCGCGCGCGACGCAAGGGCATCAAGGTCGCCCACGCGCAGCTGCGCAATCTCAACCCGTTCCCGGCCAACCTGGGCGAGGTGCTGCGTCGCTACCCCAACGTCGTGCTGCCGGAGATGAACCTCGGCCAGCTCGCCCTGCTGCTGCGCGGCAAGTTCCTGGTCGATGTCCAGTCGGTGACGAAGGTGGAAGGCATGGCCTTCCTGGCCGAAGAGGTCGAGGGCATCATCGATGCCGCCCTCGATGGGACGTTGGGCGACAAGGAAATTGACAAGGCCAAGTTCGCACGGTTGGCGGCGGCTACCGTCGAAACTGATACAACTGGCGTGGGAGCTAACGCATGACAGACGTGATCGGAGTAGATCTCGGGTTGACGCCCGGGACCGGTGGGGTACCCACCACTGACGAGCCGCAGAAGGCCAAGGACTTCACCAGTGACCAGGAGGTCCGGTGGTGCCCGGGCTGCGGTGACTACGTCATCCTCAACACGATCCGCAACTTCCTGCCGGAACTGGGACTGCGCCGCGAGAACATCGCGTTCGTCAGCGGCATCGGATGCTCGAGTCGCTTCCCGTATTACCTGGAAACGTACGGGTTCCACTCCATCCACGGCCGTGCGCCGACCGTCGCCACCGGGCTGGCCCTGGCGCGCGAAGACCTGTCGGTGTGGGTCGTCACCGGTGACGGCGACGCTTTGTCGATCGGCGGCAACCATTTGATCCACGCGCTGCGCCGAAACGTGAACCTTACGATCCTGCTCTTCAACAACCGGATCTACGGGCTGACCAAGTGTCAGTACTCGCCGACCTCTGAGGTCGGCAAGGTCACCAAGTCCACGCCAATGGGCTCGCTGGACTACCCGTTCAACCCGGTGTCGCTGGCGCTCGGCGCCGAGGCGACGTTCGTCGGTCGCGCTTTGGACTCTGACCGCAAGGGCCTCTCGGAGGTTCTCCGAGGTGCTGCCCAGCACCGTGGCGCCGCGCTCGTCGAGATCATGCAGGACTGCCCCATCTTCAACGACGGCTCCTTCGATGCGCTGCGCAAGGAAGGAGCCGAGGAGCGACTGATCAACGTCAGCCATGGCGAGCCGATCACATTCGGTGCCGACGGCGCGTACTGCGTCGTGAAGTCCGGCTACGGACTCGAGGTCGCCAAGACCGCCGACGTGTCGGCTGACGAGATCGTCGTGCACAACGCGCAGATCGACGACCCGGCGTACGCGTTCGCGCTGTCCCGGCTGTCCGAGCAGAACCTCGAGCACATGGTCATGGGCATCTTCCGCCAGGTCAGTAGGCCGACCTACGACGATGCGGCGCGCAATCAGGTCGCGTCGGCGCGTGACGCAAAGCCGCACGACACGGCTGCACTGCAGTCGCTGCTTCGCGGCAAGGACACCTGGACCGTCGACTAACCTCTCTGACGTGACGTCCCCCGTGCCGCTTGCTGCAGTGATTCTGGCCGGCGGGGCATCCCGCCGAATGGGCCGAGACAAAGCGAATCTTCCGTACGAAGGCACGACGCTCGTCGAGCACACGGTTTCGATCGTGCGCCCGCGGTGTTCGCCCGTGTTCGTGATCGCGGCGCCGGGACAACCGCTGCCCACACTCGAGGCCGAGGTGTTACGCGACGAGGTTCGCGGTGTTGGTCCACTGCTGGCGACGGGGCGGGGGCTACGGGCGGCCGCCGACGCTGGACTGGAGCTGGCATTCGTGTGTGCGGTGGACATGCCACTGCTCGATGCCGATCTGATCGACTCACTCGCGGGTCCGGCGGTGCGTCTGGGCGCCGATGTGGTGCTGCCGTGGGACGGCCGCGACCACTACCTGGCCGGGATCTACCGCACCTCACTGGCTGACCACGTCGCCGAGCTCGTCGCGGCGGGTGGGCGCAGCATGCGTGCGCTGGTGGACACCGTGGACACCCAGCGGATCGTGATGGACGAGCAGCGGTCGTTGACCAACGTCAATACGGCCGCCGACCTCAGCACCGCGCTCCCGCCGCAAATAGCCTAGCAAATTCGCTAATTGAAACCATTGTATTTGACCTTTTAGCGTGCATATTTCTGCGCAGCTAATTTACCGAGAAATTGCCGTGATAAACGCCGAATCCATCGGCAATGGGTATCTGTGCTCGCGGTCGCCCCGACGCCGATCGTGGTCATGAAATCTCTTATATGACAACATATTTGATGCCGGTCGGCGATTGGTGAGCATCAATTTCGTCACGGTACGAATGGGGCTGGGAGCCCCAATCATCCCTTTGTTCGGTGCTTCTTGCGACTCTCGAGCATCCCAGGGGTGAGGAGGCCGGCCGCGGAGGCGATCATCCGCCGCCGCTGCCATACGCGGTAGAGCGACAAGTGCACGTATGACTCGAAAATCGTTGTGGATCAATCGCTGTCGTTGCCAGCACGTCTAGACGGGTGGGGCGGCTGCACCCTGTCAGCGCAAACCACCGACATGCGCCGATCAGTGAAAAGCGCATGAGGACAGCGGATTTCGGCTATGTATACGACACCATCCATCGAGTTCCGTGACAGCAATCGCTCGTCTGAGATCGGCAGTTCAAGCCCCCTGACCAGTGATTTATGTAGTCACATGGGCGATTTCGGTGCCGATATATCCCAGAATCCGGTGGTCCAGGTCACAAAATGATCGTGATTTGAATCACGCCGACACGCCGGGGCTTCGGATTCCGCGGGGGCGTCAAACGCACCGCTGACCTGCTCAGACGATTCTCAGGTGCGGCCGTGATCTTCTCGTGATCTATCCGCGACACACCCTTCACAGGATATGACTTTGGGCCGATGGGTTTGTACGGTCCCAACAGCTTCAAATGGAGCAAATAATTTCAAAACCAAAGAACCTGCGTGTGAGTCGGGGCTGTCACACAACTAGAAGGCGAATTTCGCTTTCAACGACGGCCGCCGGGCCTGTTGCCCGGCGAGGCGCTTGATGCCTCCCCGCTGCCGCACCTGACCGAGACGGTGCGGCCCAACTCCTTCGCCTGTGTAACAGGCAGCTTCGCCCGCGCATCCCCGCGGGTGTTGTTGGCGCGCGCTTGGCGAAAGGAACGAAGTGAAGAACATCCGCAAAACGATCGGTCTCGCCACTTTCGCCGGCGCGCTCGCAGTTGCGCCGCTGGCGCTGGGGACCGGCACCGCGAGTGCGGAAAGCGGCGTCGACTGGGACGCCGTCGCGGCCTGCGAGTCGGGCGGCAACTGGTCGATTGCCACGGGTAACGGCTACTACGGCGGCCTGCAGTTCACCATGGGCACCTGGCGGGCCAACGGTGGCGCCGGCTCACCGCACAACGCCAGCAAGGCGGAGCAGATCCGCGTTGCCGAGAACGTGCTGCGGTCGC
>JAOPVX010000002.1 GCA_025965975.1 Mycobacterium sp. | reverse complement strand
ATGGAAAACTTGGCAATCACGATCATGTGCTCTTCCCCTATCAGGCGAGGACTTCGGGTCCGAAATTTGGCCAAGTGGTGCTATGCGGCGGGCGCGGCGAACAGCGAGACGTGCTCGTCCACCCAGTCTTTGACCGAACGTGGGGCGTGGCCGGTCAGATCGAAAACGGTGGGCGAGGGCACCGCGTACACGTTGCCCCGGGTGAGGGCGTCGACCCCGAGAAGCACATCGACGAGCAGTCCCGGCAGGCCGGCAGATTCCAGCACGGCGCGCTGCTGGGCTTCGGTTCGGGCGTGATACTCGACGCGGGTCCCGAGCGCTGCGGAGATGTATCCGGCGACCTCGTCCATCGACACGGCCGTTGGTCCGGAGATGTCATAAATCTTGCCGGCATGCCGCTGGGGGCCTTCGGCGAGGGTGACCACCGATACCGCCGCGACGTCGCGGCTGTCAATGAGGGCCACCCGGCCCGCACCGACATGACCACCCCATGAGCCGGAAGGCACGAAGTTGACGGCGGCCGTCACGATGCCGTCGGTGAAGGTCGTGGGACGCACCACCGACGAGGCGACACCCGTGGTGGCGAGGTCGGCGTCGATCTCGGTGTGCCACTGCAGGACGTTCGACGAGTTGGTGTGGGCGCCCGCCGCGCAACCGACCGACAGATTCACCAGATACGGCATCCGCCTGGATAGCGGCGTCGATGAGCGCGATCTCGTCACGGACCTGACGGTCGCTCGCCCCATTGCTCATGAATGCCTATAGCTGCCGCCCAACGCTGTCGTGGCCACGCAACCTGCCGATCGGCGGCGAGCCGGCCGACGTTGCGTCGGTGCAGTGACCACAGCGGCTGGTTGGCTGAAAGCGATGTGCCCAAGCTGTTCGTCGATGCCGAACCGGGCGCCGTCGTCCGCGGCCGCATCCGTGAGACGCTCGAAGGCACTTTCATCGATATGGCGATTATCCATGAAAGGAGCGCACGGTCTTGCCGTCGCTAGGGGAGAGGGAAAAGCTGTGCGTGACCGGCTATTCCGCGGATTTGTTCAGAGGTCGAGAACAAGACGCAGCGCCGCATCAAGGCGGCGCAACTCCTCGAACGTCAGATGGCCCGAGCTTTTGCCGAGACGGCTGGGATCAACCGCGGCGGTCTGCTCAGCGAGCACCCGAGTGATTCGCCCAGCGATCTCGACCTCGGGGCGAAAGCTCGCTGCTCGCGCCAAGGTTGAGGTCGGTGCCACCAACCATGTCGACAAGGGCAGTTCGTCCGATTGAACAACAACCGCGTATCGCGAACCGGCCTGCTCGTGACCACGTGTGCCGCGTGGGGCGCGGAGCCGGTACACCTCACCACGCACGCAGCGTCTCCATATCGCGCAAAACCTGCGCCGCTTCGGCTCGGTCTTGTTCGTCCGCAGCGAGCTCTGCCGCCTCAGCACGTAGCGTTGCGGCGGCTTGTCGTCGGGCAGCGTCAATCAGCGCCGCCCGGACCGCCGTTGACACTGATGTGCCGTCTTTGGTGAGAACCTCGAGGGCTCGAGCGGCGTCCTCGTCGGGTCTGAAGGTTATCGTGTCGCCCATCCCTCTAGTGTACTACAGAATGTAAGACAACGCAGGTGAACGCACCGCCGTGTACCTGAGCGCCGGGTTGTCTGGTTGCTCGACAACGCCTCTTCGGACGTAGCGAGAGAACTGTTGGCTAACAGTCAAGAACCAGTTCTGGTATCGAATATCCTGCCGTTTAGGTATGTCGTCGCTAGAGGTCACGTCCACCGAAGAGGAGCTGGCTACACTGCGCGCCGAGGCGGCAAGAGGGGACGTGTCAGGCAAAACCAATACTATTGCAACAGATTGAGGATCTCTGCTGCGGGAAGTACATGTAGTGAAACCGCCGTATGGTCACTCGCCCAACGACGTTCATGCCGAGAAGGTGCGGTTGCCGTGAAGTTGGTAAGCCTACGGCGTTGCCCTGCAGACGGTTTCGGAGCTGGACTGCAATCTCGCTCGCAAGATGCCAATGCGTCACTCGTCATGGGCTGGGTGTGAAGGTCCCCAAATCGTTTGCCCGGGGTAGTTCACGTAGTAAGACAGGCATACGGGATCGTGCCTGCAGGCAATGATCGCTCCCGCATCGGGCGCTTGACCGGGGACCCGAGGCCCCCGAGAGGGCAGGTTGCAATTGACGATGTAGGGGTTGAGGGGGACGACTCCGTTGACACACGGAGCACCCAAAATTTGGGCAGATGGCGAGGAGGTATCGATGGTCAACGTGGTTGGCCCGATGATAACCGCAACCACCCCCGCGAGCAGGAGAAGACGTACTGCGCGTCGTCCAAGTGTCGCCATTTCAGACACCTACCGTCCGTTTGCGGGCGGACGAGTTCAGCCTACACCTGCGACCAAGCCACCTGACGGCGTGTACGCCTTTCTCGCAGAGTTGGTCCAGAAGCAACCTTCAGACCGCTGCAAGCGTCAAGGACCAACAATGCCAAGTTCAATGAGAATGCAGGCATCGTCCGCAGCGTGCCAGCTCCACTGAGAAAAGTGCCAAGTGCTCTGAGCACCGGACAGTAGGAGTGCCGAAAGGCGTTGGGAGACGGCAACCCGTATTTTACCGTAACCCGCCGTATTCGACCCATTAAGCGATGCAAAGGAGGGACTCGCGGAACGATTCATCAGATGTGGGCAGGCGGTTAGCCGGAGCGGTCGGCGCTGCCGGATCCGCCGGCCGCGTCGCCGGTGCCGTTGCTGGTTGCCAGTGTCCTGGTCAGGGTTTGGGCACCTGGCCGGCGAGTTGCCCCGTCGTCGGCGGGGGTGTGGCCCTCGCCCGCCATCACCTCGCGGGCGGACCGCTCACCGGAACGGATCGCTCCGTCGACGAACCCGCACATCACCGCAGAACTCTCCGTCCCGGCCCAGTGGATGCGGCCGCACGGTTCTCGCAGGGTGTGCCCGAATTGGGTCAGCACACCGGGCGGTGAATGGCTCATCATCGAGCCGCCGGAGTAGCGCTCGACGGTCCAGTTGTGCTCGACGTAGTCGACAGGCGATGCAGCCTTGCTGCCGAGCGTTCGGCGAGCGCGACCAGCACGGCGTTCCGACGGGTCTATCTGGGTCAGTTTGCGCGCGACGGGCCCTCGGCGACGATGCACAGCAGGCCGGGCCGCGCCGTCCACGGCGGCGTTCGAGAATCGAGCCCCTATTGCAGTCTCGCTGGTCGGTGCCGAAAGGCGTTTTCGGAGCATAGCATTCCAGCTATTACCGATAACCCGCCATATTCCGCCGTATTCTCCCGCTCCCGCCGTGAACCGCGCGTACCCCGGCGGCCCCGACACCCGCATCGGTTCCCCGCGTGTAATGAGCGGAGCAGCGACGGTCAGCGGCGAGTTCTGTGCTCAGAACGCCTGAATCGCCTCGCACCTAGCATTATTCAGCTCCTGTTTAATGGCTGAAGTGATCCACCACGCCGCGCCTACGGTGATGCGGCCCAAGCCGGTCGTTTCGTCGCTGTGACGTATCGATGCTGAATAGCACTGCGCGCAAGTCCTTGCAGGTGAATAGATCGAATGAGGTTGGGCCGCGCTGCTGCGATGCACCCGAGCGAACATCTCCGACACAGCCAATGCGCGGTCGACATCCTGGGCCCACGTGCAGAAGCAGTCCGTCCGACTTGCGAGCGCCCCGCCACATTACGCTGCTACCAGGCGGCGAGATTCCGAATGACCTTGCCAACCAGGCGCTCCCACAGTTCAATTCGTCACGGTGACGAATCAACAACCCTCGGCCTAGGCCGGCCCCCGTTTTGATGGATAATCTCTATTTTCCATGAAACAGTGGCGGCAGCCGCCGCCGGCTTCTTCTTGCACGGTGGCACGTGTTGTTTTCCCGATTCTTTGTCCTCCCGATGTCTCCAGCGGATCATGTGTGTGGCAATGCCTTTCAAGTCAGTCCAAAGCGTCGATAGTGACGTGGGCAAGCCTCATCGCCGGAGACGTCGACGAGGGGTACGGCAAAGTTGCCGACGTTTTTCCGCCGCAACGTAACCAGCGGCTAAGAGGTCGGAGCCCCTGTCGCCGTCTACCGCGGCGATCGCCGTGGTCCCGGTCAGCGGGCCTCGAGGAAGGTGATTACCGCGAGGACACGGCGGTGGTCATCGTCGCTCTCGGGGAGGTTCAGTTTGGTGAGGATGCTGCGGACATGCTTTTCGACGGTGCTCTCGGTGACCCAGATCCGCTGGGCGATACCGGCGTTGGATCGTCCCTTGGCCATCTGCGTCAGTACCTCGTGTTCGCGGGTGCTGAGCCCCGCGAGCGGGTCGTGGCGTCTGTGGGCCGACACCAGTTCGGCGACCAGCGCGGGGTCTATGACCGAGGCTCCGTTGGCGATCCGCTCGAGGGTGTCGATGAAGTCCGCGCAGTCGGTGACCCGGCTCTTGAGCAGGTAGCCGATCGCGTGGCCGCTGGCCAGCAGTTCCATCGCGTGCTCGACATCCACATGCGCGGAGAGCACCAGGATGGCGATGTCGGGGAACGCGTCGCGGATCACCCGGGCCGCGTCGAGTCCCTCGGTGGTATGGGTTGGCGGCATCCGAATGTCGGTCACCACCAGCTCGGGCGTGGTGTCGCGGACCAGCGCGAGCAACTGCGCACCGTCACCGGCCTGCCCGACCACGTCGAAACCCGAGCGATCCAGCAGGCTGGCCAAACCCTCGCGAAACAAGACGTCGTCCTCGGCCACCACCACCCGCACCGGCGTCACCACTGGGCCGACACGTTGTACCGGGGCGGGGCGGTGTTGCCCGCCGCGATGATCCTCGTCTAGGTCGGCGGCCACGGCCATGTCGTCGCCGGTTAGGCCCGTGCGGGCCTGGCTCTGTCTCAACTCATTCCCACGCTCGGCGGTGGTCGCGCTCTGATGGTCGGGACTGCAGGCCATCCCACGTTCGATGGCGGCGCCGACCGCTGCCAGCTTTCTCACCGTCAGCAGCGGACGGCCACGTACACCGTCTTGTCGGTGACGGTGGCCACGAGCTCATCACTGGCACCGGCGTCCCGAAATCTGTGCGTGGGTAGCGGTGCGCTGCCACGGAGATGGTGGTGCTGCTGTCGGCGAGACGGCGCTGCAGTTCGTAGGCAAAAAGCAGGTCGGCGAGCTTCGACAGCGCGTACGCGCCAAGCGAGTTGTAGCTGCGCTCACCCTGGAGGTTGTCGAACTCAATCCGCACCTTGAGTCGATGGGCTGCGCTGCTGACGGTGACGATGCGCGAGTTCGGGGCGGCAAGGACATGGTCAAGTAGCAAACCGGTCAGGGCGAAGTGGCCGAGATAGTTGGTGCCGAACTGAAGCTCGAACCCGTCTCTTGTGGCCGATTCCGGGGTCCCCATCACGCCGGCGTTGTTGATGAGCAGATCGATGTGGCCGAAATTGGCACGTAAGTCTGCTGCAGCGCTGCGAATCGAGTCCAGTGAGCTCAGATCGAGTTGCTGAACAGTCACTGCCGCGCCAGGAATGGTCGTACCAATTCTCGCTGCTGCCGCTTTGCCCTTGTCGAGATTGCGCACCGCGAGTACAACCTGGGCGCCGCGGCTGGCGAGTGCGGTTGCGGTTTCGAAACCGACGCCGATGTTAGCGCCGGCGATGATCGCGACGCGGTCCGTCTGATCGGGGATGTCGGCCGTGGTCCACTCAGCCTTGGCCGCCTGGGTTTCTCGGGCGCCATCGACCTCGGTCGCCGGTGTGGTTCGGAACATGTGGTTCTCCATTTGTCCATACCCCGCCACCCACTGATATATGGTGGTGGCACTTCCGTTTCTCAACACTAGCGCTAAAATGGCGGTGGTGCTACCACTTCATTGGGAAGTCTGTTTCGTGCGAGCGCCACGCAAGGACCTTGTCCGCAACCGGCAGCGGGTTGTGACCGCCGCGCGCGAGGCGTTCATCGAGCGTGGGCCGGAGGTCAGCCTCGAGGAGATCGCGCGTCGGGCCGGGTGGGCCCGACCACGCTCTACCGCCACTTTCCCGACAAGGACGACCTGATCGAGGCGGTCCTCGACGACCTCATCCAGGCGGTGCAGGACAACGCTGTCTCGGCTGCCCAAATCGAGGATTCGTACGAGTGCAGCATGGTCTCCTGCAACAGATCCTCGGCGTCTGCGCGGCTACCGGTCATCCGGACTGCGCCGCCACGAAGCGCGTCGAGTAGCGGGACCGCGTCGCGCACGAACCGTGCGGCCAACTCCGCACTGGTCTCAACCGATTCGGTTGCAGCAGTGTAGTGGAAGGACCGCGAGTCAGCCGCGCACTCCCCCACGATGTGGGCACCAACTTGCTCGTGTCCCAGCTCGGGCTTTCCAACAACTCCATTCACTCCTCCGAATGTATGAACCTGCGGCACGTGCGTCGCCCCCCCTGGTGGAGGGGGTTAGCGCACCAGGCGAGTGGGATTACGATGACCAGAATGGGCGTGGCCGAACTCCGCGAACGCGCAGCCGAGCTCGCTCAGCTGTCTGCGGTGCTAGCAGCGGCCGGGAGCGGCCGCGGGCAGGTATGCGTGGTCGAAGGGCCGAGCGGCGTTGGCAAGTCTCGACTGCTCGATGAGTGTGCCGCATCCGCCGACGCGTTGGGGATGCGGACCCTGCGGGCGCGTTGCAGCGAACTGACCCGTGACTATTCCTTCGGTGTTGCTCGAAATCTTTTTGAAGGCAGTGTCTTTCGTGCGGAGGCCGGAACGCGGGCCACGTTGATGCAGGGACCCGCGGCACTGTCCGAGCCTGTCTTCGGGCAAGGAGAGGCATCCGACGTCTTCGGCGTGATCCATGGCCTTTACTGGCTGACCGTCAACCTCGCCGAGCAACGTCCGCTGGTGATCCTGGTTGACGACATTCCCTGGGCGGACGACTTCTCGTTACGATTCTTCGCCTACCTCGCCGAACGAGTCGACGACGTGCCCGTTGCTCTCGTCGCCTCGGTCCGTTCCGGGGATCCAGGTGCGGAGTCGCAGCTCGTCACTCACCTGTGGGACGCCGCCACATCACCACCGATCCGTCCAGCTGACCTAACAGCGGACGCTGTTGAGGGGCTGCTCGCGGAGACGCTCCAGTGCCATGACGTCGAGGCAAGCCTCGCCCCTAGGGTACTACGCGAGACCGGCGGAAACCCGTTCCTGGTTGTCGCCGTCGCGGACGCAATACGCGCCGGCGAGGAGATGGATGTGACCACCCCGCACTTGGTCCGCCGCCGCATCACTCGCCGATTGGCGCGTCTGGATCCGGCCGCGCGCGAACTCGTGAAGGCTGGATCAGTGCTCGGTGACGGCACCCCCTTGAGGGTCTCCGTCCAACTCGCGGGTTTGGAGCCTGACCATGGTGCCGCCGCCGCCGAAGCTCTCGTCCTGGGAACGTTTCTCGAGTCCTCCGACCCGATGACCTTCGCGCACCGGATCGTCCGGATGGCCATCTACAACCTGCTGGAACCCGCCGAGCGGCTCGCTCTTCACGCGAATTCGGCGAAGGTGTTGGCGGCTGGTCATTCGCAACCGGAGGTCATCGCCCAACATCTCCTGATCTCCGGACCGACTCACGAGCCGTGGGTACTAACGGTCCTGCATGATGCAGGGCGCGCCGCCTTGAGGAAAGGTGCGCCCGCTGCCGCACTGCGCTATCTACGTCGAGCCCTCGACATTGCGGATCCGGATGAAGTGCCGCCGAGGCTGCTCATCGACCTCGGGCTCGCAGAAGCGTCAGCGGGGGAACCCATCTCACTGACCCACTTCGAGCAGGCCTTAGACCTCATCAGCGAGAAGGACGAGCGAGCTGACGCGCTCTACTCGCTGGGGCAGACGCTGTATCGCATCGGGCGTTACGCCGAGGCCGCGGTGGCGTTTCATCGCGGCGCCGAACTGTTCGACGGACGCGATGAGCAGGTTCGACTTCGCTTCGAGGGCGCGGCATGGAGTGCTCAGACTCACCTGACACCCACGCAGGATGGTTCGGCGAGCGCGGCCAACGTCAACGGCGATGGACCGGGTGACCGCGCCGTCCTCGCAGCTCACGCACTGAATGCGGCCCTGACCACTCCGCCGGCCGCCCGGGCCGGCGATCTGGCGATCCGCGCCCTCGGTGATGGCGCGCTGCTCGCTGAGCAAACCTCGCAGGGTCCCGGCATAAATCTGGCGATCCTCGCCCTCCATCACTCGGACCGCTTGATCGAGGCCCACGAGGCCGCGGACGCAACCGTCCGCGACGCCTGCGAGCGCGGCGCAGAGCTGGCATACGCAGAGGCATCTGTTGTGCGCGCGTTCGTCCTCTACACCCGCGGCCGCGTCACTGACGCGGCCGCCGACGCGCAGGCCGCCTTTGATCTCTTACAGCACACGGAACATGCGCACGCGCACACAGCGCTGGCCGTGCTGGTCCACTGCATGATCGAACGCGGTGACCTCAAGGAGGCCACGAAGATCTCCTCGCTCGCACATGACCTGCCCACGCCGACCCCGGCCATTGATGCCTACGTACGCCTTACCCGCGGGCGCCTACACCTGCGGCGCGGATACATCGATGAAGCCGGACGAGATCTCGAGGCAGCGGAACACTCTTGCCGGGACTTCGGCGTAATCAACCCGGCATCAGTGCCGTGGCGATCGCTCGCCGGATTGATCGCCCACATCTCCGGCGACAAGGCGCGAGCGCAGGCGCTGATCGAGGAGGAGGTCCGCCTCGCCCGGTTGTTCGGGGTACCCATTCCGTTGGGTCTTGCGTTGCAACGACGGGCGCTAACCGAAACTGGCAGTCGAGCGCTCGAGACATTCCGGGAAGCCGTCGACGTCCTGGAGGAGACCGAAGCAAAGCTTCACCTTGCCCGCGCTCACTACGGCCTCGGACGAGGACTTCGGCGCGCCGGTCAACGAGTCGACGCCCGGCGTCATCTGGGGACTGCTCTCGACCTGGCGCATCGCAGTGGCGCGTCGGGCCTCGAGGCTGAGATTCGCGAGGAGATGATGGCCGCGGGTGCCCGCCCCCGCCGAGCATCGCTCACCGGCGTTGAGTCGCTTACACCTACAGAACAACGGATGGCGCAGTTCGCGGCGGAGGGCATGTCGAACCGTGAGATTGCAGAGAAGACGTTCGTCTCGCGAAACACCGTCGCGTGGCACCTACGCAACATCTACCGCAAGCTTCAGGTCGATTCGCGCGAGCAACTGACGCTTCGCATTAACGACTAGGCGAGGCCGCGACCGCGAGTCGTTTAGCACGCCGTCTCGTGCCGGCTCACCGGCTTGGCCCATCCCCTCGCCGCCATCTACACACGTCGGGGGGTGCCTGGCCGTTGATTCGAGGGGCGGCGCCCATGGCCGTATCTGACCGCCCCGGCTACCGCCATAATCCCATTCTCCCGATCCGCTATCCCCCTTCGTCGAGGATGGCGCAGCTGGCGTGCGGCCTACATATGTTGGGAGACATGCGGGTGGGCGCTTGTGACCTGCCCGATTATCGGATCGATATTTTCCTGAGGAGACAACGTGCCCGAAACCCAGACGTCCAGCCGTCCGGCGTCCGTCGACCCGCTGGAGTAGCCAACGCTGTTACGGCCTTCGATCGAAGCCGCGATCGCCGAATCCGAGATCCGGGGCGACATTCCGGCGACGCTGCACGCCGAGCTTCGGGACGCGGGCGCGTTCCGTCTGCTCACCCCAAGTGAATTCGGTGGCTCTGAGACTCCGCTCACCGACGTGCTACGGATATACGAGGGCTTCGGCCGCATCGACGCCTCGGTCGGGTTGCTGGTGTGGAATGCAAACTACGGCTTCATGGGCGCCTTGCTCAGCGAGTCGGGCGCGGCCCAAATCTGGAGTGACGGTGCCGAACCCACGCTGGCCAACTCGGGCATGCCCGGTGCCGCCGTACCAGTCGACGGTGGTTACCGGCTGTCGGGACGCTGGAAGATCGTCAGCGGCATCCACGCTGCGGACTGGTTCATCGCGGTCGGTGTCGTGACGGAGAACGGCCAGCCACGCATCATGCAGGCCGGTGCGCCCGATATCCGGCTGTGCGCGGTACGCAGGGATCAGGTGAAGGTCGACGACACCTGGAACGTCAGCGGGATGCGCGGCACCGGCAGCAATGACGTGCTCGTCGAAGACGCCTTCATCCCAACGGATCTGGTGACGCCGTCGCTGGACACCCCGGCCAGGATCGACCGGAAGCTCTACCGGGGCTTCTTTCCGGCGCTGGTCTTCCCCGGATGCACGGCGGTCGTCATCGGCGTCGCGCAGAGCGCGATCGACGAAATGGTCAAGCTGGCGTCCGGCAAAAAAGCCATCGCGGGCGGCACCATCGCGGAGGCCACGCGCACGCAATACACCCTCGCAAAGTCCGAGACGGCTCTGCACGCCGCGCGGCTGCTGCTCTTGTCCGCCGCGGAATCGCTGCAGACCACCGCGGAGCGCCGAGAGACCGTCACGCTCGAACAGCGAGCACTGCTGCGCGCCGCGATGACCCACGCCGCCCAGGTGAGCAGGCAAGCGCTGGTGGCGATGTACGAGCT
>JAOPVX010000441.1 GCA_025965975.1 Mycobacterium sp. | reverse complement strand
AGCACGTGAGGAATCTGGCTGGATAGCGGACCACCTCGACACGGTTGATTCGGATCTTGCCGACGTCGACGTGGATGTTGTGAACGGATTTGTGAACGAAACGCGGCGCAAGAGCCGAGGTGGCGTGGAACGCGGCGCGATGGCTCAGACGGGCGATTAATCGTGACCTGCGCGTTTGAGACTCGCGGGACGACTGGAGACGGCAACCGGTTAGCTCATAACCCAGAGGTCGCAGGTTCGAATCCTGTCCCCGCTACTAAAGAAAGTGGCCCTGACCAGGCCAAACGGTCGCCGGCTTCAGTCGGCGGCCGTTTCATTTTGTGAACGTTGTGAACGAACGGCGGTCGATGTTGGTCGTTCATGAGCCCTCGAAGATGGCGATACCGTGTGATCGCTGGGTCAGCTTCCCCTTCGGTCGTCGTGTCGTTGCGGTGATCACGCAGTGATTTGGTGGAGATCAAGAGGTCCATGATGCGTGTCGGAGGCGGTAGCGCACAGCATTCGCCGTTACGACACTGCTGGGGCGTGACGTTCACGGCAACAATCAACGAGCAATCCTTGAAGATCGCGGCGGCCGCCCCGAGCCCGTCAACAGCTGTGGTGAGGAGTTTCTTTACTGGTATCAAGCCGTGCGTCGAGCTAGCCGGCGTCGTGTTTTTATGTGTACCGCCTCAGGTGGGTGAGGGTCCAGGTCTGGCCGTCGCGCTCGACTCAGCGGCCAGGACCCGTTCGCGGATCTCGGGCGGGTAGACGCTGTCGAAGGTCGCCGGGTGCGCTCGCCCGTCTCCCACGGGGGGAAGCAGACCGTCATGCACGACGATTGGCCCCCGCCCGCTGTGTCGTTCCTGTTCGGTGTAGCACTGATACCACGGCAGGATCGCTACCGGCCATTGCTCTTGGCGCCGGTGGGGATGGATGCGGGTGCCGAGCGCCCAAAGCACATCCGACATGTTCGACGGGTCGATATCGTCATCGAGTACGTAAGTCACCGGGCACATGTGACCCGCGCGGTTGGTGCTCATCAGCTCTCCGATGCGATGGACGAATTCGGTTGTGCTGGTGTCTGGCAGCACGTCTCGCCACTTGCGCGGAACGGTGATGATCGCCCAATGGCAGGCGCTTTCCACGAGCAGCCATGCGGTGGTGATCGGCAAGCCGGCGTTGCGCAGCAGGGCCGCCAGCTCGGCGGATACCCCTAGCGCGGGAGCGATCTGCGAGTCATCCGGTGGACGGCCTGTCGCCGAGACGGGCCAGATCGGGTCGTCTCGGTACGTGATCGCCTCGATCGTGTAGGTGGGCTCCGGGGAGGTCTCCGGAAGCGCCCACCCGTGGAATTCTGCGTAGGGGCCCTCGGTTGCGTCGCGGGTGATCGACACATGTCCTTCGATCACGACCTCGGCGCCTGCGGGCACGTCGAGATCGTTTGTCTCACATTTGACGACTTCGACCGGTTCGCCGTAGAGGGTGCCTAGGAACGTTCCTTCATCCATCTCCGCCGGAATGGGCATTCCGCCGACCATCGGCACTCCGGGATCACCGCCCTGCACGCAAGCGAACGGCATGGGCTGGCCGATCTTGGCCCATTCGTCCCAGATCATCCCGATGTGTTGCTGCGGCAGAAACAGGCCGGTCATGTGTCGGCCGTCGATCATCATGATCCGCGAGATCGACCAGTTCGTCCATCGCCCGTCGGGAGTGCGCGCGACAATGACACCCCAGCCGTTGACGTAACGGCCTCCATCATCGGGGTGCACGAGCGGAATCGGAAACCGGTCCAACGTTGCATCCGCGCCGAGCAGAACATTCTGCTTGCACGGTGCCGAATCCGGAGAGATCAACTTGGGCGGAATCGGGGGCCTTCCATGCACTTCCACGAGGTGCTCGACCAATTCTTGGGCGCTTGCGTTGTGCGCTAGGCCGAGTGAGAGTGCCACCCGTGCCAAGGGATGGTTGCGGTCACTGGAGAGCGAACCGGGCGCGCCGACCATCCGGAACCCGCGCTTGGCTTCCACGATGTTGGTGAACAACGGGGCTGGCCGGCCCTGTTCGGTGGAGCGCCGGGTGATCGCCGCGGCCTCCAGTGCCGCGCTGACGGGGCGATCGATGTGCTCGACATCGTCAAGTGAGTCCAGTGCTTGCAGGTATTCGCGAAGGTCCTTGATCCTGGCCATCACGCATTCACCGCCCGCAGCGTCGATGAGTCTTGGGTTGGCAAACCGTTCCACCTTGTGGCGGTGGGTGATTCGATCCCGAGCTGATCCATGATTCGGGTCACGATGTGACCAACGATGTCGTCGATGGTTACCGGTTGGTTGTAGAAAGCGGGCATCGGAGGCACGATGCTGGCGCCCATGCGAGCAAGCGCCAGCATGTTGTCGAGATGAATTTCACTGAGCGGAGTTTCGCGCGGCACCAACACCAGTCGCCGCCGCTCCTTCAACGTGACGTCGGCGGCCCGGGCGATCAGTCCGTCGGCATAGCCGGTCCGGATCCCGGCCAGAGTCTTCATGCTGCACGGAACGACCACCATTGCCTCTACCAAGAACGAACCCGACGAGATGGCGGCTGCCTGGTCGTCCGACGAGTAGACAAAGTCGGCCAACCCGGCGACATCGCCTACCGACAATCCGGTCTCTAGGTGGATGGTTGCCCGGGCCCACCGCGACAGCACCAAATGTGTTTGCACGTCGCGATATTGCTGCAGTCGGCGAAGCAGTTCGATGCCCAACAGCGCGCCGGTCGCGCCGGTCATGCCGACGATGATCCGTTTCATCGGCCGGGGCCTGTCACGACGTCAACGCTCGGTACGCAATCGTCGCAAGCGATTACACGGCGCGTCGCATGGGGCATGATCATGACGTCCTCCTTCGGGTGACTGGCGTATCCCATGCAATCACCACAGGGCGATGACGGTTAGACCCGAAACCGTGTGTCTTTGTCCCCCAAACGAGGGATACGACCTGGCGGGCGATCATCGCTACACGATTGGTGACAGCCAGCGCGAGATCTGTTGATGCACAGCCTCGTCGGTGCCAAACACCTCCTGCTTGATGACGAGATTTGGGGCAAACCTGGTGGCAACCCAACGGCCTGCCATCATGTCGACACGCAACAGGTGCCCGTCGGGAGCAAATGCGTGCCCGGTCGCGTGAAGGGCGATCATGGCCGTCTCCTTTAACTGTCGAATGCGGCTACGTCTATGACATCAGCGCAGGATCGGACGGTAAGCCCCAGAAGGTGGTGTCTTCTTCCTCCAAACGGGTGTCTGTTCACCCATGCCTGGGCTAGGTAGGGATTCGGCCCCATCACATTCGCGCCGTCCCCACCGATCGGTCGTTCGACCCGAGCGACTGGATGGCGTGAGTTTCCTCCTCCAAAATGGGGATTCTCCACCCGGAAGGTACCGACGGGTTGGCATCGTGGGGCATCCTGACGCTGTCCGGTGACCGGCGTGGATCCATACCAGTGAAGGCAGTCGGCTGATTGGGATGCAACGGTCGCCGCAGCCTAAACAGCTGGCCAGCGGCGAGCCCACGAGTCTGACAGTGCCGTTCTGACGCCGGAGACCTAGCCGAGCCGGCTGGGCATCGAAACCTACTGAAGGAGTGGATATTTCCAATCACCAGGTTTCCCCATTCGTACCCTCGCAGCGAGCCCAGGGTTATCAAGCAGAGCTGCTGGACTTCATGGAGACGCACGTATATCCGGCAGAACCGGTGTATGAGGCCCAGATGTGCGAGTCCGGCAGACCTCATCATCAGCCGCAGATCATCGAAGATCTCAAACGTGAGGCGCGTCGCCGGGGTTTGTGGAATCTGTTTCACCCGCACCCACAGTGGGGACCGGGGCTGTCCAATCTGGAGTACGCCCCGCTCGCAGAAATCATGGGACGAAGCCCGCACCTGGCGCCTGAAGCGTGCAACTGCAACGCCCCGGATACCGGAAACATGGAAGTGCTCACGCTCTTTGGCACCGATGAACACAAGAAACGGTGGCTGCGACCGCTGCTGGAGGGCACGATCCGCTCCGCGTTCGCCATGACTGAACCAGCGGTGGCCAGCTCAGACGCAGCCAACATCGAACTGCGTATGGACCGCAACAGCGATGGTTATCTGCTCAACGGGCGCAAATGGTTCGCATCCAACGCGTTGCACGCCAACTGTCGAGTTCTGATTGTGATGGGAAAGACCGATCCGGAAGCAGCACCGCATCGACAACAGTCCATGGTCATCGTTCCGATGGATGCCCCCGGTGTCCGGCTCGTGCGAAATCTGCCGGTATTCGGCTACCACGATCGGGAAGGCCACGCCGAGATCGAGTTCGAGAACGTGTACGTGCCGACGAGCGACCTGCTCAAGGGTGAAGGGGAGGGTTTCGCCATTGGCCAGGCAAGGCTGGGGCCAGGCCGCATCCACCACTGCATGCGTGCCATCGGCATGGCCGAGCGGGCGCTCGAACTGCTTTGTCAGCGCGCCGATTCGCGAACCACCTTCGGGTCCGCGCTCAGTGAGCGCGACAACATCCGCGACTGGATCGCCGAAGCGCGCATCGAGATCGAGAAATCGCGGCTACTGATCATCAAGACTGCCTGGCTGATGGATACGGCCGGCAACAACGAAGCCAAGACCGAAATTGCCGCCATCAAGGTTGACGCCCCCAACGTCGCGCTCAGCGTGGTCGATCGCGCGATTCAAGTCCACGGCGGTCTCGGGGTAACCGAAGACGTGCCCCTCGCCGCATTCTGGGCGCACCTGCGCGCAATGCGCATCGCCGACGGCCCCGACGAGGTCCACAAGCGCACGATCGCGCGCCAGGAACTGCGTATGCAACGACTACGCCGCGATGACTCGGCACGAGGCGCCTGACATGGACGGCATGGATCTGAAAGGAAAGACAGCGCTGGTTACCGGCGCATCCCGCGGTATCGGCGGGGCCGCGGCACAATGCTTGACCGCTCTGGGCGCGAACGTGATCCTGACCGCTCGCACCCAGGAGGCCGCCGATGCCGCCGCCCAACAGCTCAGCGGCGCAGTGGGTTTCGCTGCGCACGCCGCCGACGAAGACGCCGCGCAGCGATGCATCGACTTTGCACTCGAACGCTTTGGCCGCCTCGACATCCTTATCAACAATGCCGGAACCAACGCCGCATATGGCCCACTCGTCAACCAGCAGTACGACGCCTTCCGCAAGACGATCGACGTCAATCTGTGGGCACCGATCATGTGGTCATCCGTGGCGGCGCGGGCATGGATGAGTCAACACGGCGGAGCGATTGTGAACACCGCATCGCTGGGGGGACTGACTACCGAGCCCAACCTCGGGGTCTACAACGCCACTAAAGCCGCGCTCATCCACATCACCAAACAAAGCGCGGTGGAACTCGCGCCCACGGTGCGTGTCAACGCGGTCGCACCCGGCGTGGTGCGCACCCAGCTCTCTGAGCTGCTCTGGCGTAAGGACGAGCAAGCCGTTGCTGATTCGCTTCCCCTGGCACGTATCGGCGAACCCGAAGACATCGGCAGGGCCATCGCTTTTCTCGCCTCGGATGCCGCAGCTTGGATCACTGGCCAAACCCTGGTTATCGACGGAGGAGCAATCTTGTGAATCACCCAAGCCACAATCCTTCTGCCAGCTCAGAAACCGAAGAGCACGACTCATCTGTCATCGTGCCCGGTGTCGATCGCGCGCAGCTTGCGGCCTGGCTGAGCACGCTCGAGTCAGACGTCACGCCGCCGCTGACTGCTTCACGGATCGGTGTCGGCCAGTCGAACCTGACCTACCTACTCGCCGACGCTGTCGGCCGCCGGTGGGTGCTGCGTCGCCCACCGATGGGTCACCTGCTGCGCTCGGCTCACGATGTTCTGCGCGAGGCGCGGATCCTTTCTGCGCTCGCGCCGACCGACGTTCCGGTGCCCCGCATCTACGGTGTCGCGCAGGGCGGCGAAGTCGCCGATGAACCACTGGTGCTGATGGAATTTGTCGACGGTGTGGTCATTAGTGACGTCGCCGCATCACGCACGCTTGCACCCAGCGCCCGCCACAGCGCAGGCATCGCGCTGCCCGAGACGCTGGGCCGCATCCATGCCGTAGACCTGCGCGCCGTGAACCTCACTGAGCTGTCCAGCCGCTCGCCCTACGCGCAGCGTCAGCTCAACCGGTGGTCCAGCCAGTGGGAACAATCCAAGACACGCCAGCTCACCGACCTCGACCAGCTCACCGATCGGCTGCGAGCGGCGATTCCGCCCCCGCGCGAGCTGACACTGGTCCACGGCGACTTGCATCTACGCAACATCGTGGTCTCCGCCACCGACGGCGAGATCGTGGCCGCCCTGGACTGGGAACTGGCCACCCTCGGCGACCCGATCGCCGATCTCGGCACCACGCTGGCGTACTGGCCCGAAGACGGCGAAACGATCCTGCCCGAATTCCGCGCCCTGCTGTTGTCGGGCTATCCCCGCCGCGCCGATCTGGTCGAACGGTACTGTCTCACAACCGGTCGGGACGTCACCGACGCCGAACTCGGCTTCTGGCACGCTCTGGCGCTGTGGAAGGTCGCGATCATCGCCGAGGGCATCCTGCGCCGAGCCCAACAGGATCCGCGCAACCGGGCCCCATCCGGCATGCCCATGACGCAGACCGTGGACGACCTCGTCGCGCTCGGTCACGACATCGCCACACGCGCCGGAATCTAGCCGCCGCAGCCGAATCAGGCAGGACACGTGAGCAGCCTCGGTCGCAACGACAGTGCCGACATCAGTGCTTATGTCGCACAGGCCGCCGAACGGATGCACGACCGACTGGCGGAGGTATCGTCGTCCATTCGACAGTCCCTGGAGGACGACATTCCCGAACTGCGCGGAAATGCGCGGATCATCGAACTGCACGGCGCCAGCGTCGAGGGAAACGTCGACACTCTCCTGCGCGCGCTGCGATACGACATTGCGGTGCAGCACATTGAAGCGCCGACTGCAGCGCTTGAGTTCGCACGACGGTTGGCACAACACGACGTTCCCGTAAACGCCCTTGTCCGCGCGTACAGGCTGGGTCAGCAGCGCATGAACGAGCTTGTATTCCGCGAAGTGGGCGAGATCGCCGTCGCCGCATCAGTTCGGCTGCCGGTGGTCGAGGCGATCACCGCAACGTTGTTCGAGTACATAGACTGGATTTCTCAACAAGTTGTCGCAGTGTATGAAGAGGAACGGGAACGGTGGCTGGAAAACCAGAACAGCCTGCGAGGTCTGCGCGTCCGAGAACTGTTGACAAGCACCGAGGCCATCGACGTCGACGGCGCGACCGCGTCGATCCAATATCCCCTGCGGCGGCACCACCTGGCCATGGTGATGTGGTACCCGGCGCGCAGTGGTGCAGGCGACGAACTCTCACGGCTTCAACGCTTTCTGCGAGACCTCGCGCAAGCGGTCAACGCCGGCGCGAGCCCACTGTTTGTGGCCGCGGATCAAACCAGCGCATGGGCATGGCTGCCTTATCCCTCGGCGCCTTCCCACGCAGCTGAGACGATCCGCCAGTTCGCCATGGCGCGGTCCGATTCACCAAGCCTTGCGATCGGCGCGGCCCTTCCGGGCGTTGAGGGATTCCGCCGCTCTCACCGCCGAGCGCAGGCCGCCCGCGAAGTGGCCATCGCCGGCGGGCAGCCAGCGCCCACCGTCATATCGGCGACGGACCCCGGTTTGTCGGCCGCAGCACTGCTCGGCGGCGACATCAACGACGCGCGCGAATGGGTGGCCGAAGTGCTCGGAAACCTCGCAGCCGACGACGACAACGACGCTCGGCTACGCGAGACGCTGAGGGTGTTCCTGCGCTGCGGCGCCAGCCACAAACTTGCCGCCAAGGAGCTGGACCTGCATTTCAATACCGTGAAATATCGTGTCAACCGCGCGGTCGTCCGCCGTGGCCGCCCTATCGCCGCAGACCGCCTCGACGTCGAGATGGCGTTGCTGGCGACCCAGTGGTTCGGCGCGACCGTCCTGCAGCCGAGTCAGCGCCCATGAAGTTTGCTTGGTTAGCGAAACATGTTGAGAGGCTGGATGTTTTGTCACCGACTGCGAACCTGGGCACACGGCCAACGAAATTGCGCTCTTGAGGTTGGCGGCCGTTCATCGCAGTCCCGCCGCCTGTCGGATAACCGTCAGCTCCGCTCCCAGCGCTGAAGTCATCAGGTCCAGAGGCGCCGCTTCGGCGGCCACCTCGACCGTTGGGCGGGGGGTTTTCTCACTCGTTGGGGCGATTTAGCCGCCGACAGGATTGACGCCTGCAACGCGCTGCGTGGACGCTTTTGCCAACGGATGCGGTACAGCTCAACGCATTCGACGAGATCCGATCAAGCAAGGAAAAGGTGAGAAATGCACGCATTGGACACGCTCCTTCGTGAATCCACGATCAGTAGCGACGACTTCCGGTTGGCGATGCGCCGGCTGGCCGGTGGAGTCAGCATCATCTCTGGTGCCGGCCCCGATGGCCCGTTGGGGGTTACGGCGACCGCGGTGGTGTCGCTGACGGCGGAACCGGCCAGCGTCTTGTGCTGCTTGAACCGTTCCCTGACGTTGGAGACGGTGGTCAAGGAGACCGGCAGGTTCGGCGTGAACATGCTGCGCGCCGATCATCAGGATCTGGCCAAGCACTTCGCCGGCATGCACGGTGTGCGCGGATCGGCGAAGTTCGAGCAAGGCAGTTGGGAAGTTCGTCGCAGCGATGTTCCCGCGCTCTCTGACAGCCTGGTGACCTTCGACTGCCGCGTCGATGGCATTCTCGAGGTCGGGACGCACTCCGTTTTCGTCGGCCTCATCGATGACATCTTCTTCGGTGAATCGGGTGACCCGTTGGTGTTCTGCAACGGCACTTTCTCCAGCCTCAATCCGCTGTGAAAGCAGCTCGCTGTTATTCGCTGAGTTGTTTGACGACAAGGAATTTGAAATGACTTCTGTACTCATTGTGGTCTCTGCTGCGGACCGTTGGACACTAAACGACGGCACCAGCCATCCCAGTGGCTATTGGGCCGAAGAGCTCGCCGAGCCGCACCGCATCTTTGCCGCCGCGGGCTGGGACATCACCATCGCCACTCCCGGTGGTGTCGCACCGACGGTGGACCGGCTCAGCCTGGGAATGGCCGGTGGCCTGCCGGCCAAGACCCGCGCGGTGGCTGACTATCTGCGCCGACACGAATCGGCGCTCACCCACCCCAAGGCGCTGGGCAATGTCGACCCAAGCGACTACGACGTGGTGTTCTACCCAGGCGGTCACGGCCCGATGGAGGATTTAGCGGTCGACGCCGATTCTGGCCAGATCCTCACAGCCGTACTGGACTCCGGTCGCCCGCTGGCCCTGCTGTGTCACGCGCCCGCGGCCACCTTGGCGGCGCGGCGCGAAGACGGGACATGGCCGTTTACCGGCTATCGGATGACTGCGCTGTCCAACACCGAGGAGCGACTCAACCGATTTGCCCGCAAGGCCAAGTGGCTGCTGCAGGACCGCCTCATCGAATCAGGGGCGACTTACCGCAAAGGCCGGCTACCGCTGCGGCCCTTCCTGCAGATCGACCGCAACCTCTACACCGGACAAAACCCGGCGTCCTCGGCGATGCTCGCCCACAAGCTAGTGTCCGATCAGGGTTCACCTGCTCTGGACGTCTCGGTCAGCCGGGTGATCCCAGCCGATGCGCTGACGGTTTATGACGCACTCAGCGATGTCACCACCATCGGGCAACGTAGCCCGGAAACCCACGCCGCCAAGTGGATTACCCCCGGCAAGAAATTCAAGGGCTACAACCACATCGGGCCGCTGTACCGGTGGAGCACGGTGTGCACGGTCACCGAAGATGCGCCCGGGCACGCGTTTGCCTTCGAGGTCGCCTGGCCATCGAAGACCTCATGGCGCTACGACCTCACCGCTGTTGACGACGGCACTGAGGTGACCTTGACGATGACCAAGAGCCAGCCCCAGGCCGCGCCGGTGGTGGCGATTCAACGCATGGTCGGCGTCCACGACCGCGCACAACACCTACGCTCGGGAATGGGTCAAACGCTGGAGCGCCTGGCCCAACAGGCGCAGCAGGCCACCCCGCGCCCCGCCACACGGACCAAATAGCCGAGGCGCAAAACCAATGCCCAACTTGGGTTTCTACCTGACTGAGTCGGCGGAGATGCATCCCGACGCCGCGGCTCTGCGCTGCCAGGGGGTGATCACCTATTCCCAACTGGCCGACAGCGTCTGCCGCTTTGCGGAATTCCTGGTCCGCCAGGGCATAAGGCCGGGTGATCGGGTCGGGGTGATGCTGCCCAACCGGCCGGAGTTTGTGACGGTTTTTTACAGCCTGCTCCATGAGGGCGCGGTCGTCGTGCCGCTGAACCCTCTTCATAGCGCCCGGGAAGTCGCGTTCTATCTGTCCAACACCGGCGCGAAGATGTTGTTCTTCGCGCCCGAGTGCGCGGCGGCGGCAACCGCCGGTGCGCTAGCCGCAGGCGCGTGCGCCCTGCCCATCGATGCCGGTGCGTTGGCCGACCACACGGCCGGCGTTGCCGGATTCCGACGGCCGCTGCCGCGCGCCGCCGACGACAATGCGGTCATCCTGCACACATCCGGCACCACCGGTGTGCCCAAAGGCGCCCAGCTCACCCACGGCAACCTTGCCCTCAATCAGGCGGTCGTGGCGGGGAGCCTGCTGAACCTCGAGCCCGACGACGTCGTGATGGGGTGTCTGCCGCTGTTTCACGTCTTCGGCATGACCTGCGGTCTGCTCGCCGCCATTTCCGTGGGCGCGACGCTGGCGCTGCTACCCAGGTTCGACCCCACAGAAGCGCTGAGAATGATTGCAGCCGAACGGGTCACAGTTTTCCAGGGCGTCCCGACGATGTATGTGGCGCTGCTGGCCGCGGCCGACCGCTGCGACGTCGATGTCAGTACACTGCGGGTCTGCGTAACCGGCGGCGCGGCGATGCCGGTCGAGGTGCTGCGCGCCTTCGAGGACCGCTTCGGTTGCACAGTGCTAGAGGGCTACGGCCTGTCGGAAACCTCGCCGGCGGTGTGCTTCAACCATCCCCACATGGCGCGAAAGGTCGGATCCATCGGTACGCCCATCGACGGCGTGCAGATGCGGATAGTCGACGAGAACGGCAACAGCGTGCCGGTGGGCACTCCCGGCGAAATTCAGGTCCGCGGCCACAACGTCATGAAGGGCTATTGGAACCTGCTCGACGCGACCAACGCGGCTATCAAGGATGGCTGGTTTTGCACCGGTGACATCGGTCGCGTCGATGACGATGGCTTCTACTTCATCGTCGACCGCAAAAAAGATCTGATCATCCGCGGCGGGTACAACGTTTACCCCCGCGAGGTGGAGGAAGCGCTGCACGAGCATCCCGCCGTCGCCGAGGCAGCTGTGATCGGCATGCCCCACGACTCGCTTGGCGAAGAGGTGGGTGCTGCGGTGGTGTTGAAGCACGGCGCATCGGCCGACGCTACGCAGTTGCGTGACTTCGTAAAGCATCGGGTCGCCGCCTATAAGTACCCGCGCAGAATCTGGTTTGTCGGCAGCCTTCCAACCGGTCCCACCGGGAAGGTGCTGCGCCGCGAGATCCAACCACCAGTTGAGGAGGGATGACGCCGTGGGAGCAGTCAGCCGCCGTGCCCGCCGGGCAGCGTCAGGACGCCTGCCAGGCCGTGCCGTCGATACCCTGCGACCGCACCAACGAGAGGTGATTTTCTCACCCGTTGTGGCCATGTTCTCGCCAAATCGATTGACTGGCGCACACCCCAAGAACAGGCTGACGTCGACAAATGCGCCATTGCTCAATGCAATCCCGCTACGCCGAAACCGATGACCGAGAGGGGCAAGGATGCAAACAACGGACGGTACCGTACGCGGATCCGATTTGGCCCGACGAGCCGCAGTCCGCGATTTCGTTGACAGGGCCATCACCGGCCGCGGCATCTGCGTCTACGATTCGGCAGTCATCGCGGGCAACGGGATCGGTGCTCTGGCGTTCGCCGGCCAGCTTGCCCAAAGCCCGCTGTTCGAAGGCAAAGTCACTGTCGTGGCACCCCCGGTCGTCGAGTCGCGGCGGTTGATCAACGGGGTCACCCTGCGCGGGCGCGGGATCGACTTCATGAGTGCGGCATTGAACACGACACTGGACGACATTCTCGAGGTGATGTCCGGATCTGCCGTCGCGCCCCCTGTGGCGTATCGCCAGACCACAGCAATGGCCCTACCGCAAGGGCGGTCGTGGCGATTCAGCAGGCGCGGACAATGGCAGAGCGGGCTGTCAGGCAGCCGACCGATCGCCTACGGCCTGCGCAACAGCAGGGTGGTTGGCGGTATGCGCGAACTGGCTTCCAAGCTGCCGATCGAGTTCGTGGAGAAGCGGGTCGAGTCCGCCTCGCACCTGCGAAGCTTCAGCGACGGCAGACATCCGTTGCTCGTCAACGCCACGACAGTGCCGACATTGATTGGGGCTCAGGCCAATCCGCCGAAACGGATGGTGCTGGGTGTGCAGGTCCCGTTCATCGCTCCCGAGGGAGGCGTGAGCTACCCGCTGGAGGCCGAGACCGCGTTCGCGCCTGTGGTGCGCCGCGCAGGAACGATCGACGTCGGGTATTTCACGCCCTTCCGTGACCCGTTGTCGCCACGCTCCAGTTGGTACGGGATCTACGCGCGCGTCGTCGACCGCGACGCCGTCTACAACAAGGATGCCGAGCAACGGATCATGACCGAACAGCTTTTCGGCGTCGGCGAGGCAATGGGCCTCACGCCTGACGACCCCGAGGAGACTCTGGGGCGGGCCCTGGTACCGGCTTCACCGTGGAACTCAGTTGCGCCCTCGGCGCCGGGAACGCTGGAGCTTAAACGCCACTACTCGGGTGGCGCGCCGGTCTTCTACGCCGACGGAATGGTGATGAGTCTCGTCGGCGGCGTTGTCGGGGCTGAAGCGGTGATCCGCGGAGTGAACCCCGACGACGCTATCCGGCGCGCTCTGCGGCCGTGGCGCCGCCACAACCTGCTGTGGTTTCTCGAAACCAACAAGATTCCTTTCGTGTCCGAGATGTTGCTGCGCGCAAGCGCGGCGGCCGCGATGGCATACCCGCACACGGCGGGACTGAGCCTGTGGGCCTCGGCAGCTTGACGTTGCTCCCGCTAACAGAGGGCACCGCCTGACCCGGACGGCGCCACCATCCATTCCGCCGGCTAATGGGCCGAGGAGGTCCATACTGATGTCCATAATGTGCTCGGAGTTATCAGCGCAGGCGCATGTCGACGCTGTGCTGGAGCGTCGTCTCGACGAGCTTTTGCAGCGGGCGGCGGCGTCGATTTGCGCCGACGTCAGTCTTTGTCAGCCCACCGCAATCGTGCCCGCCGGCGCGCGGCTGGCGCAGCACCTTGACGTGCACACCTCGAGGCGGAGCAATGCCGGTTGATCTCTTGCGGACACCCCGCGGCGAGCCGATCCGAGACACCTGGCAATCCACGTCTGCGGCATTGGTCCGTCGCTACCAACGCGCGTTCGCCAAAGCGGCCGAATTGCAGCCTGTTCATCAACTCGACAGCGTCGATTCCGGACGCGACCGATTCCTTAACGACGTAGGTGGTCGCGCAGACGAACTCCACGGCCAACTGCTGCGCGCGATGCGTGACCGCGCCATCTGTGGCGACACACGTGAGCTGGCACGGCTGTGTGAAGTCGCCATCGAGCTTCAAGACACCAGGTCCGACCATCGTCAGGCCGTCAGCGACGAGCGGCTGGCCATGCTCACCACCGGTCAAGAGGTGAGCGCACGACTATCGCCCACCGCGGGGGTCAAGATCCTCTTCGAGCGCGCGGCCACGACGATTTGCGATCTACCTGGACTCGAACGCGCAATGGTGTTCCAGCGTGACGGTGGCGTGTTGCGTGCCGCCGCCACCGTTTTCGCCGACCACAACGAATGGGCCAGGGACTGCCAGGCCTTATCGGCCAGCACGAGATACGATCTGGTGCCGCAACGCCCCGAGACGCTAATCATTCGGCGCCGCTCCCCGGCGATCATCACCGATGCGCTCAATGATCCCAACGCATTTCAGCCGATCGTACAAAAGATGCAGGCCGCCAACTATGTCGGTGCACCGGTGATCGCTTATGGCGAGGTCGTCGCGACGATACACGGCGATGCCTATTTCAGTGACCGCCCGGTCGACGAGGTCGACCGCGATGTCCTAGCGTCCTTCGCCGCGTCACTGGGGCAGATCGTGGAGCGGGCGATCCTGATCGAGCAACTGCAGTTCCAGCAACGGGTCGCCGAGCAGCTCACTCAGTCGGCGAGCGGCATCCTCGGTGGCCTTGGCGGTGACAATCCGCTGCGGGAAGCCGATCAGGCGGCGCCCAAGGCGCCGTGGCAGAGTCGCAGCGAAGTCGTCTCCGATCTGACCCGGCGCGAGTACGAGGTTCTGCAACTGATGACCAAAGGGGCCACCAACCGAGAGATCGCGACGACGATCTTCCTGTCCGAGGAAACCGTGAAATCGCATGTGAAACGCATCCTGCAAAAGTTCGGCGTGGCCAACCGCGGACAGGCAGTAGCGACGTACTTAGAGAGTCTGGATGGCCGTCCGGTGGTAAGCGGCGGCCAGCGCCGCGCAGCTGCGGGCGGTCCGTTGAGGGCCAACGTGGCCCGGGGCTCGCGCCAGGGTCTCACGTCACCCTGACGTTTGAGTCCTACACGCCTTCAGAGATCGTGGCCATCGCACGTCACATCGCCGACAAGGAGAAGATCGTCATCACCGAGGCTGCCTGGCCGCTGCTGAAGGCCGAGGCGTTGCGATTACATTCGCTGCCAGCTGATTCCGGCACCGCGCTGGATGTCGCCGGCAACGATCGCGGCCGCCATCGTGCTGGTCGGCGCAGACCTCGGCGCCCCCAAAACTGCCGACGGACACACTGAGATGCTGCGCGTCCTGCAGGTGCGAACAGATCTCGTGCTTTGGCCCGGACGGGCTGCTGCGCCGCCAGGACTACACCGTCGATATCCTTGGCGGCGCACCAGGGTTGAACTATGCCACCGATTGCGACGTAGACGGAATCATCATCCCCACCACACGCCGGATCTACGCCTGGGAGGGTGACTACCAGCTCGTCCCGGAGCCGCGGCTGATTGCCATCGACATGAACGAGATCACCATCCGATGACCGGCCATCCCGCTTCCCCGGTCGCCGGATCGTGCTCACCTTCTACCTACACCACTTACATCGGCCGACAGCCTCCGGGCTGGCTTCTGCAATAGAGCGATGTGGCGACACTTCGCCGATACCTGCCATGCGGACTGTAAATCGGTCGGCGTGAGAGTAGGGAGCAGGCGCCCGATCATGCGAGTCGCGATCCTGGTGGGGGACCAGCTGGGGACCACACGGTATGCGCGCGGGAGAACGACCTGCGTGGCTGAGCAAGTTATGCACGGCCGCGAGAAGCCGGCAGACCGTTCGTGACCTGCGGAAATGTGTTACCGCTGCTTCTGGGGGACAGGTGGTTGACGGGCCACACGGTCAAAATCCAGTTCGCGGGCTGCCGCTAGTCTTCAGATACCGTTGCCGCGTTGCTGGCCGCGGGAATTGCCAGCGGCGCTGATCTACGGACCGATGCAGCACCGCATCACGTCGCCGTGTGCGGTCCGGTAGGAGTGATTGGACGGCGCGGCGTGTGAACGGATTTGCGAACAAAACGCGGCGCCACTGCGTGGATGGCGTGGAACGCGGCGTGATGGACTAGACGGGTGATTGGCCGTGGCCTGCACGTTTGAGACTCCGGCATCGGCATGAAGCTGTCACCGGTTAGCTCATAACCCAGAGGTCGCAGGTTCGAATCCTGTCCCCGCTACTAAAGAAAGTGGCCCTGACCAGGCCAGACGGTCGCCAGCGTGAGCTGGCGGCCGTTTCGTGTTGTGAACGTTGTGAACGAGCGGCGGTCGGTGCTTGTGGATTCGTACGCCGTCGACAACGGCGATGGCCCGTGCGATCGCTGGGTCGGTTTCCCACTGGTCGCCGCATCCGAAGACACCTTCAGCGCCCGACGGGCCAGTGCTCGACCCTGATGTCGTCCATGGGGAAGTCGGCGGGGTTGCCCGTCGCCAGGCGAGCATCAATGCCCGCGGTGGCGGCGGCGATCAGGCAGTCGGCTTGGTGAAGGGTGATCCCTCGTCCGGCGAACTGTCGGCGCCACTGTCCAGCGCGACTTCCTTCGGACGGGCCCAACGGTGCACACCGCAAGCCGCGCACCAGCCGTTGTGCGATGGCTTCTTCGCCGGGAAGCAGTCCGCGCCAGATCTCCTCGATCGAGATCGCACAGGTCCACGGTTCGTCACCTTGGCGGCGCAGAGCGCGTAGCCGATTGCCCGCCGGACGGCCGCGAAGGGCGTCGATGAGTACGGTCGAGTCGAGCAGGACCCTCACCATGTCAGCCGATGCGACGCTGGTCGGCGCGTTGGTGGCGGACCCATTCACCGGGATCGTCATCCCATTCGTGGCCCTCGTCGGGGATCGCCCCGAGCGCTGCCTCGATATCGTCCCATCGCCGCTCGTCATCGAGTCCGCGGCGAATCAACTCTGCGATGAATGCGCTGCGTCGCCTGCTTCCAGCCCGCTGGTCGAGCTCTGCAACGAGCTCGTCATCAACGGTTATGTGCAGTCTCATGTGCTGATGATAGCCCACTGGCTTGAGGCTTGACTTCACTTGCCGCCGTAAGCCTCCGCGCCGACAGTCACCTGAGGGCCGTCGGCGTGCTGCGGCGCGGCCTGGTTTGCATGCCGACGGCCGGGCAGTCGGTGTGGTTCATCGGAGGGGAGCCACACTCGTTCACGTCTGAGTCGAAGCAGGGCACTTGTCGGATCGGCGTGCCGCACACGGTGGTCGACCATTCTCCGATAGCGTCGAAACGACCCCGAATCGATGATGGATCGGAGCGGTGTGGTGACGGCGATCGCGAGTCTGGTGGAGCGCAGTGCAGAGCTGAAGCGGGAGCTGCTGGAGTTCTCCTGGCAACCTCGTTTTGACCGCGAGCGCCGCGAGGTGTTGCGGGACCACTTCCCGAATCGATTCGTCGGCGACGAGTCGGAAGTGATAACGGCGCTCGACTACTTCCTGCTGCAGCACGAGTTACGCAGCGGCAAGACCGTGGTGGAGCGATTTGTGGCTAGTCGTCCGGACTTGCCCGAGCACGAACGCGAGCTGTTGCTCGGCTGGCGCGACGTTGCGGAGGGCATATTCGAGGTCCACGGCCACGACGGCGACGCGCTCGTCGTAGAGAAC
Source organism: Mycobacterium sp. (assembly GCA_025965975.1). Classification (GTDB taxonomy): domain Bacteria; phylum Actinomycetota; class Actinomycetes; order Mycobacteriales; family Mycobacteriaceae; genus Mycobacterium. Next base: position 2,816 of record JAOPVX010000441.1, on the reverse strand, counting down.
CTCGTTGACGAGTTGACATATCGCGTGTATTCGAACATGGGACCGGGCGTGTTCCAGCCGCTGGAATCCGGCGGTTTCGTGATCGGTCGGCTTGTGCCGGTCGGGCCCGAGTGGTTGATCAGCGGCAATTTCGCGTGTTATCCGAAGAGTGACAGCGTCGCGATCCATCGCACCGCCTGCGAGATGGCGATGCGCCACCCCAAGTGGGCATTTCGTAATCCTGACAAGCTCGCCCGCGCACGACAGCAGCAGAGCGCCGAGCACGACCGGTTCGTGCAATTCTTCGGCGCCGACTTCGTCGTCATACCGGGAGCGCAGCTGACCGAACGAATGCGGAGCTTCTACACCTTCTGCCGCGACCAGGTAGTGGCAGAGCTGGCCGCGTCCGGTAAGCGACCGAAGCATCCGCCGTTCCACGGCCCGGATTATCCTTCCGATCTGGTGGCCTCGGATTCGGTCGCAGTCACTCACGACGAGGTGGATGGCTTGGGCCTGTATGCCGAGTTCGGGATGGTCGAGGAGGCGTTCGCCGACCCGAGCCTGCTTCGTCATCCAGATTATCGCCGACGAGTCCGCGACTACCTCGACAATCCCACCATTTCGCCCGTGCTATTCGTGCGGATGGCCGCGCGCGACCCCGAGCGTACGAATCAGGTGTTCCGTAAACTGTTGGGGCGAAAGCACTTCGACTGGACGATCGGTGGCGAGAAGCTGATGCGGCAGCGCAAGCCGGACTACTTCGATCAGCCCCGTTTGCCGCGCATCGTGCCGCTCAGCGACAAGCTCGCGGCGCACGCCGCAAGCGCATAGGACGCAGTAAGGTGGCGCCCATGTCCAAGACGACCCGGCGTCGCAGTGCGAAGAAGAGCCGCCGCCCGGCCCGGCGCACTACCCGGGCTCGGCAGCACACCTCGGACGGGCCAGATCTGCTCGTCGATGTTCGACGCGCCCTCGCCGATCCGAACCCGCTGAGCCTGTTGACCTACGTGAGCACGGTGCTGTGCGTCACCGACTCGCGGCGCAACCACCCGCTCGCCCAGTCCGACTCCCCGGACCTGATGGCGCTAACCCGCGAGGAACTGGTCGGGACGTTCCTCGACGTCCCCGCTACGGAGACATCAGCGCTGCTCGCGGTGATTGCCGAGATGGCCGGCGGCGACGACGTGCTGCGTGCCCGCATCCGACGCGAACTCGCCGCGCGCCCGAAGCCCGAACCGGCGTGGCTGGCACAGCTTTCGGAGACGTCGACCTATCGGGCGGTGCGGATGAGCCACGTCCTCAGCGACGGCGACAACATCATGCTCGGGGTGCGGCTGCCGGGCGGACGCGAGCTCACCTGTGTGGTCTACATCGACCACAATCTCGGCACTCTGGTGAAGGACGCCTTCGTCGTACCGGAATCGATCGCAACCATGGTGGCCGAATTCCGGCGGGTGACCGAGGATCCCGACACGCGGTGGGACGACATCAGCCTGGCCGATACGCGCGCCTGGGTCGATGCGGCGGTCGAACTGGCCGCCATCACCTTCCCGCCGCTGGAGACCGAGACTTGGCCCGCGTGCCGCGCGTTGGTGGAATGGATCACCCGGGGGCTGCCCGCGGGTGGTACCGGATACCAACGGCCGCAATGGGATTCAGCGGCCCTCGCTGGGCTCGCTGATCAATTCTTCGCCTCGCCGGACGGAGCCCGGCTCGACGATTCCGATCACCGCGGCCTGCTTGAGTCCGTGCTCTGGTATGGCACCGACTACGGACCCGGTGACCCGCTGCGATGGAGCCCGGTGAAGGTCGAGATCCTGCTCGACGACTGGATTCCCCGCAAGATCGTCGCGCCGCCAGATTACCTGGCCAAGGCGCCCGAGCTGCTACGGGCGTTTGTCCGCTTCGCGCACAAGGAAGTCGAACTGCGCTCCGACCTCACCAGCGAGACACTCGCCGCGATCAACGCCTGGGAGCCGCGGTTCCAGCAGACGATCCACTCACCACGCCCACAGGGGCCGGCCGCGCTGCTCGCCGCGCTCGGCCTCGACACCGAGGACATGGCGGACATGCCATTCGGCCCTGAGGAGTCGGAGAACTTCGAACACTCGATGCTCGACTGGCTCGCTCTGGATGTCGGAGGCCCAATTCAGTTGGAGCGGCTCGATGACGACCCACTACCGGACAAACCGTTCCGGTGGGAGTGCATTCCCGACGACGTGACGGCACGTGTCCACGAGGTCCTCGTGCTCATCGACCGCTGCTGCGAGGAGATGCTCGACTTCGAGTACCGCACCGCATGCCGACGGGTACTTGCCCGCGTCGCGTCCCAAGGACCGGAGGTCTTCCGTCGAAAGGGTCGTGCGGAAACCGCTGCCGCAGCGCTGGTCTGGACAGTCGGCAAGGCCAACGACCTGTTCGAGCAGCGAACCGGCGGCATGCAGGTCAGCGATCTCATGAACCACTTTGGCTTGGGACAGAGCAGCGTCGCGCAGCGTGCGGCCACGATATTGCGGGCGGGCGGATTTGATGACGACACCTACTATTTGCGACTCGGCGCTCCCGACTATCTGGTGGCGGCCCGCCGCCGACGGATCATCACGATGCGCGACCGGTACCGGCAGCTGGCGGAAGAGATGGCCTGAAGCCGTGAGCTCGTGAACGGATTTGTGAACGAAACGCGGTGAAACGGCCCAGACGGCATGAGACCTCATGCGACGGCGTGGACGCGCCAAGGGTCGTAACCTGCGTGTTTGAGAGTCGCCAGACCACGTGAGAGCGGGACCGGTTAGCTCATAACCCAGAGGTCGCAGGTTCGAATCCTGTCCCCGCTACCA
>JAOPVX010000437.1 GCA_025965975.1 Mycobacterium sp. | reverse complement strand
GCACGCGCGGGACCGCTCCGGTGAAAGCCACACGGTGACCACCGATCTGGACAGCGATGCCAGCGAGGCCGACCGGGAGGCCGCGCGCTTGCGAGCCGAAGCCGAACAGGCCGAGGCCAAAAAGCGTGAACGGCGAATCGTGGTGAACCTCAACAAGCTCGGTGCAGCCGCGACCGAGGTGCGCCGCGAGTTTGTCAAAACGCTGCTAGCCCGCAAGACCCTTCCCAAGGGGGCCGCAACGTTCGTGGCCGACGCCCTGCTTCGCGACAGCTACATGCTGACCCAGCACGACGGACCGGGCACCGCCGCCGAGCTGCTTGGCATCGACGCTGGCGCCATCCACAAGGCCGTCAGCGACTTGCCGGACGGGAGTGACAACCGCGCGTTGGTGATCGCCCTGGGCCTGGTGTTGGGTTCTCTGGAGGCTCGGTGCGGCAAGGACGCGTGGCGCAATCCCGCTCCGGTGCGCGAACCCGGCGATGACCGCATCTACTACGGACATCAGGTGACCAGCGGGGATATGTTGCGCTTCTTGGCCGCCAACGGCTACACCCTCAGCGCCGTGGAGGAAGTCGTGACCGGAACCAGGACCGCCGCCGAGGTCTATGACGAATATCTGGCCGACATCGGCAACGAGTGATCCCTCGGGGTGGGGCAGGACTGCGGTTCTGCCCCACCCCCAGCTGGGAACACCCCGCGCCGCAACCCCAGACGGAAGCGCCTGCGGCGCTGCGGGATTTAGGGGGTCACTCCTGACGGAGTGACCCCAATCAGTATGCCTTTCCGGCACTTCGACGCTAACCGGCTCGGGCGGTCGCACAAGGGCCGGCGGCCTGCGGCTCCCGGGTTTTCACCCCATCACTCGCTGCGCTCGCGGTGAAAACCCGCGCTGTCCCTTGTTGCTTTCCCGCCTGACGCCGGTTGGTCTCAGTTTCGCCGGAAGGCAAACAAAAACGGTCGACCACCAGGTCGGCCACTCCCCTCTCTCACGAAAGGTCCACTCTCATGGCACACGAAATCGACATCACCAACGGCGTCGCCAGCTTCGCGGCTCGCACCGACGCCTGGCACCGGCTCGGCCAAATCGTCGGCCACGCAATGACAGCCGAGGAAGCTCTGGCCGCCGCGCACCTGTCGGGGTGGAACGTGCGCAAGATGGCGCTGATGGTTCCGCAGGAGCCGGTGATCACCGAAAACGGCGTCACGACACCGGATCCGCTGCCCGTTAACGACCACTTCGCCACGGTACGAACCAACCCCATCACCGGAACTCTCGACGTGTTGGGTGTCGTGGGCAGCAAGTACGAGCCCGTCCAGAATGAGGAATCGTGCGCGCTGCTCAACGCGCTTACCGACGAATCTGGGGCCGTGTTCGAAACGGCCGGCGCTCTGCGTGGCGGCCGCGAAATATTCGTCACGATGCGGCTGCCGGAGTCGATGACGTTCGATGGCATCGATGGCACCAAGGACCGAACAGAATTCATGCTCGCCGCTTTGAACAGCCATGACGGGTCGAGCAAGTTCCGTTTTCTGGTCACTCCCATCCGCATTGTGTGCGCCAACACCCAGACCGCCGCAATCGAAGCCGCAGCCGCCAGCTGGGGAATCCGCCACACCGGCGGGGCGCGGGCATCGATCCAGGAAGCCCGCACCGCGCTGAAACTGAGCTGGCGCTACATGCAGGCCTTCGAAGAAGAAGCCACCCAACTGTATTCGCAGCCGATGGACAACGACCAGATGCGCGAGTTCGCGACCGAACTGGTCGAGGTCGACAAGGCAGACAGCCGCACCGCAGCCCGCCACCGCAGCGAGCGTGCCGCCGCGATCGTCAAGCTGTGGACATCGTCGCCAACGGTGGCACCGATCGCCGGGACACGATGGGCGGCCTACAACGCGGTCACCGAGTACGTCGACCATTACGCCAAGGTGCGCACCCACGGCGACCAGGCCGCCGCGCGCGCCCTGCGGGCCGTCACCATCGGCAGCACTGCACAAGGCCTCAAAGCCCGAGCGTTCCGGATGCTGCAAACCGCCTGAGCGCAACCGCCTGGTGGGCAGAAAAGCGCCATCACCTGCCCACCAGGCACCCACAAACCGCGGCACCCGGCGCGGCGCCGCGGCCGAGCGGAAACGCCTGCGGCGTTGCTGAATTTCTTTTCACCACCCCTCATCGCCGTCACAGTATGGCCGGTGACGCGATCCGCGCAAGGCCACGGATAAACGCCTACCGGCGCGAAAACTTTTCTCCAAAACCACTCGCTACCGCTCGGCGAAAACTTTTCATCCGGACCGTTGCGCTCCCCGCGCCGATCCGACCTCAAAACAATTGCGATGAGGAGCGGAAGAAAGGGTACACACCACGGCAGTACGCAGCTGTGCCAGCAGCTCACGACCAGATCATCGGAGTTCTGCAGAAGCTCAACACCGCGCAGCTGCAAATGACAAAGAAGGGGTTACAAAAGACCCTGCAGAATGGCGGAGAAAGGAGAATTAGTGTTGGCGGCACCCGAAAATAGCGGCTAAAATCAATAGCAGGAAACAACGCACCAGAAAGGCCGGAACCATGACACCGATAACCGTTTACACAAAGCCCGCATGCGTGCAATTCCCTATTAGATTGTGCGTGTTGTGATCACCCCTGTTGTGGCGAGGGAGGCGAAGATGTCCCAGCTGTGGACCGTGCACTGGGTGACAGACACGGCGCCGAAGCTGTCGCCGACGTCCACCCATCCCATGTTGGACGGGTGGGCCGGCCTCACCGAGCGTGAAGAGCAAATGCGTATCCGGTCTGGTGATCCGTTCATGCTCGATCCGAATCTAAAAGCGGACGCGCGACTGACTCGGTTCTTCAGCCGCTCGGGATTCGTCCAGCTGGCGAAGTCGACAAAGGTGTCCTACACCAATGACTACCGAGTGTTCTTCAACTTCCTGTGGCTGCGCGGAAAGCACTGGGACGAGGCCGATCTGGATGACCTGCTCGATTTCGAGGACTGGCGACGCCGATCGCCTCGCAACCCGGCACGGGTCAGCGGTGCAAAGTGGAACAGGGAGTTGGCTGCCCTGCAACGCCTGTACCGCTGGGCTACCGCCCAACAAGTCCTTGCAGTGAACCCAATGGCGGTCAAGACGGTTCGAAATCGCCACGGCGACATGGTGGAAACCGCGGATGCCTGGGCGAAAGACGTCCGCTCGAGTAACGTGCGTTGGCTGACGCCGCGGGCGTATCGGCTGTGGCGCGATGTCGGTTTGCGCGGCTATACGGCCGAGGGCCGCCCAGATCGCTCTTGGCGGGGGCGCCACGACGACCGCAACGGGGCTTACGCCGACCTGCTGTTCTCGAGCGGATTACGGCGCACCGAGGCCGGATCGCTGCTGACGTGGGAACTGCCACCAACTGGGGTGTCGCAACAGCGATTCTATCCAGGGCGGGTAGCGGCCGCAGTGACCAAAGGCAAACGGGCACGTGCGTTTTACGTATCCGCCCAAGCGCTGCGCGAGATCGAAGCGTACGTCGGTACGACGCGACGCGCGGCGATCCGACGAGCGCAAGCACAGCATCGCTACGACGACATCGACGGCCTGCGGACGGTCATCGATCGGTCAGGGCGAACCCGGCGGGTACTGCACTGGCGCGATCGGCACGGTCACACAGGGCAGGGCAACATGGACAGCCTTGATCCGGACGAACGCAGGCTGTTGTTCATCGACGGGCCAGCGGGTCCGGAGCCCTTGTGGTTGTGGCTGGCCGAAGACGGGACACCGTTTGATGCTCACTCCTGGGAGGCCGTCTTTCGTGCCGGATCAGAGCGAAGCCGGGTCGTGTTGGCTGATGCAATGACGGATCCGCCGTTCTGCACACCGCACACGTGCCGGCACTCGTTCGCCTTGCACATGCTGGTGGCGTTACACCATGCGATGGACCAGCGGTTCGGCCTCACCGCGGAAGAACGCCGCGATTATCGGCTTCTCTACGGCGACCCATGGCGCATGGTCAAAGACCTACTCGGGCACGCCAGTGAACAGACCACCCGCGACATCTACCTGGCGCCGGTCGCCGATCTGCAGGTCCGTTCCCTGCTCCTCGAGGAGGATCGGCCCGGCGTGACCGAGCTCCTGACCCGCATCGCGGCGGCGTCCGAGCGCGTCATCGACGGCGACGGTGCCGCATGATCGTGCCAAGCGGGTCACCGGCAGCCTTACCCGCGGGTGAGTACCGACGACCAGCAGTGCTCGACAACACCGGCCTGATCGTCACCCACACCGACGAAAAAGGTGACCAGCTTGCGGTCTACGACTTCGACGAGCTGCACGGGTACCTGCCGCTCAAGCGCTCGCTAGCAGCGGCATTCGCTCGACAAGTTCGGGCCGACGGCCCGTGGCGATCGGTAGCCACAAGCAACGAGATGTGGTCTCTCATCGGTACATTCACCAGATACCTCGTTGCACAAGACCGGGCGCCCCACGACCTGTGCGACATCACGCCGGCCATCTGGCATCACTGGCGCATCAGCCGCCCAACCGGCGAGATCGGCCGCCGACAAATCGGAAAGGTCGGTGCATTCCTGCGCACCGATCCGCAGCTATCGACCGCCACCCGCGATGCGACGCTCAAACGCGTCACCAAGACACCGGTGACAGAAACCGCCTACACCCCCGAACAATTCGCGGCCATCAAGACCACTGCGGCACAAAACTTTCGCAAAGCCTCGCAACGAATCCGCGACAATCGCCAACACCTCACCGACTGGCGCAACGGCCGCTTCCCGGTCAACAGTGCCGAAGACCTCCTCGGCCAGGCGTTGAACCACCTCGCCACCACGGGCGACGTCCCGCTCGATGTCGAAAAGGCGGCCCTCGGGTACCGAGTGGTACAGCCCCAATACGACGCCGTATTGGGCGGCAAAGATCCCGAAGTCAGCTGGCGCAGGCTCTACCTGACGAAAGTCGAAGTGGTCTCACTTGCCGTGCTGATGGTGATCGCCTACGGCTGGAACTCCACCCCAATCGCCGAGCTCAACGTCCCCGAGACCATGCCCGAGCCGGACAACAAGCAAGTGATCTACCGTGTGGAGCTAGAGAAACGACGCCGCAGCTTGCCGTCGCGCTACGAGACCCGCAACCTCACTGATTGGGGGCCGGCCTCACCCGGTCGCCTCATCACGCAGGCCCTTGACGCCACGAAACCCGCGCGTGACCTTTTGCAAGAGCACGGCGCTCCCACCCCCCGCTTGCTGCTGTGGCATCTGCAGCGGCCAGTACTGGTCAAGGATCGAACCGCACTCATTCGTGCAGGTTTCGACGCCGAGGACATTAGGCAGTGGCACAGGGCGACGGGCATCACTGCCATGAACCTGCGCCGGCTGCGAAGAACAGTGACGGTCCTGCACCGACGCACACCCACCCAGCACAGCCAGGACGTCCACGACAGCGTCTACCTGCTGCCCGAGACCGCGACCCACGACGCGGCCGCTCCGGTCATCGCTGACGGCATCAACCACGCAATCGCCCACGCCCAAGCAGTGGTGACGGCACGCATCAGCACCGATAACAACGACGCCCCCTCGGGCACCGACACGGCGACCGCCAACTGCAGTGACTACCTAAACAGCCCCTTCAGCGCGCATGGATCGGCATGCCGCGCTTCGTTTCTGCTCTGTCTAGCGTGCACGAATGCGGTCATCGCACCGCGTCATTTGCCACGATTGGCCTACCTGCACCGATCGTTAGCCGAACTGCGCGCGGCCTTACCGGCGGCGGTGTGGGATCACGACTGGCGCGAACACTTCGCCCGGCTGGGCGCCCTCAAGGACTCCGCGTTCACCGCTGCCGAATGGAGCGATGCGCTCGCCTCAATCAGCACCAAGGACCGTGCCGTGATCGAGGCACTGATGCACCGGGAGTACGACCAGTGACGACAGCTCTCACCCCCGGCATCCTGGCCGCTCCGCGGCCTAGCGACCCGATCATTGATCCGTCGACCGTCGACGCTGATCACCGCGCACTGATCCCCCGCTACGACGCCGAGTCCTGGCTGATGACATTCGCCAGCGCCAACCCCTCCATCGGCACAGCACGCATTCATTGGTCGGCGTTCCCCGTGACACTCCGCGAACAATTCCGTCTCGCCAGTTGGGTGCTGCTCAACTTTCCGGTGCCCGACGCCCTGCTGGCCCGCAAGACACGCATGCGAGGCCACCTCAGCGCGCTGCGCACCCACAAAACCGTCCTGGACTGGCGATCCTTCGCCATCTGGCTCGATGAGCGCGGCATCACCGAACTTGCTGCAGTCACCCCGGAAATGCTCGCCGACTACAGCACCTACCTGACGACAACGCGCACGTGGGCGCGAAACACCACGGTCAGCCATCTCGGGGCACTCACTCGACTGCACGCTTACGCTCCGCTGCTTCCCGTTTTCGCGCGTCTTGCGGCACCACCCTGGGAAACCGGCGATTTTCACGAATACTTCTCAGCCGCAAGACCGGCCGGCGAGAACGTGACCGACCCGCTCGCCCCCGCCACCATGGGACCGCTGCTGGTCTGGGCGCTACGGTTCGTCGAAGACTTCGCCAGCGACATCCTCGCCGGGCACGCCGAGAATCAACGCTTACGCACAATCGCCACCGGCACAGGACATCGCCCGCGGTCAGCTCGGACGACGGCGCTGCCCGCCTACCTTCACGATCTGGAGTCCACCGGCAAACCACTGCCCGCAGGCCGCCATAAAGGTGAGCCGACGATGGCCAGGAACTACATCGCCGGGATCACCGGTTGCCCCGCCGGCGCGGTGGAGAAAACCCTCCGGCATCCGAAGTGGCAACGCTACCTGCGGGAAAACCCAGGACCGTGCCCGCTCGATGTCCCCATCACCGCGACCATCGATGACCGGCCCTGGATCCATAACATCGACCACTTCCAGATCGGAGCCCTTGTCGCGCACCTCAATACCGCCTGCTTCATCGTGATCGCTTACCTCACCGGCATGCGATCAAGCGAAAAACGGGATTACACGCCGCTGCTCGGAGCCGACTATCGCATGACACGACATGACGGACGGTAGGCCAAAGTCGCCGAAATAGGTTCTGCTGCAATCAGATTGCCCTGTCCTCGCTTCTGGACTAGTGAGCAACAATCGCTGGCCCACTGCGCCGCGGCACCCATTCCCTGAACGGAGAATTGGTCGTGGGTATCTAGCGCAATCACGTTGTATTTGATGCAACAGCGAGTACGGCCGTCGGGACTGTGCCGGCATGCGACAGACCCGGTTAGCCGGCTCGTCCCACGCGCGGCTGGAACGGGCTGGTGCAGGCAAGCGACAACTACCGGTCGATCGTCGCGGCTTCGGCCGGTCGGCGGCAACGGGAAATGGATGCCAGATTCCGCCGCTCGCCGCCGCTGCCCACGAGAAGTGCATACAGGCTATTCGAGTAGTCGATTACTCAGTGCAACCTGTCCCGGCGGGGTGATACTCAGCGGACACCCAGTAAATGTGCAAGAACGGGGATCGGCCGATGACTGAGACGAAGGTTCGCGACCTGCGTATCGAGGTGCGATATCCCGCCGACGCGACGGTCGTGGGCGAAGTACCGAACGAGGTGCCCGAACCCGTCGCGGCTACGGCCCGTGAACTGCGGCTACTTTACTCATCTCGACGGCTCGACCGCCCGACGGCGAGTAAGGGGTTTCGCCATGCCGGTATTGGGTGAGCGTGCGGTCGTTCTGGGGGCGAGCATGGGCGGGCTGCTCGCCGCGAGAGTGCTCGCCGATTTTTTCCGGACCGTCACTGTGGTCGAACGAGATGTGTTGCTCGACGATCCTGCTAACCGGCGGGGAGTACCGCAGGGTCGGCATGTCCATGTACTGCTGCCCCGGGGTGCTCAAGTCTTGGACGAGCTCTTTTCGGGCATTCTCCAGGATCTGGTCGCCGACGGTGCTCCCGTTTGGGATGACGGGGAGCTATCAAAGATTCACTTGTCCTACGGCGGCCACCAGGTGCTCCAGTCCGGCAAGGTTGCCCTCGATGACGATGCAATCGGTATGTATATGCCGAGCAGGCCGTTCCTGGAGTGCCATGTCCGGCGGCGCCTAGAGGAGACCCCCAACGTGACGATCCTCGGCGGCCAGGACGTGGCCGAGTTGACGTCGACCGCGGACCGGAGTCGCGTCACCGGCGTGCGGGTGGTCAACCATGAGGGCGGGGCCCAACAGGAGTTGACGGCCGACGTAGTCATGGATGCGATGGGCCGCGGTGCCCATACGCCAGCCTTTCTGGAGAGCCTCGGGTATGGGCGACCAGTTGAGGACCACATCGTCATGCATACGACCTACGTCAGCCAACTGCTGCGGATCCCGCCGGGCACTCTGAAGGAAATGCTTGCCCTCGTCAGCCCAGCACCGGGCCGGCCAACGGGGATGTTTTTGACCGGCTGTGAGAATGACACGTGGATATTCACGGTCTTCGGGATGGTGGGGCACGAGCCGCCGCGTGAGCTGGCCGGCATGCTGTCGTTCGCCCAGGAGTACGCGCCGGACCACCTGCTGGCGGCGGTGCGCGCCGGCGAACCGATCGGGCCGGTGGTACAGCACCGCATGCCGTCCAGCCAGTGGCGACGCTACGACAAGATGCGGCGATTGCCCGACGGTCTGCTGGTCTGCGGTGATGCAATATGTAGCTTCAATCCGATCTACGGGCAAGGAATGTCGGTGGCGGCGTTGGACGCGGTGGCCCTACGGGACTGTCTGCATGGTGGCGTCACCGACCTGCCACGGCGATACTTTCGCGCCGCGGCGAAAGGGATCGGTGTGGCCTGGCAGATCGGGGCGGGTTCTGACCTGGCTTTCCCGGAGGTGGAAGGGCGACGGACGACGTCGATGCGGGCTAGCAGCCGATTTGTGGACTGGGTGCTGAGCGCCTGTGAGTCCGACGCCGCGGTCGTCAGCCAGTTCTTCAAGGTCACCGGCCTTGTCGACCCGCCGGCCCGTCTGCTTAATCCCTTGTTCATCACCAGGGTCGCGACCGTCAATCTGCGTCGCCGGCAACGTGATTCGCAACCTCGCCTGGCTGAGGTGGCTGGCCGAGTTGACGGTCATACGCCGTTACCAGACACGTTGTCGGATTAGTCCGCGAAGGACTGAAGCCACGAATTCTCCGCTCCCGCCGTAGCGATCACCCGATGCCCCGCCAAACGGCCCTGCCTCGCCGTTGCACGTGCCAGGATGTTCACCATGACTGTGGTTCTGGTGCACGGCAATCCGGAGACCGAAGCGATCTGGGGCCCGCTGGTCGATGCCCTCGGGCACGACGATGTGGTGCGGCTGTCACCGCCGGGATTCGGCACCCTACTACCCGACGACTTCCCGGCGACCTACCTGGACTACCGCGACTGGCTCGAGGGCGAGCTGGAGGGCGTCGACGAACCGATCGACCTGGTCGGTCACGACTGGGGCGGCGGCCACGTCGTGAACGTGGCGATGCATCGACCCGAGCTGGTGCGCAGCTGGGCCAGCGACGTCGTCGGGTTGTTCGACCCAGACTACGTTTGGCACGACCTCGCCCAGGTATGGCAGACCCCGGGCGACGGCGAGCAGCTGGTCGACACCATGCTGGGCGGCACGGTCGGTGACCGGGCCGAACAGATGGTCGCGCTGGGTATACCGCTGGACATCGCAACCTCGATCGCCGCAGCCCAAGGCCCGGAGATGGGTCGGGCAATCTTGTTGTTGTACCGCTCGGCTCGCCAACCAGCCATGGCCGAGGCCGGCCGCGCGCTGGCGAACGCCGCCGCTCGGCCGGGACTTTCACTGCTGGCCACCGAGGATCCATACATCGGCTCCGAGGAGATCCGACGGCGGGCGGCCGACCGAGCCGGAGCGCGCACGGAGGTGCTCGACGGGCTCGGACACTGGTGGATGGTGCAGGACCCAGCTCGCGGCGCGGTGGCCCTTAACCGCTTCTGGGAAACACTCGACTAATACGGCCAAGCCGCGCCGCTACTCCTTGCTTTCGAGAGTCGGCCTGATTACCGCGCAAGGGCGTTCCGGACGCCGCGTTATCCCAAGTGCTAGTGCATCGACAGCGACCGAAATCAGGTGATGGACCCCCGGTGAACACAAAGCGGCACAGGTAGCGGGCGGCCCCCGCGGAGGAATAGCGCACGTTTCGAATACGTCCACTCCACCAGTAGTCCTCGCGCTGCGCGCCGGCTGCTGTCCCGAACCGCCAGCCGCGGCCGAAGACGACCGTTCAGCTGCCCGACGACACCTCATACGGGCACTCCACTACAAGACCGCCTACGACGAGGACGGCAATCACCTGTCCGCCGGCGTCTTACGCCCGGCCCCCTGGGTCGCCGTCCCCCAGGTGGTTGCCGCGATCCGCATCCTCGAGCTGCAGACAGCACCTGCCGGACTGCTCTTCGCCACCAGAGACACCAACCGGAACGGGCGCTCAGTCACCTACAGCACGATGAACAGGCGGATCGACGAATTCGTCAGCTGGGTCAATGACCGGACCGGCGAAGCCACCATCCCGCCAGACCCCCACGGTCGCATCGGCACCCGACGCTTCCGGCGCACCCTGGCCTGGCACATCGCCCGCCAACCAGGCGGCCTGGTCGCCCTGGCAGTCCAATACGGTCACATGCGCACCCTCATCAGCGAAAGCTACGCAGCCCGTCAGCGCGACGGCATCCACGAGCTCCTGGATCTGGAAACCGCGCGTGCCGTCGCCGACCACCTCGCCGACGTGCACGACTCTCTGCAGGCCGGATACGGAGTGTCCGGCCCAGCAGCCCGCCGACTCATCCACGCCGCACGCCAGCAACATCACCGATTCGCCGGTGCAATCCTCACCCGACGCCAGGCCAGGACTCTCCTGGCCGATCCCACCTTGACCGTGTTCGAAAACACCAGCGCCTACCTGACGTGCAACTACGACCCCACCAAAGCCCTCTGCAACCCCGACAACGGACCTGCCAACCGAACGCACACGCCCAGCCTTGACCGCTGCCAATCCTCCTGCCCCAACATCGCCCGCACCGACCGCGACGCGACACTGCTCAGGCTCAAAGCCAAACAACTGCGGCAACAGGCAGATTCACCGGCCACACCAAGACCGCTCGCCGAACGACTACGGCACCGCGCGCTCACGCTGAGCGACCTCGCAGACACACACGACCGCACCAAGATAACAACCGACACAGGGGAAGATCCCGCGTGAGCACAGACCCAACACGCAACGACATACGTGCCGCGATGGATCGCCTCCTCGCGGGCACACCGCTGCGCTCCGACGGAGCACTCACCGTCGTCGCCCTCGCGGCCGAAGCCGGAATCAAGCGGCACATCCTCACCCACCGCCACACCGACCTCAAAGACGAGTTCTACGCCCGCGTCCGCGCTCAGAACCGAATACCAGAAAGCGAGAAGCGACTTCGCGACGAGCTCGCAGTTGCACATCGTCGCCTGGCCGACCTCAATGCGCAGAGCCGACAACGGCAGCACACCATCGACGCGCTCGCCCGCATCGTCAACGTGCTGGCCGCCGAAAACGAACAACTCACCAAACAACTCGACCAACAGCGACTAAGGAAACTCGTCGCAGTCCGACCTGGATCGACCGCTCCATGACACCCGTCGCCGGCGCGGTCGTGGGGGTGCGGAGGCCGTTCAGTTTCTGGCTGTCGCGCATCAGGCCTGTCGGGCCGCGGTTATGACTGTGGAGCCGCCGCGTGCAGGGAGTCGATGGCTGCCTGCATCTTCGTCGTGACCTCGTTGGCGATCTCGCGCAGTGCGGGTTCACCGGTCACCTCGACGAGTATCTGGGGGTTCATCGCCTCGACGATGACGGACTCGTCGTCGGTGAGGTCGGCGCGCACGACGACGTTGCACGGCAACAGCAAGCCGATCTGACGGTCTGCGTTCACCGCCCGATGCGCCAGCGGCGGGTTGCAGGCGCCGAGGATGACGTAGTCCTCGATGTCCTCGCCAAGCTTCGCCTTGAGTGTCGCCTTCATGTCGATCTCGGTCAGGACGCCAAAGCCATGCTCCGCCAGGGCATCTCGAGTGCGGATGAGCGCATCGGCGAATGAGGCGTGCAGGCTGGTCGACAAGGCGATGCTCATGTCGGTCCTCTCGGTCGTGGCTATGGGGCAGTAACGCCAGGGTGCTCTGCGGAAGGCTCGGTACCAACGTCGTCGGCGGTTCTTTATCGAATCTTCATAGAACGACTAGGAGAGCCATACCAGCCGCGAGCACGCTCGAGGACGGGGTGGCGCGCCTACGCCTACCTGGCCGTGAATCGAGGAAAGGACTCGTCGTGTCGAGTAGAAGGAACGTGGCGGTCGGTGTCGCCGCAATGGCGGTGCTGTTGACCGTGGGCGCGTGTAGCAGTCCCAAGAGCAACGATCAGGCGGGTCAGTCAACGGCGCCGCCGACGGCCGCGACCACGACGGCGACGTCGGCCATTGAGGCGCACAACCAAGCTGATGCCATGTTCGCCCGACAAATGATTCCCCATCACCAGCAGGCGGTCGAGATGAGCGACATGGTGTTGGGCAAGCAGGGGATGGATCCTCGCGTAACGGATTTGGCCAAGCAGATCAAAGCCGCCCAGGGCCCCGAGATCCAGCAGATGCAAACCTGGCTGAGTCAATGGGGGATGGCGACCATGCCGATGACGCCCGGTGGCGGGATGCCCAGCCACAGCATGATGCCGAGCCCGTCAACCACGCCGGGCCAGAGCATGATGCCCGGGATGCCTGGGATGAGCGGCATGCCCGGCATGCCCGGCAAGCCGGGGATGGACGGGATGATGTCGGACGCGGACATGACCGCTTTGCAGAACGCCCAGGGCGTGGAGGCCAGCAAGCTGTTCTTGACCCAGATGATCACCCATCACCAGGGCGCGATCAGCATGGCGCAGAACGAGATCAACACTGGCCAGTATCCCGCGGCGACGGCCATGGCGCGCTCGATCGTGACCAGCCAGCAGCAGGAGATCGACACCATGACCAAGATGCTGGCCTCGCTGTAGAGCGGACGCTCACCCCGGATCCTGCCTCCCTCACAGGCGGGGTCGCGATCAGCCGGGCTGGATCGGCACCGTGACGGTGAAGGTGCTTCCCATGTCGGGTCCGCGGCTGGCTGCTCTGATGCGGCCGCCGTGGGCTTCGGTGATGGCCTTGGCGATGGCCAGTCCGATTCCTGCGCCGCCGTGGCGTCTGTCGCGAGCGACGTCGGCACGGTAGAAACGGTCGAACACGTGCGGCAGCTGCTCTGCAGCGATGCCGTCCCCGCTGTCGGTAATGGTGATGGTGAGCTGGCTGGTGTCTGAGGTGGCAACGACCTCGACGTGCCCCTGCGGCCCAGTGTGGCGCAGCGCATTGTCCAGTAGGTTGCCCAGCACTTGGGAGATGCGTTGCGGGTCCACCCACACCAGGGGCAAGTCGGGCGCAAGGTCGGATCGCAGCATCACTTCCTTGGCGGCATAGCGGTCGGCCGCGGTGGACAACGTCGCCGCGACCAATGTTCGGGGGTCTAGCCATTGCGCCGCGATCGAGCCATGGCCTTCTTCGGCTTGGGCGAGTGCAGCGAAATCCTCGGAGAAGCGGACCAGCCGGCCCATCTGATCCCGAAGCGTCGCAACGGTATCGCGGTCAAGGGTCTTCACACCGTCTTCCACCGCCTCCATGTAGGCCTCGAGTACCGAGACCGGCGTGCGGATCTCGTGGGCGAGGTCACCGAACAACTGTCGACGGGTCGTCTCCACCGATTCGAGTCGTTCGGCCATCTGGTTGAAGGCCCGCGCCAGATTGGCGAAATCCTCACCCAGACCCAAAGGAGAGACGCGAATGTCGTAGTGGCCGTCGGCGACCGCACTGGCGGCCGAGGACACCTCGGCGACCGAACGTTGCAGACGGCGGCTGAAGTATCCGGTCACCAGCAGTGCGGTCACTGCGGCGACGCCGATCGCGACGGCAATCGAGATCGCCGTGGCATAGCGATAGGCCTGCTCGGCGTGGAACTGTTCGGTCGGCGAGTGGGCCATGCCGGCGCGGCGGAAGTGTTCGCGAAACAACGGCGGTCCAACGAGGACCGCGACGATCCACGTGGTGGCGCCCCCGGCCAGAAGCACCAGAGCCTGGGCCAACAGCAGACGCGCGCCAATTCCAGGGCTGCGACGAGTCCGCCGATCCCCGACCCCGTTCTTCTGCGTGGTCGTCACCGCCCCGTTCCCATCCGGTATCCCACGCCGCGCACCGTGACCACATAGCGTGGCTCGGCAGGATCGTCGCCGAGCTTGCGGCGCAGGTGACCGACGTGCACGTCGACGAGGTGGTCGTTGCCGACCCAGTTGTCTCCCCACACCGCCTCGAGAAGTTGACGGCGGCTCAATACCATTCCGGGCCGAGAAGACAACGCGGACAACACATCGAACTCGGTGCGCGTCAGCACCACCGGCTCGCCCTCGACGAAGACTTGACGACCGGCGACGTCGATCGACATCGACCCGAATTCTCGGGACGGCGGTCCGCCGACGGTGTTCTGCGAGTTACCGGTCACCGGCGTCGCCACCGTACGGGGTCGGCGCAGCATCGCCCGGATACGGGCCACCAACTCGCGGGGACTGAACGGTTTGGTGACGTAGTCGTCGGCACCGACCGACAGGCCGACGATGGTGTCGACCTCGGTATCGCGCGCGGTCAAGATCACGACATACGCATCGGAGAACGTGCGCAACTGGCGGCACACTTCAAGGCCGTCGATACCCGGCAACGCAAGGTCAAGGACCACCACATCCGGATCGACCTCGCGGGCCATCGCCAGAGCGTCGGCTCCGCTGTGGGCGAGGGTCACATCGAACATCTCCCGCTCGAGATAGGTCGCGATGACCTCGGCCAGTGGCACCTCGTCGTCGACCACCAACGCCCGGTAGCCGCCAGGAGTCGTTGGCTCGTTGGTGTTCATCGCTTCATGGTGCCGCCCCCGGTATATACGGGGGCCACCTGAGCTGGTCTTGATCGAATCTTCACAGAACCATCATCGAATTCGTGGGTCGCCCGCCCCACTGTGGTCGTAACGAAAGGTGAACGCCTGAGATGCGACATCAGCTACCCGCACGACCTGGCGAATGGCCGCATTTATCGGCTCAACTGTCCGGGACCATCGTGAAATACGACTGGATAATCAACGGCCGACCCTTCGATTGCGCGGTTCCGCTGACGGTGTGGCAGGGCCAGCATGCGACGTTGGCGTTCACCAACACGACGATGATGTGGCATCCCGTGCATCTGCACGGTCACACCTTCCAAATGATGAAGCCCAGATGGCATCCCGGGGCCGCACACGGACACGGTGGTCGTGCTGCCCATGCAGAAACTGACCGGCGCGCTGGTCGCCGACCAACAACTATCACCACGAGGCCGGCATGATGACCAGCCTTGACGACGAAACCTAGCGCGGCGCCGATCACGACCATCCCCGTGGCACCGCCGCCGTCGACACCGAGGTGCCCAAAGTCCCTGCAAAACGGTGCCTTCGACCCTGTCTTGGCACTTGGGCAACGAGCACGCTGTGGAAAGTAGGACACGCACCACCGACCAGGAGGACGCGCAATGATGTTTTGGTACGGCAACAACATGAATGGGTGGGGGTACGCCGGAATGGGCATCGGCATGGTGCTGTTCTGGGCGCTGATCATCGTCGGCATCGTCGCCTTGGTCAGATTCAGCTCCGGCAATCAGCAGGGCGGGCAGCCACCCACCAACGATGCGCCCTCGCCCGAACAGCTGCTGGCCGGACGATTCGCCCGCGGTGAGATCGACGAAACGCAGTACCGGGAACGGCTGGCCGTGCTGCGCGACCACATCCGGCTGTAGACGCAGATCGTCGCGAAGGGACTGCAAGCATGGATGCAAAAGACCGACCCCAGCAGCACGGTGTCGACCGCAACGGCCCCGACGGTGATCCCGTGCCCCAAGCCGGTGGGCGCAGTCGTCACCGCTGGATGATGCTCGCCTGCATTGCTCCGCTCTTGCTGATTGCCGCGGTACTGATCCTCACGGGAAGCGTCGGGATCGGTAGCACGGTGTTCATCGTGGGATGCGTGGCGATGATGTCGGTGATGATGTCGGTGATGATGTTCGCGATGGGGCGAGACCGCCATTGATCGCCGTGCCGGAGGTCGCCGTACTCAGAGGGTGAGACCGTGCTCTGTCCATAGACCGCAGCGATGCAGGAACTGACTGCCGCAGCAAGAAGGGTTCCGCAGCCAATGAACACAACCACCGTTCTTGGGGTGGGCGGGCTGAACTGGGCGAGTTCGACTGCCTCCATTGAGGCCACCCTGCTGCGCCGACCGGGCGTCACCGCCGTTGAGGCCAACGCCGTGAGCCAAACCGCCACCGTCACATACGATCCCGACCAGACATCGGTGGTCGAACTATCGAAGTGGCTACCCGCCGGTCAGCAACCGGGCAAGGGCCAGCCGGGCGGCGGGTAGCCCGGCGATGACGACCCGACGGTCCGTGTCGCGGGTGGCGGCGATCTGGAAATACATCGCGATGCCGGCGATATAGGCTGCCGCCCAACCCGCCGTCGCGGTCTGCACCGCGGGTGCGCCGGGCCCACCGAGCAGTTTCGCCGACTTCGCCAAAGCACCGCTCGCGACGATGACGAACACCGTCGGAACCACGACCAGCAGCAGCAGGTTGACCGGGTTGCGGATGTAGTCGGTCAGGAATCGGCGGATGAACACCACGGTGGTCACCGCGGTACGGCCTTCCCGTCGCGGACGGCCACGATGCGGTCGAAACGGTCCTCGTCGACGACGAAGTGACTGACGATCAGTACGGCCCGCCCCGCACTGCGCCGCTGCGCGACCAACTCCCAGAACTTCAGGTAGGTGTCCCAGTCGAAACCCGCGGACGGTTCGTCGAGCAGTAGCAGGACGGGATCGGTGAGCAACGCCAGACCGAGGTTGAGTTTCGCGAGAGTACCGCCGGACAGCTGGTCGGCGCGGGTGTGGGCGTAACGGGCAAAGCCGAGCGCCTCATAAATCGCCTGGCGCGACTGTGCCGTCGCTTCACGGGTCATGGCGGACGCCCGACCGAACAGGTCGAAATGCTCGTCGCAGGTCAGCCGGGCGTAAACCAGCGGCTCCTGCGGGCAGTAGCCGAGTCGGCCGGCGAGGGTGACGGTGCCCTGGTCAGCGCGCAGGGCGCCGACCAGGATCTTCATCAGGGTGGATTTGCCGGAACCGTTCTCCCCGGTCAATCCGACCACCTCCCCGGCATAAAGTGTGAGGTCCGCCTCGGCCAGCACCTGCTGTGTGCGGCGCAACGGCCAGAAGCCGCGACGGTAGGACTTGCTGATTCCCGCCGCCCGCAAAACAGGCTGTCCGACGTCGACCCCGCCCGGCACTGCGGCTGCAGATGCAGTGTTGGTGGGCACATGGGCCTCCGGCTGTGCGGTGGAGTTCGTGTTCGACGTGAGCTGTGCAGGGCGTCGACGCTGCGACCAATCGTGACCGTCTATCACGTCCCATCTCCGACTCTGCCCGCCGCGATGGGAGGACGTTAGGGGCCAAGGTCCCATCCACGCCGCTTAAGGTCCTCCGCAGAGCCGCCGAACTTCGAAGAGATTGCGCCCTCCGGTCAACTGGGGGGCGTTAACCCGACGTGGCACCGCGACCGGTTCGCGAACCTGCTGGAGGCGGCCGCATCCGGTGGGTCAAATCAGGCTTTAGGTAGAGTCAGCCGCCCCGGGGGCCGATGGGCGTTTCCCACACCCTTTCTCGGCTTTCTATTGTGACCGTCGCCGTGCGCTGTGCGCAAGGCCGCGGCTGCGGCCTTACGGCCCGGAAACTTTCCCAAATGCACTCGCGATGGCGCTCGGGGAAACTTTCCGTCCGCGACCATTGCGCCTCACGCCCCGCCCGGCCTCAATAACGGCGCGAGAAATGGACGGAATGAGTCTGGGTGACGGACTGCTGCGGAGAGCGGCACTTGAAATTCCTTTGGGAAGCGTTGCGGCATTGCGTGTTCAGTCTGGGGCTACGCCGTGCCCATGGTCGGCATGCAGGTCCCGAAATGATTTATGGATGCCACAGGAATAACACACGGAGAGCTTGGGGAATACGAACGATATAGTGAACAGATTACGGTAAAAACCGTTGTCACCACCTAGAATTCGCTATAAAATAGTGACAACGACCGATCGTTCTAGTCTCCGTCAATTGGGAGATTCAACAGGGGACGCGATAGTCATCGTTTAGCCGCATATGCATTGCTCATGAAAAGGAACACTACAATGGCGATCAGCTCCTACATCGACGAAGATCTCATCGAGCAGCGAGACCAAGCCCGCGCTCAACTACTCACTGATCTCTGCGCCGGCATCAGCGCGACCCAGCGCGCCTTGGTCACCGTCGAACAACTGCGCAGCAAACACCTCTACGACATCGACCTCATCGACAGTCGCGACAGCCGCGACATCGCCTCCTTCCTCGACGACAGCATCCGCTACGCGCGCGCCGCTTACGCCGTCGTCCACCTGATCATCGATAAGGAAAAGCCGTGATGCCTACGGCCTCATGCCACCTAGATGTTCGTGCGCATCACAACCAACTCAGGAATGGCTCAGGGCCGCAGCGTCGCTCAGGCCGCGGCAGTCTCCGCAACACCGACAGAGTTGACAAGGAAGTGCAATGCAACGCCGTATTCCGGACTCTAGATCGGCTGAGCATCGAATACCGCCAAGTCGATATTTCCACCGACCCCGAAGCCCGCGAGTACGTCATGGCACTGGGCTACCTGCAGGCCCCCGTCGTCTACGCCGGCCCCGACAACCACCACAGCGGATTTCGTCCAGACCGACTGAAGGCACTGGCCGCCGCCTGAACCCCGCGACCATCGACACCTCGAGGAGCCCGCCATGCACCAGCTCACCATCGACCACAACGCCAAGTCCGTCAGCATCTCCGACCATCCGGACTTCACCGACGCCCACCGCGCCCTAATGACCTACGTCATCGGAGCCGACTACTACCTGCGACAGCTGCCCAGCGCCGACCCACACACGAGCTATGAACTTGTGCAGCTAGCCGACGCCGACGACCCGGCACACCTTCGCCAGCCCCGCATCACCGGGCGCGCCGTCATCGAGGAGCTCGCCCGCGAGGCGCTGCCCGTGCCATCGCCCTACTACACCGCCTGCGACGTGCAGCGCTGGATCAACGACCACGAATGCACGTGGCGACATGGATCCGAAGGCGACCCCGGCCACCGCTACCCCAAGACCTTGCTGACCATGGCATGCGCCGAAGCCCACTACACGACGCGAGCCGGCGTTCTGCTGCCCGAAGCGGCGCGCCTGGCCGGCGTCGAAGACAGCCCCGCCCCCGCGCAGTCCACGGTAGAAGCGTTGCGGCACCACGCAATCAGTAACGCCGAGCGCGCTCACACGGCCGCCGAAGTCGCAGCCGCGGTGCAGCAGATGCTGCCCGCTGGAGTCACCGAGCAACAAACCACCGCGCTGGTCTGGTACTACGCGCTGATCCTGTGGGGAGCCGGAACACCATGACCGCCGCCCACCAACGCCGCGCAGCACTGGAAGTCGTCCCCGACCCCGACGAAACCGCGCCCGCGCCCGCAGTCAGCGATGACTGGCGATCCTCGACGGTCATCGACCAGTGGAGCCCCGAGCATCAGTTCGTCGGCTCGCTGCTGTGGCTTTCCGCCGAACAGGCCCGCCCGCTGCTGGACCTGGTGCCCGACATCGCGATCTGGCGGCCCCAAACCCGTTGGGAACTGATCGGCAGCCTCGTCGACGACGGCCGCGACCCCGACCCCGTCTCAGTGCTCAACCGCGCCAAACACCACCCCGACGCCCAGGCGCTGCAGCCCGACACCGCGCCGACGCCCGGCCAGCACCACCGCCTGGCCGTCTGCCTGAGCGACCTCTACACCAACACGGTCAACCACCACGCCGCGCCGGACCACGCACGCGACACCCTCGACGAGGCCTACCGCCGCGCGTTCCGCGAGCAGGGTATCCGGATGCAGCAGGTCAGCGAAACCACAAGCAGCAGAGCCGAACTGACCGAGCAATTCGTCATCATCCGCGACCAGCTCGTGGACCTGTGGCAACGCGCTCAGGCCACCACCGTCCCCGGCTGGTGGCGAGCCGACCCCGCCGAAGACACGGACATTCGATGACACGGAGCTACCACCTCGAGGCGGCCATCGCCGCCAGTGCCAGCCGGCACCCCGCCGCCCAACGCTGCCCGGCCGGCGGCGCCGCACCCGCCGCGCGGACCTGGATCGAAACCCTGCACGTGCGGGCACAAATTCGTGCAGAACGCCACCTGCGGGGACCCCGACAATAGGCCCAGATCTTTGTCACACCTCAGCGGCACACTGCAGCTACATGAACCGCGCAACAACTCGCTTCATCGGTGCGGCCGCAGCAGCCAGTGCGGTGGCCGGGCTGATCCTGGCAGCAGCACCCGCCCACGCAGCGACATCGACGGTCTCCCCCGGCGACGAAATCGTGCACGTCGGACCGGACGGTTCACACCGCTGCACCCTCGGCTACACCTTCACCAACGCCGCCGGCAGAACCTACGGCGTCACCGCCGGTCACTGCGGCACCGGCCCGAACGCTATGTACTTGATCGCACCACCGGAGCCACCGGACAATTCGTCGTCATCGTCACCCCCAACGACGAGCCGTTCCAGGACTACGGCCTCATCGACTTCGGAGCCAGCAGATCGATACCGATCATGAAAGGGCTGCCCGTCACGGCAGTGACCCTGCCCGACAAGGGAAAAACCATCTGCCACACCGGGATCTCCACCGGAGTGGCCTGCGGGCAGCTAGCCGACGACATGCTCGTCAACGAATACCTGACCACCGCAATGGCGCCAAGCATCCCCGGCGACTCCGGCGGTCCCGTCTGGCAACTCAACGATGACGCAACCAGCGCCACCGTCGTCGGCATCTGGCTCGGAGAGCACGACGACGGCCGCGGCGGACACAACGGCCGCTTCTACCCACTCACCCACGCCTTCGTCGACCTGACAATCAGCAGCCTGCAAAATTGAACCGCACTGCGCGCCTTCATCTCTGCCCGACTGCGCGCTGCCGCGCGCCGGTTGGCCGCCTCTGAGCGGCCAAGCGAGTTCCGTAGCCCCTCACCATTTTTCCGTTCAGCTGGCCCCTAGTGTGACCGACGAGGACCCCGTCACCGTCAACCCTTATCTGCAGGTCAGTTACGGCAACACGTCATAAAATGGGGTCTGAACTGCGCGTTTGCCGAATTATGGAGGGCGGTGGATCCCTCTGTTACATGAGGTACGTGGCCGAAGTGCCCCTGTTCTCGCATCTAACGTTGTGGATTTCTCGAAAGCCGCAGTGAAAGTATCGGGGTCGCGAGGGTGATCGCGGCGGAGGTTTGATCCACGTCCCCTTAGATAGTGAGGTCAACCCGCGCGTCGGTCTCTTGGTCGAGGCCGTAAACCTGCACGGAGGCTGTTTTTCCTTTCAGGGCATGGAATCCGCGGTCGATGAGTCCAGGTGGTTGAGACGCCAGGGCCTCGACGCACTGCTGGGTGAGGAGGATCGTGTCGCCGGTGGTTTTGGTGAGTTGCTCGACGCGGGCTGCCACGTTGACGGTGTCACCGATCAGGGTGAACTCGAGCTTGCCTGCGCCGCCGATGGTTCCGGCGATCACCACGCCGGTGTTGAGTCCTATGCCGATCCGAAGCGCCCCGCCGAATCGCTCGGCGACCAGGCGGTGAATCAGAACCGCGGCGCTCACCGCGGCGTCGGCATGATCCGCGAGGTCGTTCGGGGCACCGAAGACGGCCAGAGCGCCGTCTCCGAGGAACTTGTTGACGTGCCCACCGGCATCGACGACGGCAGGCACGACAATCTCGAACAACGCATTGAGGCGCGCGACGGTGTCCTCGGCGGTGTTGGCCTCGGCGAACGGGGTGAAATCGCGAACATCGACGAACATCACCGTTACCTCGCGGCGCTCGCCGGTGAACACATCGTCACCCTGCTCAAGCAGCCGCGCCGCCAGAGCCGGGTCGACATAGGTGCCGAACGCCGCCTGAAGTCGTTGCCGCTCAGCCAAACCGGCCTGCATGCGGTTAAACGACGCCGCCAGCGCGCCCAGGCCATCGTCCTGCACCACCGGCAGGCGCTGGCTATAGTCGCCGGCCGCAACACGTTGGGTTCCTTCGGCGAGATCGCGAATGGGTCGCAGGGAAGGAGAGTTCGCGAGGCCGACGGTGATCGGCACCGCGAAGGCAAGCATCAACGCACAGCCGATCCCGACGCAGAGCACGGGGACCTCACTGGCCCGATCCAAAACGGCCGCCAGCATCGCGCCCGCGACGGCGAAGACGAACACGGCAGCGAGCATCGACACGTTCGACCACGCGGCAAAAGTCGGGCGAGAACGGGGAAGGGAGTCACCGATCCCGGTGTCCTCGGCGATGGCGACCCTGACTGGCCGCAGCGCTGCTCCCACCAAACTGTGAATAGCGACCAGCTGGTTTGCAGCTCCGATGGCAGCGCCCAGGATCCCGTACTGGACCAGCCGCGGCCCGCTCGCCCCAGCGATCACACCGACAACGATCAATAGCAGGGCGGCCCCAACAGCGTTGCCCCCTACCGCTCGGGTAGCCGCCCCCCGAGCCCAGACGTAGGTGGCGTCCAATGCGCTCGCCCGGTCCACCTCGTGGCCGGCCGCCCACTGCTCCGCGAGGCGGATCCGGCCTATGCCGGGAAGAACCATCACGTACACCAGCACCGGTACTGCGACAACAGTGACGGCACCCGCGTCGACGTACTGACCGGACTTCTCGAAAGCGACAACGAGAAAGGACGCAACGAGGTAGATCGGCAGCATCACGAGGAACGTGACCGCGCAGAGTGGCCCACGAGTACCTCGCTCCGTACCGATCCCACGCCCACTGCCAGATGCGATCCATGCCCCGGAGACTAAAACGGCTAGTCACGTTGTGATCCGTGTTTGAACGCGTATCTGTTATCGCGCCGCCGACGGCTCCGATATCCGCGCGGCAATCCTCGTCCTATCGGCTAATGACGTGATGCCGGTGGCAGCTTCGCGAAGGCGTGGCGCGGACGCCGAACACAGCAGCGACGGTGCCCGCCCTGTAATCGGCCCGTGCACTACGAAACGACCTGAAGCACGCGCTCGCGAGACGCGCCTCTACGAGGGTGCGCTCGGTCGGGTGTCTGCGAGTATCAAAACTAGAGAAACGAGGGTGATCAGATCCTGTCTCACGTAAAGGTCGCTGCACGCACCCTGATCCGGGGGCCGGGGCCGGGCACATCGTGTTTCGTCGTTGGCAGGCACTTAATGATCTTCGGCAGGTGGACTTCAGGAAAGAGATCGCCCTTTTACCGTGGGGTCTCAACGGGAGCGCCTGGGGCCGACCCTCTGATGCGTACTATTACCGGCTTTTACCGGCAACCCGCCGTATTCGAATTCGTCGTATTCGTCCTCTGAACACTGAACTTTGAGCGACGCGGGCGGCGGTGAAGCTGTCTCCGTGCGATTGGACCGCAGTAGGTCGATCGGGACGGACATCGGCGTGTGGACCAATCCGCCTCGCCGGTGGGAACGACGGCCCATACTGGCATTGCCCGAGAGCGGCGGCAAGCTTGGCGTGCCGACGGATACACGCGTTATGCCCGGCAGCGAGGCAGGGGTTGTTGTTGCGGTATCACATAGGGGGACTGCTGTTATGGGCGATGACCCATACTTGTGGCTCGAGGTTATCGACGGCGAGCAGGCCCTGGACTGGGTGGGGCAGCGCAACAAGGCGACGCTTGCCGAGTTGTGCGGTGAGCGGTTCGAGCGGATGCGCGCCGAGGCGCTGGAGGTGGTCGACTCCGATGACCGCATTCCCTCGGTGAAGCGTCGCGGGGAGTATCTGTACAACTTCTGGACCGACGCCGAGCACCGCCGGGGGGTGTGGCGGCGCACGACCCTGGACGAATATCGCAAAGACTCACCGAACTGGGACGTCGTCCTGGACGTCGATGCCCTGGCCGCTGCCGAGGATGAGAACTGGGTGTGGGCTGGCGCCGACGTTATCGAGCCGGAGTACACCCGCGCGCTGATCAGTCTGTCGCTTGGCGGTTCGGACGCGGCGGTGGTGCGTGAATTCGACATGGTTACACGGGAGTTCGTCGCCGATGGGTTCAACCTGGCGGAGGCCAAGAGCGACATCAGTTGGGAGGATGAGAACACGGTGCTGGTGGGCACCGACTTCGGTGAGGGGTCGATGTCGGCGGCAGGGTTTCCGCTGGTCGTCAAGAGGTGGCGGCGCGGCACGCCCCTCGACGATGCCGAGACGGTTTTCACTGGTTCGAGTGGCGACTTGGCGGCGTTCGGCGGCGTCGACCGAACGCCCGGATACCGGCGCACGATATTCATCCGCCTCATCGACAACCTGCACAAAGAGATGCTGGTATTGCGCGATGGGGAACTGGTCCGCATCGATGTCCCGTCAGACGCACCGGTGAGCCTACATCGGCAGTGGGTGTTGATTTCACTGCCGACGGGCTGGGTCCGGGGAGACACCCCCTATAAGGCCGGGACGCTGCTCGCCGCCGATTTCGACGAATTCCTCGCCGGCACCGCCGAATTACGGGTCGTGTTCGAACCGGACGAGCGCACGTTCCCGCAAGGGGGCATGTGGACGAAAGACCAACTGGTCGTTCTCAGTTTGTGCGACGTGACCAGCCGTCTGGAGGTGATCACGCCGGGCACCTGGGAAGCCGAGCCGATCCCCGGGGTGCCCGACAACACCGTCACGGGGATCGACGGAGTCGACGACTACAGCAACGAAATCTTTCTCGTCTCAGCCGGTTTCGATCAACCCCCGCGGCTGTTGCACGGCCACGCCGGCGGACCGGTGCGGGAGATTAAATCGTCGCCGGCCCGCTTCGACGCCGACGATCTGCTGGTCAGCCAACACTTCACACCGTCTGCCGACGGCACCCGCATACCGTATTTCCTGGTGGCACACCGGGATTCGACGGGGCCGGGCCCGACCCTGCTCGGCGGCTACGGCGGCTTCGCGCAGTCGCAACTGCCCGGCTACCTCAGCGTCTCCGGGCGGCTGTGGCTGGCCCGCGGCGGCAGCTACGCGCAGGCCAATACCAGGGGCGGAGCCGAGTACGGGCCGGACTGGTATCTGCAATCCATTCAAGCCGGCAGGCACAAGGTCACCGAGGACTTCGCCGCCGTGGCCACCGACCTCATCGACCGCGGTGTCACGACCGCCGCACAGCTCGGCGCCTGCGGGGCCAGCGCCGGAGGCCTGCTGATGGGTGTCATGCTCACGCAGTACCCCGAGCTTTTCGGGGCGCTGGTGTGCCTCCAGCCGTTACTGGACATGCGCCGCTTTCCCGCGCTGGGCGCCGGTGCGGGTTTCATCGCCGAATACGGCAACCCGGACGACCCGGCCGACTGGGAATTCATCAAGGAGTACTCCCCGTACCACAACATCCGCGCCGACCGCGACTATCCGCCGGTGCTGATCACCACCTCTACCAACGATGATCGGGTGCATCCGGGTCATGCGCGCAAGATGGCGGCAGCGCTGGAAGCGGCAGGCCATCGGGTCCAGTACTACGAAAACACCGAAGGCGGCCACGCCGGGGTCTCGAACAATGCCCAAGCCGCCTTCGAAAACGCGGTGATATACGAGTTCTTACTCCAAACGCTCTTTCAATAGCACCGCGGGACACTCGACGTGACAAGCCCACCTGCCGGGAATCACCATTACCGGTAACCGCGCATATTCCGTCTCGTCGTATCGGTCCATCGGGATCCGTTCGGCTTGGCCCGCAGGACTTGGCATTTACCTACCATCGCTAGCGATGGTAGGTAAAGGACGTTCCGACACCGACGGCACTGCCGATTTATATCCATCTCGGAGCAATGATCAG
This sequence comes from Mycobacterium sp., assembly GCA_025965975.1. Classification (GTDB taxonomy): domain Bacteria; phylum Actinomycetota; class Actinomycetes; order Mycobacteriales; family Mycobacteriaceae; genus Mycobacterium. The sequence continues at coordinate 12,914 of JAOPVX010000437.1, read as the reverse complement.
AATCTGTGGGTGCGACGCGATGTCGCGCATGTGAGTGAGCTCGTGGATTGGAGGTCGGCGATGCCGGTCACGTAGTTCTCGGTTGGTGTTCGTGACCGATCCCCGCCCTGACGTGCGCCGATGGGTCCTGCCCGTGGGGGTGCGAAGCTCAGGGAAGAAGCCCAAGGACCCCCGTTCCGTCCGGGGAGCAACCGGGCAAGGGGAAGACCGGACGGGCGAATGCGAATGAACCCTTGATGACGCCTCGTTATTTGAAGCCCGGGAAGGCGGGTCGAGAACCCGGGTGATAGGACCTGGCCGCTGGCAGTGGCGGCAAGCGGCGACCGGAGGCCACAGGCCGGTCGTGCGAACACCGCTGGTCTCGGGGTATAGAGGGCGCCCTCCCCGGTCGTATCTCGTGTGCGTGGAACGTGGAAACCCCGTCGGGTCCGGCCTTCGGGCCGGTAGGCCGATCGTGAGAGGGGCGGAATCCCTTGGCGGGAACAGGATGCTCAAGAAGCGAATGCCGATGGTCGAAAGGCGACGGGACTTGTGGTCGTGATTCCGCCGCTCCTCCTGGGCGGCGATCATGGGGAACCGGTCGGATACCAGCGGTGGTCGCTGGGCTCGAAGGGGCGCTGACGTGGGCAGGTGAGCCTTTGAAATGCCGAGGCCGAGGGCCTTGCGAACCGGAAGGGCAAGTTGGACACCGTTGAGGTGAACGGACCGGAGGGCGTTTTCGATTGGAGCGTCGTGGATTGGCGCGTCCATGAGGAGAACGTAGCGAGGTTGCGGCGCAGGATCTTCAAGGCGACGCGGGAGCAGGACTGGGCCGCGGTCCGGTCGCTGCAGAAACTGATGCTGGGTTCCTGGTCGAACACGTTGGTCAGTGTGCGACAGGTGACTCAGCGCAATGCTGGGCGTCGAACGGCCGGGATCGATGGGGAGGTTGCCCTGTCGCCCGAGGCGAGAGCGAACATGGCGGTGCGGGTGCATGATTCGCGGTCGTCGTGGGAGCCCTTGCCGGTTCGGCGTGTGTACATTCCGAAGGCCAACGGAAATCCGCGTCCGCTCGGTATCCCCGTGGTGATGGATCGCTGTCATCAAGGGCGGGTCCGCAACGCGTTGGAGCCCGAGTGGGAGGCTCGGTTCGAGGCCCGTTCCTACGGGTTTCGTCCGGGCCGCGGCTGTGCCGATGCGATCCAGTCATTGTTCCTCACGCTCAAAGGGCCACGAGCCCAACGGGTGTGGATTCTGGATGCCGATTTGTCGGCTGCGTTCGACAGAATCGACCATCCTCGGTTACTCGACAAGCTCGGATCGTTCCCCGCCAGGGAAATGGTCCGGAAGTGGCTCAACGCCGGGGTGATTGAGAACCGCGGGTTTGCACCGACCGAGGAGGGTTCTCCCCAAGGCGGTGTGATCAGTCCGCTGTTGATGAACGTGGCGCTGCATGGTCTGGAGGAGGCCGCGGGAGTGTGTTACCGCAGTTCGACCGGTGTTTACGCCGGTGCGGCGATAGCGGGCACCCCGGTTCTGGTGAGATACGCCGACGATATGGTCGCCTGCTGCCATTCCCGGGAGCAGGCTGAACACGTCAAGGCGCAGCTTGCCCGGTGGCTGGCTCCGAGGGGCCTGGTCTTCAACGAGGTCAAGACGAACATCGTCCACCTCGAAGAGGGCTTCGACTTCCTCGGATTCAACGTCCGCCGCTACCGTCACGGTAGACGGCCAGGCAAGTTGTTGATCAAGCCGAGCCCGGAGGCGGTCGAGCGTATCCGCAAACGGTTGGCCGAGGAGATGCGCAGGTTGCGCGGCTCCAACGCCAGGGCGGTGATCGCCCGGATGAACCCAATTATCCGGGGGTGGTCTGCCTACTATCGAGGTGCGGTGTCCAGCAAGGTTTTCAGCTCACTGGACCACTATATGTGGCAGCTCACCGCTGGGTGGGCACGCCGAACGCATCCGAAGAAGCCGAAAAAGTGGATCGCCCGCCGCTACTGGGGCCGGTTCAACAAGTTCAGGAACGATCAGTGGGTGTTCGGCGACCCCGACCGCTCGCTGGGTGATCGTCGCGAAAACATCGCGTGTCTGGTCAAATTCGCCTGGACTCCCATCGTCCGACACACGCTGGTCACGGGCCGGGCGTCTCCCGACGACCCGGACCTGACCCGCTACTGGGTCGAACGGCGACGCAAGGTCAAACCCGCACTGGACAGCTACAACCTGCGCCTGCTCGCCAAGCAGGACGGCCGCTGCCCGCTGTGCGGCGACCATGTGTTGACCGCCGATCAACCCCCACAGTCGCCCTCCGGATGGGAACGGTGGTGGTTGGGAGTTGTCAAGCGAGCTATCGCCGCTGACTATCTCACCCACTACGGAAGGGCGGCCCGGTCGGACGAACCTCACCTGGTACACGCTTCCTGCCATCGCAGCCTTCGGGCTCGGATGCGCAGGAGCCCAACGGATGCCGCAGTTCTCCCAACGTCCTCGGGGCTTGCTTGAGCCGTATGCCGGGATGACTGGCACGTACGGTTCTGAGGGGGGACCGCCGCAGCAATGCGGCGGTCCTACCCGACATGGCTCTCGGCGAGGTGACGTGAGTGGGCGCACCTTCCCGGGAATGATCTGAAAGTCCTAGTAGGTCTGATCACGAGCCGGCGTTGACGCGCTGGTTCGGGAAGGTACGCCCATGCTCACGGTAGTTCATGACCAGGAATCATCCAACGACAACGGCACGGCGGGTGGGTCGTTGCTGGATGAGATCGTTCGTGACGGTGCCCGCCAGATGTTGGCGGCGGCGTTGCATGCCGAGGTCGCCACCTACTTCGACCAGTTCGCCGACCAGGTCGACGAGAACGGTCACCGGCTGGTGGTCCGCAACGGCTACCACCACGAGCGCGACGTACTGACTGCGGCGGGGGCCGTGACGGTGACGGCGCCGCGGATCAACGACAAGCGAGTCGATCCGGATTCCGGTGAACGGCAACGGTTCTCCTCAGCGATCCTGCCGGCGTGGGCGCGCAAGTCGCCGCAGATGACCGAGGTGCTGCCGCTGCTGTACCTGCACGGCCTGTCGACCGGCGACTTCGGTGCGGCGCTGGAGCAGTTCCTCGGCTCGGGGGCGGGTCTGTCGGCGGCCTCGATTACCGGCTGACCGCGCAGTGGCAAGACGAGGCCAAGTCATTTCAGGAGCGAGACCTCTCGGGCACCGACTTCGTGTACCTGTGGCCCAACCACCTGAAGGTTCGCCTCGAGCAGGAGAAACTCTGCTTGCTGGTGATGATCGGTGTCCGCGCCGACGGCCGCAAGGAGCTGGTCGCGTTGACCGATGGGTATCGGGAGTCCACGGAGTCGTGGGCCGATCTGCTGCGCGGTTGCCGCCGCCGCGGGATGACCGCCCCGGTGCTGGCAGTCGGCGACGGCGCGCTGGGATTCTGGAAGGCGCTGCGCGAGGTGTTCCCCAACACCCGAGAGCAGCGCTGTTGGTGGCACAAGCAAGCCAATGTTCTTGCCGCACTGCCGAAGTCGGCGCATTCGGGTGCGCTCGCGGCGATGCGGGAAATATACAACGCCGAGGGGACATCGACAAGGCCCAAGTGGCGATCAAGGCGTTCGCCATCGACTACCGCGCGAAGTACCAGGTCTGCACACCGAACCGGCGAGCGACTCAAGATAACAATGGAATCGACCTTTGCCACCTTGCGTTTACGGACCAAGGTCACCAAGGGGCCCGGCTCACGCGCCGCGGGGATTGCCATGGCCTACAAGCTGATCGACGCCGCCCAAGCCCGCTGGCGTGCGGTCAACGCGCCACACCTGGTCGCCCTCGTCCGTGCCGGCGCCGTGTTCCACAAGGGCAAGCTGCTCGAACGACCCGTCGACATCACACCCGACACATCAGACGCCGAGCACTCAAACACAGCATCGGAGGTCGCCTGAAACTAGAAGGCCTCGACAATATCTCTCCAGAAATGAGACGAGCGCGCCTTGCCTGCGGCCCTTGCGGGTCTCGACTTTGACTTCTGAATACCGGGCTATGGTGCCGGTGGCAGCAAGCCGATTAGGAGTTCGACGAGATCCTCAGCGCTGGAGTGCCATTTGTCCCAGGGCAAGTGGCCGCTGAGCTCAAGTCCGGCGATGCCGTGGGCGCTGGTCAGCAGGAGCCCTCCATACCGCGTGGCCTGGTGCGGGCCCACGACCCCAGCCACGATGTCGACGAACAGGTCCTGGGCGCGCGCGGCCGCTCGGACTGCCGCCGTCGGGTCGCCGACCGGTGTCGTGAACATGAGGGGGTAGAGATGAGGTCGGGTGCGCCCGATGGTGACCAGTGAGAGCAGAGCCTGCCGCAGCGCTTTTTCCGGTGAGGCGTCGGAGCGAGCGGCGAGCCGCTCGAGAGCGTCGCCGACGTCGCTCCAGGCCTCGGTGGCGAGCACCGTCAGCAGGCTCTCCTTGTCAGCGAAGTGACGGTACGGCGCCGACCGAGAGACACCCGCGCGAGCGCCGACCTCACGCAGAGTCACCGCCTCTGGACCCCCGGTATCAAGCAGGGCGCCTGCGGCGTCCAGCAGCGCCCGGCGGGTCGCCGCGGAGGTCTCGGCTCGGGTCGCCATCGACCCCAGCATAGATCCGATCCACCATCGAGTTGACAATGTCAACCAAGCCGTTAGTCTGAGTTGACAATGTCTACTGAAAATGAGCACCCTGCCCGCAACGAGCTGATCGTGCTGACCGGTGCCTCGACCGGCATCGGCGCCGCCACCGCCCGCGAACTAGCCCAACGTGGCTTTCACGTCCTGGCGGGTGTACGCCGCGACATCGACGCCGACGCACTGCGGGCCGAGCGCATCGAACCGCACCTCCTCGACATCACCACCGAGGCCGACGTCGCCGCGATCGCGCGACGCGTCACCGACGATCCTGAGCACCGCCAGCTGCGCGCGTTGGTCAACAACGCCGGGATTGCGGTCAATGCGCCGGTCGAGGCGCTACCCATGACCGAGTGGCGCCGGCAGTTCGAAGTCAACCTGTTCGGTCACATCGCGATGACCCAGGCCTTACTGCCTGCGCTGCTGGACAACTCCGGAACCGTCGTCAACATCAGCTCTGTCGGCGGTCGCGTCGCGATGGCGACCTACGGCGCCTACGCGGGATCGAAGTTCGCGTTGGAAGCCGTCAGCGATGCACTTCGGCGGGAGGTCGCTGGATTCGGCGTCACGGTCATCGTCGTCGAGCCCGGGGCGGTAACCACCGAGATGGCGGGCCGCGGTGTCGCCACCGCCGAAGCTCTCGCCGCGGCAATGACCGCCGATCAGCACCAGCGCTACGACGCCCTCACCGACGCCATCACCACCCAAGCCCGTACGTTCGCCCGTGACGGCGTTTCGGCGGCGCACGCCGCCAAAGTGATCGCCGACGCAATCACCACGACCAACCCGCGCACCCGCTACACCGTGGGACGCGACGCCGCAGTCATCGTGCGACTCGCCCGGCTGGTCCCCGACCGATTCCTCGACCAAATACTGCGCCGCAACCTCAAGCCGCACTATGCAACACACTAAGGACGGCTCAACCCCCTGAACCCTCCGATCCACAAGTCTTGACCATTGCTCTTCCGCGCCTCTTCCCCAGCCTTTGCTCTTCCGGCACGAGCTAGGATACGACGAAGTCAAATACGCAGGGTTACCAGTAAAAGACTGCCTATTGCGAACAACAGGTGTCGCTCAACAGCGTTGATGCCGAAGCTGCTGCTACCAACGGTCCAATACTTCGATGTTGGGAACTAGCGCGATCCTGTGCGAGCCCCAACACTGGCTCCGCCACGGGCTGTCTCAGCAGGTGCAGCCGCCCAAACGTCCACCCGACTCAGCCACCCCGACAACCCTTGGCCGGGCTGATCATGGAACAGACTTGCTGGACCACAAGCGGGGTTCTCGTCCTCGATGAAGTGATCGCTCTTGGTCTGCGTGATGTGAGTGGCATGCGGGGGCTCGACAGGAGCGCGGGAGGAATGGTCAAGACCAGCCGATCGGCGTGTCACGCGACTTGCTGATCACCTTCTGATTCGTCGGGTCGTTCGACGAGTTTCCCCTTCTTGAATCTGGCGCCGGCGCGCGGACCAGAGCGACGAGATGGGGGGCGTTGACGGCGCGCCAGCGGGCTTGTGCGGACTCCATGAGCTTGAACGCCATCGCGACTCCCGCGGCCCGCGAGCCGGGTCCCTTGGTGACCCGCTGCCGCAGCCGGACGGTGGCGAACGTCGACTCGATCGGGTTAGTAGTTCTCAGGTGGATCCAGTGCTCGACCGGGTAGTCGTAAAACGCCAGCAGCACGTCCACGTGCTCGTTGATCTTCGCGACCGCCTTGCGCCACTTGGCGCCATAGTCGGCCTCGAACGCTTTGACCGCCTCCAGGGCGTGGTCGCGGTCCTCGGCGTTGTAGATCTCCGCTAGCGCGCCTTTCACACCTGGGTGCGCCGACTTCGGCAGGGCGGCAATAACATTCGAGCTGACGTGAAACCAGCACCGCTGCTCTCGGGTGTCGGGGAACACCTCCCGCAAGGCCTTCCAGAACCCCAGTGCCCCGTCACCGACCACCAACACCGGAGCGGTCATCCCGCGGCGGCGGCACGACCGCAGCAGATCAGCCCACGACTGCGACGACTCGCGGAACCCGTCGGCGAGCGCGACCAGTTCCTTGCGGCCGTCGATCCCGTCGACCCACACGTACACGTAGTCGGTGTCGGCCAGCGAGTGCTTGGTGAGCGCCTCGGCGTCGTCCTGCCACTGCGCGGTCAGCCGTGTGATCGTGGCCGTCGACAGACCCGCGGCCGACCCGAGGAACTGCTCCAACGCCGGGCCGAAGTCGCTGCTGGACAGGCCATGCAGGTACAACAGTGGCAGCACCTCGGCCACCTGCGGAGACTTGCGCGCCCACGCAAAATCGCCGAGGAGAACCGGCGACGTTCCCCGGTCTCAGCGTCGATGCGCTTGTCGTTGACCCGCGGTGCCCGCACCGACACCGCACCCGCGGCCGTTAGCACATCCCGCTGGACGTGGTAGCCGTTGCGGAGCACCAGCCGGTGACCCGTTTCGTCGACCTCACCCACGTGGGCGTCGATGTAGGCGGCGACCTCGGCCTGCAACGCAGCCGCGAGCATCGCCCGTGCACCATCACGCACGATCTCGTCGAGCAACGACCCGCCCGCGGTGCCGTTCTCGTTGGACGCAACCGCGTCGTGGACTACCTTGAGCATGGGCGTACCCTCCCGAACCAGCGCGCCAACCGGTGGGCCTCGGCCCGGCGGGACGCGGGCGTGGCGCTGTCGCGGCTCGTCGGCGGATTGCGCACCTCGCCGAAAAAGATGTCATGGTAACGACTCTCGCCATCAGATCGACGGTGCCTTGCACCGCGGCATCCGCTCCGTAGCCATGTGGCGAGACGGTCTACGGACCTCAGGTGGCCTTCGCCGAGTCGACCTGATCGGGCGAGTAATCGATCACTGAGTCAGATTCTCCATAGATATCGAGGGTGTGGATGAAGCGGTGCATACCCATCGCCGCGGCGCTGGTGAATCCGAGCTCGATGATCTGTGCGGCGGTGAAGTGTTCCGACAGACGCCGGTAGACCTCGTCATCGATCGCGTGGTGGTCTGCCGAAAGAAGGTCAATGAACTCGACGGCCATCTTCTCTTGAGGTGAGAGATTGCCGTAGCCCGCGTCGAGTAGGCAGGCTACGTCGTTATCGGTGATGGAGTCATGCTTGCGCGATCGACTGCACGGCTCGCACTCGCCAAGCTGTGCACTGCGGATCCGTATCAATTCCAGTATTCGGCCGCCGAGAAGTGTGTCGGCACCCATGTGGGTTCGAGCGATGCTCACTTGCGCAAGCTGAGCACTGCGGTAGGCGAAGATCTGCAGGGGCACCGCTGTGGCATAGAGCCCTTCCGCAACGCCCGCCTCAACAATTGCGCGCGACTGGAAACTCAACTCTTCCATAGGTATCGGTGCGATGCGTGGCATGTTCAGACCCTCTTCGACGCGGTACTTGTTGACATCTACGCACTTGAGTGTAATGGTTTGCAGGACTTTTGAAAACCGTATTTTCACAATTGCTCTACTCGTCCTTACGTGGAGATGGAGGAGCCAGTGACTGATGAGCCGGCCCCGCGGGCGTGGAAGAACCCATTGGCGTGGTTGCCGCACTCGATCGAGGAGGTTGCGCTAGCGGGACGGGGGAACGACGTCGAACTAACCGACGCATGGGCACATCTGCAGGATCGTCTGACGCAGGCTGAACGCCTTGTGGTGTGGACGCCGGTGAACAAGAACCGGATCGACTACGCATCGGGGATGCGGCATCTGATGGTGTTGCTGGCGGTCGGTATCGATGTCGCACTGCGGGCAGACCCGGATCCCGTCCTCGCGGTCAAGCGCGCCAGCATGGATGACGTCGTGACGTGGGGTCTGGAATGTCCGGATTGTCTGTACATGAATGCCAGCCTGCGCGGGGGTGAGACATATCGATTGTTCGGCACTCGGGGTACCGCCAGATACGTGGGACTACAGACCATGGACGGGATCGCGGCAACCGCAAACTGCTTGGTCGACGATCTCGCCGTGGACTCGGACGGAAACTTCGACGCGATTCTGTCGGCCGACGAGCACAAGGGCAACTGGCTGCGACTTGCAGGCGATCGTCCAACCTTGACGGTACGAAACTTCTTCTACGACTGGGACACTGAGTCGCCGGCATCGCTGAGGATTGAACGGGTCGGCACCCCGATCGATCCCATTGGTCACCGCCTCGAGGCGGAGGTCTTGGTCGCGCGTCAGCTGCATGCGTTGGGCGAGTTCGTGTACGACAACCTGAAGTTCTTTCTCGACTTCGGCGCCATGCCGCAAGCCAACGGTTTCATGCCTCCAATGGACATGACCGAAATGGGCGCTGCAGCCGAAAACCGGCCTGTCATAGGTCGATTCGAACTCGAACCCGATGAGGCGTTGATACTCGAACTACCGCCACCAACAGGGGTCTATTGGAGCATCTCACTGGGCAATCCATGGTTGGAGACCATCAACTACGGGTGCCACCAGTCCAGCTTGAACGGTCACCAAGCAGTGATCGACTCAGATGGCATGGCGCGGTTTGTCGTCGCTCCCCGTGATCCAGGAGTCGCAAACTGGCTCGACAGTGCGGGGCATAGCAACGGCGCGATGCTGTTGCGGTGCGTGCGAACCGAGTCCGCGCCGGTGCCGACTTCTCGCGTTGTGAAGTTCGATGAAATCGGGTCGGTGTTGCCCGCCGACACCGTCATGGCCACTCCGGACGCTCGAGCCGAGGTGATCTCGGCACGGCGCCGCGCCGTATACGAAAGGTTTCACCAATGAGCTTCTCCGCCGACGAACTCGAAGACGGCGCGTGTGCCGCGACCGGCCTGAGCGATTTCGGATCGTCGTACTACCGCGAGGGTCTCGACCAGACCGTCCACGCGCTGAACACCGAAGCCGACCTCAACGACCTCGGCCGCGTCATGCAGCACGCGACGATCAGCAACGCGCTCATCCAACGGCTCAAGATCATCGACACTTACAAAGCGCACCCCGAGATCGCCGACGAAGTAATCGACGGCCCGATCGTCGTGCTTGGACTCCCCCGGACCGGAACCACGGCACTCGGCCAACTGATTTCAGCCGATTCACAATTCAGATGCCTGCGGACCTGGGAGTCCCAAGCGCCCACTCCGCCGCCCGAGACCACCACGCAGCACAACGATCCGCGCATCGACCAGGCCGCTGAGGGCATCGCGATGATCGAGCAGATGTTTCCCGACTTCCGTGCGACCACCAACGCCGAGCCAGAAGCCGCGACCGAGTGCCAGGATCTGATGGGCATGAGCTTTCGCACGTTCCACTTCGACGGTGTGGTGCGAGTCCCGGGATACGTGGAGTGGCTGATGCATTGCGATATGCGGGAGACGTACGAATTCCACCGAGACGTACTCAAGCTATTGCAGTGGCGTTGCAAGCCCAATCTCTGGCACCTCCGCACACCAGTGCACATGTTCGCACTCGACGCGTTCGTGAAGGTATATCCGAACGCCAAATTCGTGTGGAGTCACCGTGATCCGGCGGAGGTACTGGGCTCGGTTTGCAGCCTCATCGCCTATATTCGCAGCTGGGGCAGTGACCACAAGGATCCGGAGGAACTCGGCGCCGAGCAACTGGCCTGGTGGGTCGAGGGCATCGGACGTGCCATCGACTTCCGTAGGAAATTCGGTGACGACCGCTTCGTCGATGTTTCGTTCTCCGACCTGCAGACCGACCCAGTGACTACCGTCGCCAACTGCTACGAGCAGTTAGGTCTCACGTTCAGCAGTGAGACCCGGGCCAGCGTGAAGCAGTGGGCCGACAAGCACAGGCCCGGCCACCGCGGCACACACGCCTACCACCTCGCCGACTACGGACTGACACCCGAACAGGTTCGCGACGCGTTCAGCGATTACCTGTCCAATTACGAAGCGTCCGCCTGATGCGGCATCACTGCTGGTACGAAAACGCATATGACTAGCAGCGGGCGCCCGAAGGTGGATCCGGATCCAGAGGTGCGCGCGGCTATTCTGGCCGCCGCACTGGCGATTGTGCGCGACGACGGTGTCCGTGCGTTGGCGATCGCCCAGGTCCTTGCCCGTGCGCAACTCGGCACACGCGCGTTCTACCGGCATTTCGACTCCAAGGACCAGTTGATCGCAGCGATGTTTCTGGAGATCGCGCGCTCCGAGATGGAGCGGCTTAAAGAGAAGATGGCCGGCACCGATCCCGTTCGCGCAGTAGCGGCCTGGATAGACGGACGTCTTGACCTTGCGTTCGACGCTCAGATCCAGTCCGACTTACGGCGGATGTCGCTTGAGGCGCAGTCGCAGATGTTCGCGGCGCCGGAACTGGTCGCGCCCGCCTACGCCGAGATATTGGGCCCGTTGGCAGACGAGGTGGAGCGCGGGGCGCGTCTGGGACTCTTCGTCGATGTCGATCCCGCGGCGGAGGCGCTGTCGATCCACGGCGTCGTATGGGCGAGTGTCGAACGGCAATGGTCGACGGGGATCTCCGACTTGAGCGATATCCGGCAACGGGTGCAACGCTTCTGCCTGCGCGGGCTGGGCGTGGCCGCCGACCTCATCGACGAGGTCGTCTCCGCCGGTCAGTTACGCCGATCCCAAACACGTTGATGCACGACGAATCTGTTTGAACGCAATCTCGCACCGAGAGAGGAACATCGTGGATCTGGGTTTGGCCGGATCGGCTGCCGTGGTTACCGGCGGCAGCAAAGGAATGGGTCTGGCTATTGCGCAAACCCTGGCCGCCGAGGGCGCCCGTGTCGCGGTGATGGCCCGACGTCGTGCGCCGCTCGACGATGCAATCGAGTCATTACGGCGCTTAGGAGCGCCCGACGCGGTAGGCATCAGCGTGGATATGACCGACGCCGACTCGATTGCCACCGGATTTGCCACAGTGGCCGAACGCTGGGGTGAACTCAACAGCCTCGTCCATACGATCGGTCCAGGCGACGGTTACTTCGAGCAGATGACCGACGTTGAGTGGGATGCCGCTTTCACTCTGGGCACCATGTCAGGGGTACGGTCGATCCGCGCAGCCCTACCGACGCTGAGATCCGCTGAGTGGGCGCGCATCGTGACGTTGTCAGCTCATTCCATCCAGCGTCAGAACCCTCGTATCGTCGCCTACACCGCGTCCAAGGCGGCGTTGAGCAGCGTGACCAAGAACCTGTCGAAAAGCCTTGCCAAGGACGGCATTCTGGTGAACTGTGTGTGCCCCGGCACGATCGTCACCGCAAGCTTTACCGAGCAACTACGCGACATCCTCGCAGCCGACGGACTGGACGCCACCGATCCCGTCGACGTCATGACGTGGATCGACAACAACTTCCATCAACCCTGCGATCTCGGCCGGGCAGGATTACCGGAGGAGATCGCCTCGATCACAACGTATCTGGCATCGCGGCGCAATGGCTACATCACCGGTGCCACCGTCAACGTCGACGGCGGCAGCGACTTCATGTGAGCGTCACCGGATCAGGCGCTCGTCGGCCCGAGGGCGTAATCACCGGTCTCCGGGTGGTGATACCAACCAGACGAGGCTTGGGTCCCGCCGTCGACGTGAATTGTCTGTCCGGTGACGTAGCTCGACAAATCCGAGGCGAGGAACACTGCGGCACCGGCCATCTCGTCGACATGACCCGCGCGCCCCATGGGTACCGTGAAACCGAACCGCTTCTCCGAGCCCGGCGGCGCGACTTGCGTCATCCCCTCGGTGAGCGTGATGTCCGGCGCCAGAGCGTTGACCCGGATGCCGTGCGGTGCAAGCTCGAGCGCAGCGGTCTTTGTGTAGTTGATCACCCCGGCTTTCGCGGCCGCATAGGTCGCGTATCCGGGGGCTGCCCTGACACCTTCGATCGACGTGACGCTGATGATGCTCCCTGGTAGTTTCTGCTCGACCATCCCACGAGCGACGCGCTGGGTGCACAGGTAGACGTGGCGCAGGTTGGCCCTATACAGCGCATCCCATCCGTTCTCGCTCGTGTCGAGGATTCCCGAGTGAAACACCCCTCCGGCGTTGTTCACCAGGATGGTCACCGGCCCCAGGTCGGCGACGGTCTTGGCGAGTGCGGCGTCGACCTGGCCGGCATCGCGGACGTCGGTCGGGATTCCGAGCGCGCCGATCTGGTCCGCGGCGGTCGCACACGTTTCCGGGTTGCGCTCCCAGATCGCCACGGACGCCCCGAACGCGTTCAGGCCCGCTGCGATTCCGCGACCGATGCCGGCACCGCCCCCCGTTACCACCGCCACCCGGCCGGTCAGAAGTATCTGCGAGGGATCGATAGTCATGTCATTACCATAGACTGAACTGTTGCTCACGCAT
>JAOPVX010000333.1 GCA_025965975.1 Mycobacterium sp. | reverse complement strand
GGGCCGGCTAAGCGACGCGTAATCGGGGTAGACGGTCAGCCGGTAGCCGTTGGTGTCGCCGAAGCGCGTCTTCATCTGCTCGATGAGTCCGGTCAGCCCACCCAACGAGTGGAGTTGCTTAGGCGGGGTGAGCACCACCGCGGGGATGCCGTCGGACTTGGCGCCCGGGTCGGAGGTGAAGTTCAGCGGCGAGGGCGTGTTGCCGTAGAGCCCCCAGCCGATCGCCACGCCAAGCACCACCAACACGCCTGCCACCGCGGCGCGCATGCCCCACCCACCGCCGGCGCCGATACGCACCGGCTTCTTGAGGTCGGGCATCTTGACGGGCGCGTTCGAGTTCTGCAGATCGGAGACGAGGTCCGCGAGTTGGCCGAGCGTGGTGGCGGTGGTGGCGGTCGCCACCCGCTGCCGATGCTCGTCCATCGAGAGCTGGCCCTCTGCCAGCGCGCTGTCGAGAACCTGACAGGTGTCGTTCCTGTCACTGTCCTTCGCCCGGGTTCCCGCTGTCTGCCTCGTCGCCACGACGATGATCGTAAGAGTTCGGTTGCTATCGGCGCAGACCAGACGGGCATCCTCGAATTGTGGCGGCGTAGTCACGCCTCGGCGGTCGGGACGCCGACGTACTCTGGTCACCGTGCGACTGCAGCGACAGGTGGTGGACTATGCGCTTCGGCGTCGGTCCCTGCTGGCCGAGGTCTACTCGGGGCGAACCGGCGTCACGGAGGTCTGCGACGCCAATCCCTATCTGCTGCGGGCCGCGAAGTTCCACGGGAAGCCCAGTTCGGTGATGTGCCCGATCTGCCGCAAGGAACAACTCACCTTGGTGTCGTGGGTATTCGGTGACCACTTGGGCGCCGTTTCAGGTTCGGCGCGCACGGCCGAGGAGTTGGTCTTGCTGGCCACCCGCTATGACGAGTTTTCGGTTCACGTGGTGGAGGTATGCCGCACCTGCAGTTGGAATCATTTGGTCAAGTCGTATGTGCTCGGCGCCGTCCCACCGCCCAAGGGATCGCGTGGCACGCGGACGGCGCGCGGTCGCGCGCGCACGGCCAGTGAATAGCGAAGGGCGCCACGACCGGTCAGCCAATGATGTCCGCACGGGGCGCGCGGCTGATGGTGTCGGGCCGGGCCAACAACGTCGCCAGGACGGGCCTTCGCGGCGCAGGGCCGAGGGAGTTCCGCCCGACGACCGGTTGACCACGGTTTTGCCCGCGGTGCGGGCCACCACACCGCCGCATCTGCGTGATCCGATCGACGTCGTCAAGGCGGCGCTGGACGGCACGCCACCGCCGAAGCAGCCGCCGCCGGCCCCGCCGCGGCGCCCACCGGGCGGCGGCGGACCACCCTGGGGTCCGCCCCGCTCGCCGAAACCAAGCTTCCGCGGGCAGATCAACTGGAAGTGGCTGCGCCGCGGGCTGTACGCCGCGGTGGCCGTGCTGATCGTGCTGCCGATCGTCACATTCGCGATGGCGTATCTCATCGTCGACGTGCCCAAGCCCGGCGACATCCGGACCAATCAGGTGTCGACGATCCTCGCCAGCGACGGCAGCGAGCTGGCGAGGATCGTTCCGCCCGAAGGCAACCGCGCCGACGTCAACATCGACCAGATTCCGGTGCACGTGCGCAACGCGGTGATGGCCGCCGAGGACCGCGACTTCTACACCAACCCCGGGTTCTCGTTCTCCGGGTTCGCCCGCGCTTTCAAGAACAACATCTTCGGCGGTGACCTGCAGGGCGGGTCGACGATCACTCAGCAGTACGTCAAGAACGCACTCGTCGGTTCGGAGCGATCCGGAATCGGCGGCCTGGTACGCAAGGCCAAGGAGCTGGTCATCTCGACGAAGATGTCCAGCGAGTGGTCCAAAGACCAAGTGCTGCAGTCGTATCTGAACATCATCTATTTCGGCCGCGGCTCATACGGCATCGCTGCGGCGGCCAAGGCGTACTTCGACAAACCGGTCGAACAGTTGACCGTCGCCGAGGGCGCTCTGCTGGCCGCGCTCATCCAACGGCCTTCGGGCCTGGATCCCGCCGTCAATCCCAAGGGTTCGGCGAAACGCTGGAACTGGGTGCTCGACGGCATGGTCGACGTCGGCGCGTTGTCGCCGCAAGATCGTGCCGCCCAACAGTTCCCGCCGACCGTCCCGCCCGAGCAGGCGCGCTCGCAGGACCAGACCAGCGGGCCGAACGGGTTGATCGAGCGCCAGGTCACCAAGGAACTGCTTGACCTGTTCAACATCAACGAGCAGACCCTGAATACCCAGGGCCTGCAGATCACCACCACGATCGACCCCAAGGCGCAGCAGGCCGCCGAGAAGGCGGCATCGAAGTACCTGGAAGGCCAGGATCCCGAGATGCGCACGGGGGTCGTGTCGATCGACCCGAAAACGGGTGCAGTGAAAGCCTATTACGGCGGCACCGACGCCAACGGCTTCGACTTCGCACAGGCCGGCTTGCCGACGGGCTCCTCGTTCAAGGTGTTCGCTCTGGTGGCTGCGCTGCAGCAGGGCATGGGCTTGGGCTACCAGGTCGACAGCTCGCCGGTGACCGTCAACGGCATCAAGATCACCAACGTCGAGGGCGAGGGGTGCGGAACCTGCAGCATCGCCGAGGCACTAAAGCGGTCGCTGAACACCAGCTACTACCGGCTGATGCTGAAGCTGAAGAACGGCCCTGCAGACGTCGCCGACGCTGCGCACAAGGCGGGCATCGCCGATAGCTTCCCCGGCGTCGACCACACGCTGTCCGAGGACGGCAAGGGCGGTCCCCCGAACAACGGAGTTGTGCTGGGCCAGTACCAGACTCGCGTACAGGACATGGCGTCGGCATACGCCACACTCGCGGCGTCGGGTGTGTACCACAAGCCGCACTTCGTGCAGAAGGTGGTCAACTCGCAGGGTGAGGTGTTGTTCGACGCCACCCAGCAGAACAACAGCGGCGAGCAGCGCGTCGACAAGGCCGTGGCCGACAACGTCACCTCGGCGATGCAGCCGATCGCCGCGTACTCCAACGGGCACAACCTGGCGGGCGGGCGTCCGTCGGCGGCCAAGACGGGGACCAATCAGCTCGGTGACACCGACGCCAACCGGGACGCATGGATGGTCGGATACACCCCGTCATTGTCGACCGCGGTTTGGGTCGGCACCACCGAAGGCACCAAGCCCCTCGAGAACAAGCGGGGTTCACCGGTTTACGGGTCGGGTCTGCCGTCGGACATCTGGAAGTCGACGATGGACGGGGCGCTGGCGGACACCGAGAAAGAGTCGTTCCCGAAGCCCACCGAGATCGGCGGCTATGCGGGAGTGCCGCAGGCACCGCCGCCCCCGTCCACCACTGCGCCGCCCACGCCGTCGGAGACTGTCATTCAGCCGACAATCGAAGTGGCGCCGGGCATTACGATCCCGATTGGGCCGCCGACCACCGTGCCCCTCGTGCCCCCGGCGCCGCAAGGACCCGCACCAGGGGCGCCGGGAGTGCCGCCGGCTGGAACTCCTCCGCCCCCGTGACCGAACGCGAGCCCGTGACGGTCTCGCCGGCCCGGCTAGCGGAAGACCGGCGCACCCTCGACGACCGCGACTTACCCAGCCGCACCGACACGATGGCTGCTGCGCTCTCAGGGGTGATCGGCGGGCCGGTGGGCCGCCACGCCCTGATCGGCCGCGCCCGGTTCCTCACGCCGCTGCGGGTGATGCTGATCATTGCCTTGGTGTTTCTCGCCTTGGGCTACTCGACGAAGGCGGCGTGCCTGCAGACCACTGGCACCGGCACTGCTGATCAGCGGGTGGCCAACTGGCAGAACCAGAGGGCCTACTACGAGCTCTGCTATTCCGACACCGTCCCGCTGTACACCGCAGAGTTGTTGAACCTGGCCAAGTTTCCGTACAAGTCCAGTTGGATCGAGACGGACAGCGACGGCAAGCCCCGTAGGCAGTACGACGGCAACATCGCCGTCCGGTACATGGAATATCCGGTGCTGACCGGGGTCTACCAGTACATGTCGATGGCCCTTGCCAAGACCTACAGCGCGCTGACCAAGCTGGTGTCGGTCCCGATCATCGCCGAGGTGGTGATGTTCTTTAACATCGCCGCGTTCGGGTTGGCGCTGGCGTGGCTGACGACCGTGTGGGCCACCGCTCGGCTGGCGGGTTCGCGCCGCATCTGGGACGCGGCGCTGGTGGCAGGGTCGCCGATCCTGATCTTTCAGGCCTTCACGAATTTCGACGCTCTGGCAACAGCTTTCGCAACCGGCGCGCTGCTGGCCTGGGCGCGGCGAAAACCCTGGCTGGCCGGTGCGCTGATCGGGGTGGGCGTGGCGGCCAAGCTGTATCCGCTGCTGCTGCTTGTGCCGATGGTGATGCTCGGCCTGCGCACAGGACGGCTTCGTGAGGTGGGCAAGACCGCAATCGCGACCGTGCTGGCGTGGCTGGTGGTGAACCTGCCGGTGATGGCGCTGTTTCCGCGGGGATGGTCGGAGTTCTTCCGGCTCAATACCCGCCGCGGCGACGACATGGACTCGCTGTACAACGTGGTGAAGTCGTTCAGCGGCTGGGGTGGCTTCGACCGGAACCTCGGGTTCTGGCAGCCGCCGACCGTGCTGAACACCGTGACCGCAGTGCTGTTCGCAGCATGCTGTGTCGCCATCACCTACATCGCGCTGACGGCCAAGCAGCGGCCGCGGCTGGCGCAGGTGGCGTTCCTGGTAGTGGCCGCATTCCTGTTTACGAACAAGGTGTGGAGCCCGCAGTTCTCGCTGTGGCTGGTCCCGCTGGCGGTGCTGGCACTGCCCCACCGCCGGATTCTGCTGGCGTGGATGACGATCGACGCCTTGGTGTGGGTGCCGCGGATGATGTTCCTGTATGGCGAGCAGAACCGCGGCCTGCCCCAGCAGTGGTTCACCGCTACCGTTCTGCTTCGCGACATCGCGGTGATCGTGATGTGTGCCTTGGTGATTCGACAGATCTACCGACCCGAGTTGGACTTGGTGCGATGCCGCGGGCAGGTCGACGACCCGTCGGGCGGAGTGTTTGAGCGGGCACCCGATGCGCCGCCGGACTGGTTGCCCGACTGGCTGCGCCCGCAGGGGGACCGGATGCGCGTGACGCCGGCGCCCGATCAGTCGACCGAGCCGGACTTCGCGCGCAGCACATAGAGGAGGCTGCCGTGTTGGTTGCGATTCCACTGTTCGACCGGCTCACGGCGCTGGATGCCGTCGGCCCTTACGAAGTGCTGCAGCGGGTTCCGTCGATCGAGGTGGTGTTCGTCGGGCATCAACGCGGCGAAGTGCGCAGCGACAACGGGATGCTGGGTTTGACGGTCGACAGGGCGTTCGCCGAACTCACTCAGCCCGACGTGGTGGTATTTCCCGGCGGGATTGGCACGCGTGTGCTGATCAACGACGCCGAGGTGCTGGATTGGGTGCAGCAGGCGCACGAGCATTCCCGGTTCACCACGTCGGTGTGCACCGGCGGCCTGGTGCTGGCGGCAGCGGGTCTGCTCACCGGAATGACCGCGACTACGCACTGGCGAACGCAGGAGCTGTTCAACTCGTTGGGTACGCAGTACGTGCCCCAGCGAGTGGTCGAACACCTGCCGCAGCGGATCATCACCGCGGCCGGGGTGTCCAGCGGCATCGACATGGCATTGCGGCTGGTCGAGCTGCTGCTCGGACGCGACGCCGCCGAAGCAAGCCAGTTGATGATCGAGTACGACCCCGAGCCTCCGTTCGACTCTGGCGACCTGGGCAAGGCATCAGAGGCCACCAAGGAGCTCGCCATGGAGTTCTACCGGCACCGGGCCTGATTTCGCAGATCAGCAGGCGTTCCTGTAGCCTGGGCCGGTTGCCGACGCAGGTAACCCTCCTGCCACGGATCGACCGTGGCCGCACAAGACCAGAGGAGGTGGTGTGGTTCTCATGCGTCCATACGAAGTCATGGTCATTCTTGACCCCACTCTCGACGAGCGCACCGTTGCTCCGTCGCTCGAGACGTTCCTCAACGTGATCCGCAAGGATGGCGGCAGCGTCGACAAAGTCGACATCTGGGGTAAGCGCCGGCTGGCGTACGAGATCGCCAAGCATGCCGAGGGCATCTACGCCGTCGTCGATGTGAAGGCCGAGCCCGCGACCGTGTCTGAGCTGGACCGTCAGCTCAACCTGAACGAGTCCGTGCTGCGGACCAAGGTTCTGCGGACCGACAAGCACTAGTCCCGAACGGCTATCGGGTGTCACAAGCCTTGCGTAGGCTCGCGCCCAACATGCCGCAGCGATGAGCGCTTGCGCGACGAGCAGACAAGCACTGCACAGGAGGATCTCGTGGCTGGTGACACCACCATCACCGTCGTCGGAAACCTGACCGCCGACCCGGAACTGCGCTTCACCCCGTCCGGGGCGGCCGTCGCGAACTTCACGGTCGCATCGACGCCGCGCATCTATGACCGCCAGAGCGGGGAATGGAAAGACGGCGAGGCGCTTTTCCTTCGCTGCAACATCTGGCGTGAGGCCGCCGAGAACGTGGCCGAAAGCCTGACCCGCGGCTCGCGGGTGATCGTGACAGGCCGGCTCAAGCAGCGCTCCTTCGAGACCCGTGAGGGCGAGAAGCGCACCGTTTTCGAGGTCGAGGTCGACGAGATCGGCCCGTCGCTGCGCTATGCGACCGCCAAGGTAAACAAGGCGAGTCGCAGCGGCGGCGGTGGCGGCGGGTTCGGCGGTGGCGGCGGTTCCCGCGGCGGCGGTGGTGGCTCCGAACCCAAGCAGGACGACCCGTGGGGCAGCGCTCCTGCAGCCGGCTCGCTTGCCGGCGGGGACGACGAACCGCCCTTCTGACTCATAACTAATCAGCGATTCCAGGAAGAGATAGACACATGGCCAAGGCCACCAAGCGGCGCCCGGCGCCCGAGAAGCCGATCAAGACGCGCAAGTGTGTGTTCTGCTCCAAGAAGGGGCAGACGATCGACTACAAGGACACCCAGCTGCTGCGCACCTACATCAGCGAGCGCGGCAAGATCCGCGCCCGCCGCGTCACCGGCAACTGCGTCCAGCACCAGCGGGACATCGCGATCGCGGTCAAGAACGCCCGCGAGGTTGCGTTGCTGCCGTTCAGCGCGTCGACGCGATAAGGCAGGACAGGACTAGATATGAAATTGATTCTTACTGCTGAGGTGGACCACCTGGGTTCGTCCGGCGACATCGTGGAGGTCAAGGACGGCTACGGCCGCAACTTCCTGCTGCCCCGCAGACTGGCCATCGTCGCGTCGCGCGGCGCGGAGCGCCAAGCCGAGGAGATCCGTCGGGCCCGCGAGACCAAGACCGTGCAGGGACTCGAGCACGCCAACGAACTCAAGACCGCGATCGAGGGCCTCGGCCCGGTGGAGCTGCCCGTGAAGGCGGCGGCGGACACCGGCAAGCTGTTCGGCTCCGTGACGGCCGCGGCCGTCGTCGCGGCAATCAAGAAGGCCGGCGGACCGAACCTGGACAAGCGGACGGTCCAGCTGCCGAAGGCGCACATCAAGTCGGTCGGCACTCACCCGATCGCGGTCCGGCTGCACCCGGATGTCGACGCTTCGGTCTCCCTGAGCGTCGTCGCGGTGTAATTACCCCAGCGTCAATTCGGCCGGGTGAAGACCATGATTGACCTTCACCCGGTCGTTGCTATACCCACTGGCGAACATTGCGGCATATTCGGGCCGCAGCGAAGCTAACGAGCTGTTAACCTCTCCGGCGCTTGCGCGAAACACAACACGCCCGAGATCGCAACCAAGGCCGACACGCCGAGGGAATTGTCATCCACAGATATGCACGTACGTTGTGGTGCGCTTATCTGCGGGGATGCACCAAACAAAGTCGTTACTCCACAAGTTCTCCCCAGCGACTCAACATAGCTGCCCACGGATATCCACATGCCATACACAAGTTCATCAACAGGGTCGTTTTGTGCAGGTCCCAGCAACGTCTAGCGTTGGCCGTCGCGAGGCAGAGTCGCGGTTCGCGAGGTGGCGGGATGTCGGTGGTCTGACTTACGCTCGGGACAGCAGTAGACGAACATATGTTCGACTTGAGCGGGAGGGGAGGTGGGACGTTCTGTGGCTGTCGTGGATGACCTCGGCCATTCGGGTATGGACGTTCCGCCAGCCAGTGAGGACTTCGGCCGTCAGCCACCTCAGGACGCGGCGGCCGAGCAGGCGGTCCTCGGAGGCATGCTGCTGAGCAAGGACGCCATCGCCGATGTGCTGGAGCGGCTGCGCCCAGGCGATTTCTACCGGCCCGCGCATCAGAACGTCTACGACGCGATCCTCGATCTGTACGGCCGCGGCGAGCCGGCCGACGCGGTGACGGTGGCCGCAGAGTTGGATCGCCGCAGCCTGCTGCGGCGGATCGGCGGGGCGCCGTATCTGCACACGCTCATTTCGACGGTGCCGACCGCCGCCAACGCCGGCTTCTACGCGGGCATCGTCGCGGAGAAGGCATTGCTGCGGCGCCTCGTGGAGGCTGGCACGCGGGTGGTGCAGTACGGCTATGCCGGCGCGGAAGGCGCCGACGTCACCGAGATCGTGGACCGGGCACAGGCCGAGATCTACGACGTCACTGAGGGACGCACATCCGAGGACTTCGTGGCGCTGGAGGACCTCCTGCAGCCGACCATGGATGAGATCGACGCGATCGCGTCCAACGGCGGCCTGGCCCGGGGGGTGCCGACGGGTTTCGTGGAACTCGACGAGGTGACCAACGGCCTGCATCCGGGCCAGATGATCATCATCGCGGCGAGGCCTGGGGTGGGCAAGGCGTTGGCGCTCGATACGCCGCTGCCGACGCCGACGGGCTGGACCACCATGGGCGATGTTGCAGTTGGGGATTGGCTGCTCGGTGCTGATGGCAAGCCGACGCAAGTAGCGGCGGCGACCGACGTGATGCTGGGTCGGCCCTGTTACGCGGTCGCGTTCTCCGATGGGACGGCCATCGTCGCGGACGGGTCGCATCAATGGCCGACCGGTTACGGGATCAGGACCACTGCAGAACTCCGTTGCGGTATGGACACCATCGCGGCGGCGGGGTCGATGGCGCCGTACTCGGGGCGCGGCACGACGACGCTGATGGCGCCGGTGCTGCAGATCGACGCGGTACGTCGAGTGCGTAGCGTTCCGGTGCGGTGCGTGCAGGTGGATAACGGCGCGCACCTCTATCTGGCCGGCCGGGGGATGGTGCCGACGCACAACTCGACTTTGGGTCTCGACTTTCTGCGGTCGTGCTCGATCAAGCATCAGATGGCGAGCGTCATCTTCAGCCTGGAGATGAGCAAGTCCGAGATCGTGATGCGGCTGCTGTCGGCCGAGGCCAAGATCAAGCTGACCGATATGCGGTCGGGCCGGATGAGCGACGACGACTGGACGCGCCTGGCCCGGCGGATGAGCGAAATCAGCGAAGCGCCTTTGTATATCGATGATTCGCCGAACCTGACGATGATGGAGATCCGCGCGAAGGCCCGCCGTCTCAGCCAAAAGGCGGGCCTCAAGCTGATCGTGGTCGACTACATGCAGCTGATGACGTCGGGCAAGAAGTATGAGTCACGCCAGCAAGAAGTTTCAGATTTCTCCCGCAGCCTGAAGCTGATGGCCAAGGAGCTCAACGTACCGGTGGTCGCGATCAGCCAGCTGAACCGCGGTCCGGAGCAGCGCACGGACAAGAAGCCGATGATCTCGGACCTTCGCGAGTCCGGCTGCCTGACGGCGAATACGCGAATCCTGCGGGCAGACAACGGCGCCGAGGTGACGTTCGGTGAGCTGATACGCACGGGCGAGCGGCCGCTGGTGTGGTCGCTGGACGAGCGCAAGCGCATGGTCGCGCGCCCGATGACGAATGTGTTCCCGAGTGGGCACAAGGAAGTGTTCAAGCTACGCCTGGCCTCCGGCCGTGAGGTGGAAGCCACGGCAAGCCATCCGTTCATGGCGTTCGGCGGCTGGACACCGCTGGGGGAGTTGAAGGTTGGTGACCGTCTTGCTGTGCCACGGCGGGTGCCAGAACCCGTCAACACGCAGCGCATGGACGACTGCGAGGTCATTCTGCTGGCGCACATGATTGGCGACGGATCATGTGTGAAGCGACAGCCGATCCGGTATGCCAGCATCGACGAGGGAAACCTGGCCGCGGTGGCGACGGCGGCCAAGCACTTCGGCGTGACTGCCGTGCGCGACGACTATGCGGCGGCGCGAGTGACGACGCTGCGACTCCCAGCGCCATACCACTTGACGCATGGCAAGCGCAATCCGATTGCGGCATGGCTCGACAGGCTGGGATTGTTCGGCAAGCGAAGCCACGAAAAGTTTGTGCCAGACGCGATATTTTCTGCACCGAACGAGCAAGTGGCGCTGTTCCTGCACCATCTTTGGGCAACCGACGGGTCGGTTCGTTGGGATGCCAAGATTCAGCAGGGACGCATCTGCTACTCGTCCACGAGCCGCCGCCTTGTTGACGATATCGTGCAGCTGTTGCTGCGACTTCGCGTGAATTCACGAATCTGCCGGGCACGCAATGCTGGTTACCGGGATTCATGGCATCTCAACATCTTCG
Organism: Mycobacterium sp.; assembly: GCA_025965975.1. Taxonomy (GTDB): domain Bacteria; phylum Actinomycetota; class Actinomycetes; order Mycobacteriales; family Mycobacteriaceae; genus Mycobacterium. The sequence continues at coordinate 7,183 of JAOPVX010000333.1, read as the reverse complement.
GCGCCGAGAACCAGAGGAGGTTCCTATGCGACGCCGATGTCAATGGCCTGAAGTTCTTCGCCGCACGAGAGGTGCTGGCTAATCTCGAGCGTGTATCGGCCAGGGCGAATTCGGACACCGTACCGACAGAAGTTTGGACCCAAGTCCGGAATACGTTGGCAGACAAGCAGATGACGCACCGCGAATTTGCCGCAGCCATGAGCACGAAGTCCTGCGGATCGGCGATGTGGAAGCGCGGGCCGAGCAGAGCCAGGCTCCATCGCGCAGCGGCGGTGCTCGAAGATCGAGAGATTCACGACTTGGCCGCGAATGACGTGCTCTGGGACAGGATTGTCGAGATCACAAGGATTGGCAAGCAAGATGTGTACGATGGAACTGTGCCCGGCGCTAATTGCTTTGTAGCACAAGGGATTACGGTTCACAACTCACTCGAACAAGATGCGGATATGGTCATACTCTTGCATCGCCCGGATGCATTCGAGCGCGACGATCCGCGTGGCGGCGAGGCAGACTTAATTCTGGGCAAGCACCGCAACGGCCCAACGAAGACGATCACCGTCGCACATCAACTGCACCTGTCGCGCTTCGCCAACATGGCCAAGCAGTAGCGGCGCTTGTCGATTCTCATTTCAAATGTCGCATTCTCATTCTGGATGTCATCCCAATGTCGCATGTGACATGAAAATGAGACACGGTCCCGGTGCGGCGTCGCCGTGTCATCGAGGCCCGGCAACGGTGCTCTGTGGAGCGCCTGCTGGTGATTCGCTCCGAGGCACTGCATTCGCCGTCTTGTCGGTGCAGGTCAGTAACCTCCGGCTCGAGGAGCGTGTCAAAAGGCAGGCAAATCCAGCTGGGAAGGGGCGGGTTTCGAGGGGCTCGTGAGCACTGGGAAGAAGATCGATAAAAGCGCACACATTGGCGACGCTGGGGTCGCGCTCATTCACACGCGTGTCAGTGCGATGGGGCACGTGTGGCATGCGCGCGCTGTGGACGCGGGCATCGATGGCACGATCGAACTTCGCGATCCTGCTACGGGCCTAGTCAGCAATCGCCACCTGCTGGTTCAAAGCAAAGCTAGCGATCTCAGCTTCCCGGGTGAGACTGCCGACAAGTTCCATTTCATCGTCGACGAGCGTGACCTCCAATATTGGCTGCAGGCGTCGCTCCCCGTCATCTTGGTTTGCTCTCACCCGGGGGCGAACGAAGCGTGGTGGGTTCACGTCCAGGGCTACTTCGCCGATACGGCCCGCCTTGCAGACCGACGCGTCGATTTCCCGAAGGCGACTACGGTGTTCAAGGGGGACATCTCCGACAGGCTGTTCGCCGTCGCCGATCCTCACGGCCAGGCACATACCTCTGTCGCCGAGCACCGCGCCGAGAAATTGGTCTCAAACCTGCTGCCGGTCGCAATCCCCGAGGAGTACTGGTCGTACAAATCGCGAGCAAAGGACACTGGTCATGTCTACGCAGTGCAGCGTGAGAGCGAGATGGAGCTGCGACACGACTTCGTCGTCAATGGTGGTCGGCTTTTAACCTGGGCTCCAATCGACGGCACAGCGCTTGCAAAGGCAACCGAGGAAGGCGAAAAAGTTGCGCCGACCGGCGAGTTCATGGACGAAAGCGCCGAGAGCGAGCGGCTCTTGGTCTGGATGCTCAACGCGGCGCTGCGCCATGACTTGCGAGAGGACTGTGCGTATCACCGCAAGCGCCAGATGCTCTACTTCAAGGCAACGCGAGACCTCAGGCCACGTCGTGTAAATACCGGCGGCAAGCATCTGCGCACCGCCTTTAAGGGTCACCCGAAGAAGTGCGACCCGAGCAAGGTCGCCTATTACAGGCACTCCGGCCTGAAGTGGCAGTTCGCCAACCTTGGGGGAGAGTGGTTCTGCACCTTAACGCCTGACTACTTCTACTCCTACGACGGCCGCCATGATCCACACTTACTTCGACTACATCACCACCGAATACCCACGTGGCACCACGCAACATGGGATGTTGCTGGTTCAGCTGCACGGCGCTGATGCTGGGTCGCCGTGGGCGCCGGTCGCGGCGCGGCGGATGCTGGGTCGTGCCGGCGACAGGGCCGGGCTGGGCTTGGTCCGCCCGCACGCGTTTCGCCACTCGTTCACCTCGGCGGTTCTCGATGCGTCTGGCGGCAACCTGGTGATCACCCGCGACGCGGGCGGCTGGGCGTCAGCAGCGATGGTGGATGAGGTCTACGGGCACGTCGATGTTCACGATCCGGTTTTCGACGCCGCGTTGCGCCGGGTGTGGGGAGAGGCCCGGTGACTGCGGGCCGCAACGCCCGCGCCGGATTACCGTTCGTATATCAGGACCGACCCGACCGAGTGGGTCGCGATCGGCTGGAGATCCTCACCGCGCTGATTGCCGGTCCTTCGTTCGATCGGATCTTTCGACCGGATGTGATCGAGATCCCGCGTCAGCACCGAATTTATCGCTGGGAGTGTGTGGTGGACCGCTGTGAGCGGTCGCGGTCGGGCGGAACGGATCTGTGCTCAGAGCATCTGCAGCAGTTCGCGGGCGAACGTGAGCGTGGCGTAGGCAAGGCCGCGTTTCTGGCCGCTGCAACGGGTTTGAAGCGCCACACGCGAGCCGAGCAGCTGACCTGCCGGGTGTGCCCGCACCGGCCGGCCGCGCACACCGAGCTGCGGTTGTGCCAGCGGCATCGGAGCCGATGGCAGCACCATGAGAACACCAACGGCGCATCCGCGGACCTGGCCACGTGGCTCGGCGAGCAGCTGCCCCTTCCCGGTTACGGATCCTGTCGGGTGGCGGTCTGTACCAACCTCGCCGACTCACCGCTTGGCTTATGCCCGTGGCATAGCCGCCGCTACCAGCGTGACGTACGGCCCGGGCGCGCGAGGCTGCCGTCGTCGTGGTGGCAGCGCTACGAGCAGTTCGGCCGGCCGGTCCCGGTCGAATATGCCGACGAGGCGGCGTTTCGTCGGTGGTGTGCCACCACGGCGGCACCGTGGTGGCCCGGGCAGGTCAACCTGGGGGGTCTGCGCCCCTTGGTTAGTGCGGAGATCAAGTGGGGCCTGTTCATGCACACGCAGCGGGTCCGGCCCACCCGATGGGACCTGGGTTGGATCCGCTCGTTGGTGGCCGCCTGCCGCGTTCACGACGTCGAGACGCTGGTCGGCTTCCCGCTCGGCGCGGGCGGATCCGCACATTTTACCGGCGCGATCGTCAAGGAGATCCTGCATGAGCTGCGGCTGGTCTACTTCACCCCAGCCGAGACGAGAGACGCCGGGTTCATCGAGACCGAGCACTTCGGTGTGCGGTTCGATCAACGCGCCAGCCATGTTGACCTCACCGACATCCCGCAACGCTGGCTGCGCGACCTCGTCTGGGATCACCTCGCCGCCCTGATGCAATCGCCACGCTGCCCCCGCTCGGGTGGTGTCTTCGACGGGATCCGCAGGGCAGCAATCGAACTGAGCGCATTCCTGGAACTCGACGCACCTCAAGGTGGGCACGACCCGGGCGTGCTCGACGGTGAGCACATGCGCCGGTTCGTCGCCGATCAACGCCGCCGGGAGCGCGACGGGCTGCCGTCGCTGGCAATCAAACAGCCCGGCGGGGCGGCCAGCATCGTCACTATCGTGACCCGCTCGGTTGTGTGCAACGCCCTGCGCAAGATGCTGCGCGACGCGATGGACACCGGCGTAGCCGACCGGATCGGGCTGGGTCGCGAGTTCATCGTTACCGTGCCCACAGCGGGAGCTACCACCGGCAGAACAGCCCGCCGCCCGTTCCCTGACGAGGTGGCCCGCGCCCTCGCCGACGAGACCAACCTTCGCCACCTCGCCGAAGTCCACGATCCGCAAGACCGCGGCCTGCGTGACATGTGGTAGATCACCGTTACCACCGGCCGGCGCATCGGGGAGGTCCTGCAGGTGCGGTGGGACTGCCTCGGCAAATACGGCGGCCTGCCGATGTTCTGGCACGACCAGACCAAAGTCGGCAACTACGACGCCGCCATCCGCATCCCCGAGCGTCTCCACGATGTCATCGCCGAGCGGCAACGCAAGACACTGGACAGCTTCACCGCCCAGCACGGCCGGCGTCCCGACGGTTCGGCACGCACCGGGCTCGCGCTGTTCCCGTCCACCTACCGCAACCACGACGGCACGATCGCGCTCACCTACCAGTGGTTCCATAGCCGGTTCAGCGTCTGGGTCGACGAGCTCGAACTCGGCCACTGTGTGCCGCATCAGGCCCGCCACACCCTGGCCACCAACCTGCTGCGCGCCGGTGCCAGCCTCACCCACATCCGCACCTACCTCGGCCAGGTCAGCGAACGCATGGCCGAACACTATGTGCACCTGTCGAATTCGGATCTCGAAGACGTGTTGCAGCAGGTGTGGGTCGCTGGGCCCGGCGCGGCCAACCCTGGTGAACTGCTGACCGGCGACACTACTGCGATGAGCCGCGAGCAGGCCCAGGCGCTGGCGATCGACCTGTCGCGGCGCAGCACCCCCGCCGAGGGCGGCTTTTGCACCTTCCAGCCCGTCGTCGACGGCGGAGCCTGCCCGTGGGGGCTGGACTGCCACAACTGCGACAAGTTCGTTCTCTCCGGGGCGGATCTGCAGTATTGGCAACGCAAACGCGAACAATGGCGACAACTCGCCGAGAACGCGCCCGATGACGCGACCGCCGAATACCTGCACCGGCACTTCGAGCCCACCGCCCGCGCCATCGACGGCCTGGAAACCGCGCTCGCCGGGCTCGGCCTGCTCGAACAGGCGCTCGCCTTGGACTTGCGCAAACCGCAGGACTACTTCCAGAGAGTCTGGGCCACCGCCTTCCGTGCCACCGACCTCGCCGCCACCACCCGTGCCGATAGCGGCGCCGGCGGCGACGACGAGGAGGACGCCTGCGCATGACAGCGACTACCTCATCCCCCTCGCGCACGGCCGCCGCGCTGGCCTCACGTCGCCGCGACACCCAAGCCGCGCTCGGGCGGGTCCGCGACACCATCGCCCGGCTACGCCGCGAAAAGACCCCGATCAGCGTCGCCGCGGTCGCCCGCCGCGCCCAGGTGTCACGGACCTTCCTCTATTCCAACCCCGACGCCCGCAAAACCGTGGCCGCAGCGATCGCCGACAGCGGTGAACAACGCGTCCAACTGTCCGCTGAGCAGGACGACCGGCACGAGGCGACCTGGCGGGAACGCGCACTCAACGCTGAGGAAGCGCTCAAGGACGCCAACCGCGAAATCCTGGCCCAGCGCACTCGGATCGCGGAGCTCCTCGGCCGCATCCGCGACCTGGAAGCCGAATGGACCCAGGACTCGATCCAGCACATCACCACCGAGAACGCCACCCTCAAACAACGCGTCCGCCAGCTCACCGTCGACAACTGCACCCTTGACGAACGACTCAAAGCGGCTCGTTCCAACCTGCGCTTCCAAGACCGCCGCATCGCAGACCTCGAAGCGCAACTCCTCCATCCTGGCGACGCATAAAGGGGGGTCAGTTTGAACGGTTGCTCCCGAAGTAGAGGCCGGTTGTAGTAGTCCCAACCACGGAGACCACAAGAGGCAGCACGGATGTCGCGAGGCCCTGCACGTCGTTCCATGGCCGACCTGACGAGAAGATTCACGTGAGGTGAGTTCGCGGGGTGAGTGGCTCGTCAGGACGCCTGGTCGAGGGTGACGCGGTAGCCCATGGCTTCGAGTTGTCGAACGGCGTTGTTTCGTGCTTTCTGCGGGTTGAGCCGGGTGAAGTAGTCCCCACCGGGATCGTGGTATGCGGTGTTGGTCGTGGCGATGTTCCAGATCGCGACGAGCAGTGCGCGTTGGACGGCGACGTTGGCTCTCAGGGGGCCGCGGCGGGTAGCTATCCGGCGATATTTGGCGGCCAGGTAGGTGTCGCGGGTGTGGGAGATCGACATTGCTGCGGTGCCCAGGGCGCCTTGTAGGTAGGGGTTGCCCGGTCGGGTGCGGCGCGATTTGACCTTGCCGGCCGATTCGTTGTTGCCCGGGGTGGTGCCCGCCCACGACGCGAGGTGTTGTGCGGTGGGGAATCTAGTCATATCGGCGCCGGTCTCGGCAACGACGACGTCGGCGGTGTACCCGCCGACGCCGGGGATGGTGCAGATCAAGTCTCGGAAGCTGCGAAAGGGTTCCATCACCACCTCGATTCGATCGGTGAGCTGCTCTATGGCCGCGGTGTGCTGGTCGATCAAGTCCAGGTGCATGCGGGTCAGAAACGCGTGATGGGAGGTGAAGCGACCGTAGAGGGCTTCGGTCAGCTGCGGGATTTTCACCCGCATCCGTTTCTTGGCCAGGTCGGCCATGGCCGCCGGATCGGTTTCGCCGGCGAGCAAGGCGCCCAGCATCGCCCGCGAGGAGGCGCCGTTGAGATCAGCGGCGACCGAGGACAGTTTGATCCCGGCGTCCTCAAGTAGCTTCTCCAAGCGCTGGATCTCGCGGGTGCGTTCCCGAGTCACGGCGGTGCGTGTGCGGGTCAGGTCGCGTAGCTGCCGGATCGGTTCAGGTGGAACGAACGACCCTCGGACCAGACCATGGGCGCCCAACTGAGCAAGCCAGGTGGCATCAGCCACGTCGGTCTTGCGGCCAGGCAAGTTCTTGACGTGCCGGGCATTGACCAGCATCACCTCCACGCCAGACAGATCCTCCAGCAGGTAGTAGAACGGCTTCCAATAGTCGCCGGTGGCTTCCATGACGACGCACGTAACCTGCTGTGCGGCAAGATGATCCCGCAACGCCATGATTTGGCGGGTGGTCGCTCCGAACGTGGTCACTGTTTCGCTGGTCCTGCGACGACCGGCACCGTTGATACGGACGCACACTTTGGCGTCCTTCTTTGAAATATCCAGTCCCGCGCAGCGCGGATGAATGACGTCCACCGCACCACTCCTTCCGCTGTGGCTGCTCTGTTGTGAAGGTGTCCGTCGTGGGGAGGGCAGGAGAGTCGGAAGTCTGACGCACGGGCTCAAGGCACCAATCCACGGTTCCCGTGGAAGCCCTCCGCCGCCATGCTGACTTACAGGCTCAAGGCACCAAGGTCTTTCCGGGGACAACCACGACGAACACCCAAAATGATCCCGCCGCGCCCGACCCGAGCACAACAGGTGACCACCGCCGAATCTTCACGCCCCACGGCGCGCCCACCGGGCGCCGGTCTGCTGAGTT
>JAOPVX010000406.1 GCA_025965975.1 Mycobacterium sp. | reverse complement strand
TCCAGACGACGCGGTTCGACAAGCTGCCTCCGGTCATCCATCCGCCGAGCGCAGGCAGGCTGCGGGTCTGATAGCCGGCGTCGGCGTTGAGCGAAAACGCGGCCGAGCGGATTCCGAGCTTGCCCTGTGCGCGATAATATTCGACCTGCACGTTGTTATCTGTGAACGGACGCACCGATACCGGGTCGACCATCACCTCCTGGCCGCAATAAAACGAATTGACCAAGGAGAGCCACTGGCGCGGCCGCCAGTTGATGAAGTAGCCGCCGGCGCGACCTTCGTGCCATTGCCCGAACGTCTGCCAGCCGTTTACGAGCCACAGCTCGACCTTCAGTCGGCGCGTCGCAAAGATCTGTCCGCGCAATCCGAAAAAATAATAGGGCGTGACGTCGGAGATGAATGAATGGGTATAAAACCAATTCTCCTGCGGGAGATAGCTCTCCAGCCCGATATACGAGGGGAAGATTCCGATTTCGGCGTTGATGCCGTGCAAGGCGTGGAAGTGCCAACCGAGGGCCGCCTGCTGGATGTACTTGAAGACGCTCGCCGACAAGAAGTAGCCGCGGTTCACCGTCGGGTCCTGGCCCGCGTCGGTCTCGACGTTCGATCCGTACTGAATGTAGATGCGACCGAGCGGGCCATCGAGCCCGGTGAGGTCGACGCCGAGAACGCCGAGGTTGAATGAGATCTCGTTGTGACGTGCCGCGGTGGTGGTGGGAAAGATCGTATGGTCGACCGGCCCCGCGAATTGGTAGGCGTAATAGGCGTCGACGTAGATCGTCCAGGTGAGCGGCCCGGAGACGAGCAGCGAGGGCGGCTGATAGTTGTTGCCGTTGAGCCAGGTGAAGTCGAACTCGCCGAACGGCGGCTCGGCTTCGTCGAGACGCTTGGGCTTCGGCTTGGATGGCGGCTGCGATTTCTCGACGAGCGCCTTCTCGACATTCCGCAGCTGTCTTTCCAGCTCCAGGATGCGCTGATGGTCGGTGGCGGCCGGGTCCTCCTGCGCAGCGGATTGGGCGGGCAGCATGGCGATCCCGCAAGCACCGGCGACGACGGCGACGAGCATTCCTCGAGACTGCTGCAAGCAGTGTTCCCCCGTGGTGAGTCGACAGGATGTCGTCGCTGCAGCGATCGCTGTCAATCCCCGGCGTGACGGTTGGGATTGCAACGTGCAGGACGCCGTCGTGGACAATGCGGGCGCGCGACCGTCCGGGCACGCCGACGACCGGCGCGATCAGCCCGTTCGTGGTTGGCATGCGCGGTGAAATCACGGAGCGGCGAGGCCGATGTGCCTCTGTGAGATCTCGATGCACTCGCACTCGCTCGCCAGCCTCGCGCTGGATGCGACACCGCTGGAGGCGCGCGCCGAAGCCGAGCACCAATTGGCTCGCGTCACTCCATGTCGTTGTTGCGTCAACCCGCGCGTCCACCTCTCGCGCTACGTCGGCTCCACGCTGTTCCTCGACGATGATCCGGCGGAGCTCGCGCTCTTGCACCTGCTCTACTACCGTCCGTCGAACGCGCGCTGCACGGCGCTCGACGCCAAGCTGTTCGATCTGGCGGCGCGTCACCGCGGCCAGCTGCGGCTCGTCGTCAAACACTCGGACGAGGGCGGCTATCTGTTCGGCGGCTGGGTGAGCGGCACGTCGCCGACGGTGCTGTTCGTGCGCAACGGTGAGACCGTCGCCGAGATGGTTGGCGATCTGCCGGCCCACGAAATTGACGGGTTGTTGCGCTCCGCGCTGTCGTGCAACGCCGTGCGCTGATTCCTGCATTCTGCAGTTTCGCAGCTCCTGCTCGAAATGGATCGTGCGCGCCGCTCGCGGCAGTTGCTGTGGGCACGCGCCGTGCTTACGGGTCCGGCATTTCGAGGAGGTTTCCGAATGTCGAGATGCACGCGATGCCCCAAGGGGCTGACCGGCCTCGCCGTGCTGTTGTGCGGCGCGGTCGCGAGCGCCGCCGATCCAGCGCCCCCGTCCGGCGCCGCATCCACCACCGCGTCCACCGTCGAGGATCGCCTGCGCGGCGTCGAGTCGGCGAATCAGGCGCTCGCCGCGCAGCTGCGCAATTTACAGCTAAGGCTGTCGGTGCCGCCGCCCGCCGCCGCTGCGCCCGCGTCGTCGCCCCCCGCCGAAACGTCGTCGACCGAGCCGTTCGCCTGGGGCGACTTCACCTGGATGAACGGCGCCTCGCGCATGACGACCAAGGTGCTCGACACCAAGTACTTCACGCCGCAGCTCGACATCGATAGCAACTACACCTGGTCGTTCAACCGGCCGATCGACGACACGCTCGTCGGCTCGACAGCGACGGCGCGGCACAACGAGCTGGTCCTCGCCTTTCTCGGCGCCGGTGGCGACGCGCACATCGGCAACGTGCGCGGCCGCATCTTCTTTCAATACGGCACGCGCTCGACCGCGGTGCCACGCAACGATCTCACCGTCAACCGCGGCCAATTCGACCTACTGACGGTGTATCGCTATTTGAGCGAAGCCTACGCCGGCTATCACTTCAACAAGCTCGAGGGCATCAACCTCGACGTCGGCCTCTTCTTCTCCTACGTCGGCCTCTTCTCGTACACACAATACGAGAACTGGGGTTATCAGGCGTCGTTCACCTCCGACAACACGCCGTGGTTCTTCAACGGCGCCCGCCTGCAGATTTTTCCCAGCGATCGCCTGAAGGTCGAGATCTGGCTCATCAACGGCTGGCAGACCTACGGCAAGTTCAACGAGCTCCCCGGCGTCGGCTACCAGATCCGCTACGCGCCCGAGGAGTGGCTCAACCTCGTCTTCAACGGCTACGTCGGCACCGACACCATCGACCATCCCGGCCGCGTCCGCTTCCATTCCGACAACAGCGTCCTCGTCCGCTACTACAACCATCCCAACGCGCGCGGCCTGTCGCGCGGCGCGCTCTCGGCCACGTTCGATCTCGGCTTCGAAGAGGGCGACGGCGTCGCCGCCTTCCGCGGCAACGGCACCGAGGGCAACTGCACCAACGCCACACCGTGCGAGCAGGATTTCGTCAGCGGCATGGCCTACAACATGCTCTGGTTTCACAAGAACCAGCTGAGCTGGATGGCCGGCGGCGGCTTCATCCACAATCCCGGCCGCTATCTCGTGTTGGTGCCGACGGGCGTCGCGGCCTCGGCGTTCGACACCAACAGCGGCACGAAGTTCGACGGCTACGATTTTTCGACGAACGTGAGCTGGTACCCGTCGGAGAACCTGACCTTCCGGCTCGAAGCCTCCTACCACAACGCGAGCGTTCCCTATTACGCGGGCCGTGGCGGTGTCACCGGTCCCGACGGATTCAAGTGCGGCGGCCTCTACAACCCCGACGGCACCATCAGCACGTGTATCCCGACGGGCTGGACGCCCGACCTCGTGAAGTCCGAAACCAAGCTCATCTTCGCGCTGCTGTTTCGCCTGTAAAGGAGCACGTATGAAACGACTGCTCGCACCCATGCTCGCAACATTGTTCTTCGCGGCGCTCATCGCCGGCTGCCATCCCGGCGAGGGGGAGCGCTGCAATCCAATGTTGTTCACCGACGAGTGTCCGACCAACCTCGCCTGCATCTATCCGGAAGGTTGTGGCGTCGCCTACTGCTGCCCGAGGACCGGGCCAAGCGCCGAGCCCAACTGCCAGCCCTGTCCTGTCGATGGTGGCGTCACGGATTGATTGCACTCCGCAGGCGGGCCCATCGCGCTTTCCTGCAAGTTGCAACAGGCCCCCGGCGATCACCGCGCAATCCAGCGCGCGCGTCACAGGCACGGTTCATGCGTAACAAGCCGCGTCATGCCCGACATCATCTTCATCATCGCGACCGCGGGATTCTTCGCCCTGGCCATCATCTACACGACGGCGTGCGACCGCCTGTGAGGGGAGCTTCATCATGAGCGTCGATTACCTCTTGGGCGCCGGCGTGTCGCTGCTGCTGGCGGCGTATCTCGTCTACGCGCTCGTCTTCCCCGAGCGCTTCTGAGGCTGCGATGACCGCCAACGGTTGGCTGCAAATCCTGGTCTTTTTCGCGCTCGTCGTCGCGGTGACGCCGCCGCTGGGCGCGTACATGTTTCGCGTCTTCGAGGGGCACCGCCAGCCGCTGCCGCGCGTGCTCGGCGCCGTCGAGCGCGGCGTCTATCGGCTGAGCGGCGTCGACGCGCGGCGCGAGCAGACCTGGATCGAGTACGCGGTGGCGCTTCTTGTCTTCAGCGCGTTCGGCGTCATCGTCACCTACGTCCTGCAGCGGCTGCAGCACGTCTTGCCGCTCAACCCGCAGAAGCTCGGCCCGGTCGAGCCGGCGCTGGCGTTCAACACCGCCGCCAGCTTCACCACCAATACCAACTGGCAGTCCTACGCCGGCGAGTCGACCATGAGCTACCTGACGCAGATGGCGGCGTTGGCGTGGCACAACTTCACGTCCGCCGCCGCCGGCATGGGCGTGGCGCTCGCCGTGGCGCGCGGGCTGACGCGTCGCCCCGGCCCCGACGGTGCGAAGACGCTCGGCAACTTCTGGGTCGATCTCACGCGCGCGATCGTCTACGTGCTGTTGCCGCTGTCGATCGTGTTGGCGTTGGTCCTGGTGTCCCAAGGTGTTTTGCAGAACTTCGCCGACTATCGCGAGGTCACGACGCTCGAGGGCGTCAAGCAGATCCTGGCGATGGGCCCCGTCGCGTCGCAGGAGGCAATCAAGGAGCTCGGCACCAACGGCGGCGGCTTCTTCAACGCCAACAGCGCCCATCCGTTCGAGAACCCGACGCCGCTCACCAACTTGATCGAGATGCTGCTCATCTTCGCCATTCCGGCGGGGCTGACCTTCACCTACGGCCGCATGGCGCGCGATCAGCGACAGGGTTGGGCCATCTTCGCGGCCATGTCGGTGCTGTTCTTCGCCGGCGTCACCGTCTGCTATTGGGCCGAAGCGCACGGCCACAACCTGGAAGGCAAGGAGCAGCGCTTCGGCATCGCCGCCTCGACGCTCTTCGCCACCGTCACCACCGATGCGTCGTGCGGCGCGGTCAACGCCATGCACGACAGCTTCACGCCGCTCGGCGGGCTGGTGCCGCTCACCAACATCGCGCTCGGCGAGGTCATCTTCGGCGGCGTCGGCGCCGGGCTCTACGGGGTGCTCATCTTCGTCGTGCTCACGGTCTTCATCGCCGGGCTCATGGTCGGGCGCACGCCGGAATATCTCGGCAAGAAGATCAACCCACGCGAGATCAAGTTGGCCTCAGCCTATTTCCTGACCACGCCGGTGATCGCCTTGATCGGGACCGCGGTCGCCATGGCCTTACCTGGGGAACGGGCGGGAATGCTCAACACGGGTCCGCACGGGCTGTCGGAGGTGTTGTATGCGTTCACCTCGGCGGCGAACAACAACGGATCGGCGTTCGCCGGAATCAGCGTCAACACCGTTTGGTTTAACACCGCACTCGGGCTGACGATGGCGTTCGGCAGGTTCCTGCCGATGGTCCTTGCGCTCGCGCTTGCCGGCTCACTGGCCAAGCAGGGCACCACTCCGGCGTCGCTCGGCACGCTGCCCACCCATCGACCGCAGTTCGTCGGAATGGTCGCCGGTGTCACCCTGATCTTGGTGGCGCTGACCTTCCTCCCGATGCTCGCGCTCGGCCCCATCGCTGAAGGAATTCACTAAATGGCAACCAGCACAATCGATTCCGCTGCCACTCCGCAGGAGCACGCCAGCGTGCCAAAGGGCCGCGTGCAGGGTGGCCTGCTCGACCCGCAGATGCTGTTGAAGTCGACACCGGGCGCGCTGCGCAAGCTCGACCCGCGCACGTTGTGGCGCAATCCCGTCATGTTCATCGTCGAGATCGGCGCCGTCTGGAGCACGATACTGGCGATCATCGACCCGTCGTGGTTCGCGTGGCTGACCGTCGTATGGCTGTGGCTGACAGTCGTTTTCGCCAACCTGGCCGAAGCGGTCGCCGAGGGTCGTGGCAAGGCGCAGGCCGAATCACTGCGCAGGGCGAAGACCGCCACCATGGCGCGTCGTCTTGCCGGCTGGGAACCAGGTGTTGCGGGCCGCGAAGAAGAAGTCGCGGCGCCGCTTCTTCAGCAGGGCGACATCGTCGTCGTCGAGGCGGGACAAGCTATCCCTGGCGACGGCGATGTCGTGGAAGGCATCGCCTCGGTCGACGAATCCGCCATCACGGGCGAATCCGCGCCGGTGATCCGCGAGTCCGGCGGCGACCGGTCGGCGGTCACCGGTGGAACGACCGTGCTGTCGGACCGCATCGTCGTCAAGATCACGCAGAAACCGGGCGAAAGCTTCATCGACCGGATGATCGCGCTGGTCGAGGGCGCCAACCGGCAGAAGACGCCGAACGAGATCGCGCTGAACATCCTGCTGGCAGCATTGACGATCATCTTTGTGTTCGCAGTGGCCACCCTGCAGCCACTGGCGATCTATTCCAAGATGAACAACCCCGGCGTCCCGGACACCCTGGCGATAACGTCAAACGGCGTCACCGGCATCGTGATGGTCGCGCTGCTGGTCTGCCTGATCCCGACGACGATCGGCGCGCTGCTGTCGGCCATCGGCATCGCCGGCATGGACCGGCTGGTGCAGCGCAATGTGCTGGCCATGTCGGGTCGTGCGGTGGAGGCCGCCGGCGACGTCAACACGCTGCTGCTCGACAAGACCGGCACCATCACGCTGGGCAACCGGCAGGCATCCGACTTCGTCCCGCTCTCGGGTGTCACCACCGATGCGCTGGCCGATGCCGCGCAGTTGTCCAGCCTCGCCGACGAGACGCCCGAGGGGCGCTCTATCGTCGTATTCGCCAAGCAGCAATACGGCCTGCGAGCCCGCACGCCGGGTGAGCTCGCCCATGCGCACTGGGTCGAATTCACCGCCACGACAAGGATGTCGGGTGTCAACCTCGACGGGCATATGCTCCGCAAGGGGGCAGCCAACTCGGTCGCGGATTGGGTCAGGACCCAGGGCGGCGAGGTCCCCGTCGAACTCGGCGGGATCGTCGACGGCATCTCCGCCGCAGGCGGCACCCCGCTCGTGGTCGGAGAGGTCGGCCAGACGGAAGCAGGCGGCAAGGCGAGAGTTCTCGGCGTGATCCACCTCAAGGACGTCGTCAAGCAGGGCATGCGTGACCGGTTCGACGAGATGCGCAAGATGGGCATCCGGACGGTGATGATCACCGGCGACAATCCAATGACCGCCAAGGCCATTGCCGACGAAGCCGGCGTCGACGACTTCCTCGCCGAGGCCACGCCCGAAGACAAGATGGCGCTGATCAAGAAGGAGCAGGAGGGCGGCAAGCTCGTCGCGATGACCGGCGACGGCACCAACGACGCGCCCGCACTCGCGCAGGCCGACGTCGGTGTCGCGATGAACACGGGTACCTCGGCAGCCAAAGAGGCCGGCAACATGGTCGACCTCGACTCCGACCCGACGAAGCTCATCGAGATCGTCGAGATCGGCAAGCAGCTCCTGATCACCCGTGGCGCGCTCACAACGTTCTCGATCGCCAACGACATCGCAAAGTATTTCGCGATCATCCCTGCGATGTTCGTTGCGATGTTCCCCGGCCTGGATCTGCTGAACATCATGCGGCTGCACAGCCCGCAGTCGGCGATCCTTTCGGCGGTCATCTTCAACGCGATCATCATCGTGATGCTGATCCCGCTGGCCCTGCGTGGTGTTCGCTACACCCCGAGCAGTGCGTCAAAGCTGTTGAGCCGCAACCTCTACGTCTACGGCCTTGGCGGCATCATCGCGCCGTTCATCGGCATCAAGCTGATCGACCTTGTCATCCAATTCTTACCGGGAATGTGAGAAATGAAACTCTCAAACTTCGTCCGCCAGCACTGGGCCGCGTTCCGTGCGCTACTGGTGCTCACCGTCATCACCGGCTTGGCCTACCCGCTGTTCATCTGGCTGGTGGCGCAGGTCCCTGGCCTGAGTGACAACGCCAACGGCTCGATCATCGAGGTCGGCGGGAAACCCGTTGGCAGCAGGCTGATCGGTCAGCTGTTCACCGATAAGGACGGCAACGCGTTGCCACAGTACTTCCAGAGCAGGCCATCTGCGGCGGGCAACGGGTATGACCCGCTCTCGACCAGCGCGAGCAACTTGGGACCGGAGAGCATCGTCGACACTCCGGCCGATCCGTCGCAGCCGAAAGACGCCAACGGCTACAAGGCCAGCCTGCTCACCCTGGTCTGCGGTCGCAGCCTTGCCGTCGGGCAGCAGGAAGGTGTCGACGGGTCACGCCCGTTCTGCACGGGTGAAGGCGTCGGTGCCGTGCTGTCCGTGGTCGGCCCAAGGGACGCGCTCGGCAACGTCGTGCACCCGACCAAGGTGGTCAGCGTCAACGAACCGTGCGGTACCACCCCGCGGCCGTTCCTCGATACCTATGAGGGCGTGCGTGTCGAATGCGCCAAGTTCGGTGACGACTACTCGATCGGTCAGATCGTGCCGATTCGCGGTGCGGCCTCGGCGGACCCCGCGGTGCCGACGGACGCCGTCACAGCCAGCGGCAGCGGCCTTGATCCACACATCTCGCCGGCGTACGCCGATCTGCAGGTGAACCGGGTGGCCAAGGCCCGCGGCGTGAGCGCCGATCAGGTACGTCAACTCGTCCTCGCCAACCAGGACGGCCGCGTGCTCGGCTTCATTGGCGAGGCCAAGGTCAACGTGTTGCAGCTCAACATCGCGCTGGATCAGAAGTACCGGCTGAAGAGCTGATCCATCCGGTGGATGATGAGCATGTGACCAGCAGCGATCTGCCGCTTGCGGCAGCATCATCGGACACCGATGACGGCGCTGCGCCGGCCTCGCCAAGCTCCGGCCAGCCGCTGGCGGCAAGCGCGCCAAGCGAGGCCGAACCCCACGCTCATCGGGCCGACTACAAGAAGAAACGCGGGGAGCTGCGCATCTATCTCGGCGCAGCTCCCGGCGTTGGCAAGACCTTCGCCATGCTCGGCGAGGCGCACCGCCGGCTGGAGCGGGGCACCGACGTGGTTGCCGCGGTCGTCGAGACGCACGGCCGCAAGAAGACCGCCGACCTGATGGCCGGCATCGACATCATCCCGCCGCGCTACATCGAGTACCGCGGCAGCAAGTTTCCCGAACTCGATGTGGACGCGGTTCTGCGCCGACAGCCACATGTGGCGTTGGTCGACGAGCTGGCCCACACCAACACCCCCGGCAGCACGAACCCGAAACGCTGGCAGGACGTCGAAGAACTGCTCGACGCCGGGATCACTGTGATCTCGACGGTCAACGTCCAGCATCTGGAGAGCCTCAACGACGTCGTCGCCCAAATCACCGGCATCGAACAACAAGAAAAGGTGCCCGACGAGGTCGTGCGTGCGGCCGACCAGATTGAGCTGGTTGACATCACCCCGGAAGCGTTGCAGCGCAGGCTCGCCCACGGCAATGTTTACGCGCCAGAGCGCATCGACGCGGCGCTGTCCAACTACTTTCGGCGTGGAAACCTCACGGCGCTGCGCGAATTGGCGCTGCTCTGGCTCGCCGATCAGGTCGACGCGGCCCTCGAGAAGTATCGCGAAGAGAACAAGATCACTGACACCTGGGAGGCGCGCGAACGCGTGGTCGTCGCCGTCACGGGTGGGCCCGAGTCGGAAACCCTGGTGCGCCGGGCATCTCGCATCGCGTCGAAGTCCAGCGCCGAGCTGATGGTCGTGCATGTCGTTCGCGGTGACGGACTCTCTGGCGTCTCCGCGCCGCAGATGGGCAAGACGAGGGAGTTGGCCATCAGCCTCGGCGCCACCCTGCACACCGTGGTCGGTGACGACGTGCCAACCGCGCTACTGGATTTCGCCCGCGAGATGAACGCCACCCAGCTGGTGATCGGCACGTCGCGGCGGTCGCGGTGGGCCCGTATCTTCGACGAAGGCATCGGTGCCTCGGTGGTGCAGCACTCGGGGAAGATCGACGTGCACATGGTGACCCACGAACAGGCGCGCCGTGGCTTCAGCCGGGCGTCGATCACGCCCCGACAGCGACACGCAGCGTCCTGGCTTGCCGCCTTTGTGGTGCCGTCGGCGATCTGCGCGGTGATCGTCCTTGTGCTCGACCCGTACCTCGGGATTGGCGGCGAGAGCGCGATCTTCTTCATCGGCGTGCTGGTCGTCGCGCTGCTAGGCGGCGTCGCCCCCGCCGCACTGTCGGCGCTGCTATCGGGCCTGTTGCTGAACTATTTCCTCGTCGCCCCGCGGTACACGTTCACGATCGCCGAACCCGACAGTGCGGTGACCGTCGTGGTGCTGTTGCTCGTGGCGGTGGCGGTCGCCGCGCTGGTCGACGGGGCGGCCAGCCGCGCCCGAGAAGCCAGGCACGCCTCGCAGGAGGCCGAACTGCTCGCGTTGTTCGCCGGGTCGGTGCTGCGCGGCGCCGACCTTGACACGCTGCTGGAGCGGGTGCGCGAAACCTATGCACAGCGCGCCGTGAGTCTGCTGCGCGAAGTGGACGGCAACTCGGAAGGCGAGATCATCGCCTGCGTTGGAGAACACCCCTGCCTCGCCGTCGACAACGCCGACACCGCGATCGAAGTCGGCGACGACGAGTTCTGGTTGCTGATGGCAGGGCGCAAACTGGCCGCCCGCGACCGCCGGGTGCTCGGTGCAGTAGCAAAGCAGGCCGCGGGTCTGGTCAAGCAGCGCGAACTGACCGAAGAGGCCGGCAAGGCCGAGGCCATCGCGCAGGCCGACGAACTGCGGCGCTCGCTGCTGTCGGCGGTCAGCCATGACCTGCGCACACCGCTGGCCGCCGCCAAGGCCGCGGTATCCAGCTTGCGCAGCAGCGACGTTGACTTCTCCGCGGAAGACACCGCCGAGCTTCTCGCCACCATCGAAGAGTCAATCGATGTGCTCACCGCGCTCGTCGGCAACCTGCTCGACTCGTCGCGGCTTGCCGCCGGTGTGCTGCGCCCTGAGCTGCGGCTGGTGTACCTCGAGGAGACCGTGCAGCGCGCTCTGCTCGGAATCAGCAAGGGTGTCACCGGATTTCGTCGGCAGGGGCTTGACCGCGTCAAGGTTGAGGTGGACGACGCCGTGGTGATGGCTGACAGCGGTCTGCTCGAACGCGTACTGGCCAATCTCATCGACAACGCGCTGCGCTACGCACCGGACAGCCCGGTGCGGGTCACCGCGGGTCAGGTCGGCAACCGTGTGCTGATCGCCGTCATCGACGAGGGGCCCGGCATACCTCGAGGCACCGAGGAGCAGCTGTTCGCTCCGTTCCAGCGGCTCGGCGACCACGACACCAGCATCGGCGTTGGCCTGGGCCTTTCGGTCGCCCGCGGCTTCGTCGAGGCGATGGGCGGCACCATTTCCGTCACCGACACCCCTGGCGGCGGGCTCACCGCCGAAATCGACCTCGCCGCACCGCCGAAGGGCAGCTCAGCATGACCCCGCAGAAGACCAGGGTGCTGGTCATCGACGACGAACCTCAGATCCTGCGGGCGTTGCGGATCAACCTGTCGGTGCGCGGCTACGAGGTATTTACCGCCGCCAGCGGCGGTGAGGCCCTCAGAACGGCGGCCGATCACCGTCCCGACGTCATCGTGCTGGACCTGGGATTGCCCGACATGTCCGGGATCGAGGTGCTCGGTGGGCTGCGTGGTTGGCTGACCGCGCCGGTGATCGTGCTTTCGGCGCGCACCGACTCGTCGGACAAGGTCGAAGCGCTCGATGCCGGCGCCGACGATTACGTCACCAAACCGTTTGGGATGGACGAGTTCCTGGCCCGGCTGCGGGCCGCGGTGCGCCGGGACGCCGCCGCGTCGGACACGGACGAACCCGTCATCGAAACATCGTCCTTCACCGTCGATCTGGCCGCGAAGAAGGTGACCAAGAACGGCTCGGAGGTCCACCTGACGCCAACCGAATGGGGCATGCTCGAGATGCTGGTGCGCAACCGCGGGAAACTCGTCGGCCGCGAGGAGCTGCTCAAGGAAGTGTGGGGCCCGGCCTACGCCAAGGAAACGCATTATCTGCGGGTGTATCTGGCGCAATTGCGGCGCAAGCTCGAAGACGACCCGTCGCGCCCGGTGCACCTACTGACCGAAGCCGGGATGGGCTATCGCTTTCAGGAGTGACCCATCTCCGCGGCGGTTCGCTCGAAAACCGTTGTCCAGAACGAAAAGCGAGACAGTGACTCGAAGACGGCGCGGCCCAGATCGGTGTGGCGGTAGGTCGCATCAACGGACGCGTCGGTGTCCCAGCTTCCGGTGTCGTTGCGTGTCACCGGTCCACGGGCGGCGACCAGCCGCACGGCCGCGCCCACTTCCCGCCGGCCGCCGTTGATTGACGAGCGGATGTCCGCACGGGTCATCGGCCCATTGGAAAGCGCGTCGAGCACCTCGGTCACGTAGCGGTGGCTGACCAACGCCCGCAGGTCCGATCCATCGCCGCCGCCCACATCACGCATAGCGGCGCAGAGTAGCGGCATGGGTTTGGTCGGTGGAACCGTCATTACGGCTTCGCTAGGGCACTAGCTGGATCTTTACGGAATCTCTACACCCTTGGAGCCGCCAACCGCCGACGATCGAAATTAGGCTCGCTGATCGTGCCGACACCGACATCCCTGCTCAAACGATTGGTCGTTGGCCGGCCGTTCCGGAGCGATCGACTCGGCCATACGTTGCTGCCGAAACGCATCGCATTGCCGATTTTCGCAAGCGATCCGTTGTCGTCGGTCGCCTACGCCACGCAGGAAATTCTGTTGATCCTGACGCTCGGCGGGCTCGCATACCTGTATCTGACGCCGTTGATCGCCGCGGCGGTGGTGCTGCTCCTCGCGGTGGTGGTGCTGTCGTATCGACAGGTGGTGCAGGCCTACCCCAGCGGGGGCGGCTCTTATGAGGTGGTCTCTACCAACCTCGGCCCGCGTGCGGGCCTGGTGGTGGCCGCGGCGCTGCTCGTCGATTACGTCATGACTGTCGCGGTCTCGGTGGCCGCCGGGGTGGACAACATCATCTCGGCGGTGCCGGAGCTGAACCCGCATCGTGTCGCGGTCAACATCGGCTTCATCTTGGTGTTGACGGCCATGAATCTGCGCGGCGTTCGCGAATCGGGGCGCACATTCGCCGTCCCAACCTATGCCTTCATCGCCGGTGTGATGCTGATGATCGCGATCGGTGTGCTTCGCACCCTGATGGGTGACGCGCCGCAGGCCGAAAGCGCGAACTACGGCGTCCACGCCGAACATATCGGGCTGAATGCCCTGGCGATTTCGTTACTGGCACTGCGCGCCTTCTCTTCCGGCTGCACCGCACTCACCGGGGTGGAGGCCATCTCCAACGGAGTGCCGGCATTCCGGAAACCCAAGGCACTCAACGCCGCCCGGACGATGACGTCGATGGGTGTTCTCGCGATCACGATGTTTGTCGGGGTTACCGCGCTGGCATTGATATCGCACACCCGGGTTGTCGAAAACACTTGCGACCTGATCGGATTCGCTGGCAACTGCGCAACCGATCCGCAGCGGACCGTGATCGCCCAGATCGCCGCAGCTGTGTTCGGCAACAACAGCATCATGTTCTTCTACATGCAGGCCGCAACGGCACTGATCCTCATCCTGGCGGCGAATACCGCCTACAATGGGTTCCCGTTGCTCAGCTCGATCCTTGCTCAGGACCGCTACCTGCCCAGGCAGCTCCACACTCGCGGTGACCGGCTGGCGTACTCGAACGGCATCATCCTGCTCGCGGTGATCGCCTGCGGGCTGATCTACGCGTTCGACGGGTCGACGACGCGGCTGATCCAGCTCTACATCCTTGGCGTGTTCACATCGTTCACCCTGTGCCAAACGGGCATGGTGTGGCATTGGAACCGGAAGTTGGCAGATGCAGTCACACCCGCCGAGCGGTTCCGGATAAAACGTGCGCGGGCCATCAATGCGTTCGGCGCATGTTTCACCGGCGTTGTGTTGGTGGTCGTCATGGTCACCAAGTTCACCCACGGCGCGTATCTGGTCGTCATCGCGATACCGGTGCTGTGTGTCCTCATGCAGGCGATCCACCGGCATTACGCGGCCGTACGGGAAGAGCTGTGCACGTCCGACGAAGACGAGCCGACAATGCCGAGCAGGATCCACGCCGTCGTGCTCATCTCGAGCTGGCACAAGGCAACTCAACGCGCCCTGCTGTTCGCCAAGGCAACGAAGCCCGATACGCTGACCGCCCTTACCGTGAACGTCGACGACGCGGAGACCAGAGCTCTGATGCGTGAATGGGAGGAGCTCAACATCACCATTCCGCTCAAGGTCGTCGAGTCGCCTTATCGTGAGATCACCCGGCCCGTCGTCGATTACATCAAGCAACTGCGGCGCAGCGGTCCGCGCGACGTGGTGAACGTCTACATCCCCGAATACGTCGTTGGCCACTGGTGGGAGAACCTGCTGCACAACCAGAGTTCGTTGCGTCTGAAGGGCCGATTGCTTTTCGAACCGAGCGTGATGGTGACCAGCGTGCCCTGGCAGCTGCATTCATCGGCGCAGCGCGATCTCACCCGCGTCGTCCACAGCCCCGGCGAGATCCGCAGAGGCATCGACCCCGCCGCGGCGCCGAACGGCGGCGCAACTAGGCCGAGCGGCGGCGCAACTAGGCCGAGCGGCGGCGCAGCTAGGCCGTCTCGGCGGCGAGCGCAATCAGCTTCGCCCGCACCAGATCCGGTCGCTCGTCGATGACGAAGTGGCTGGCGTCCACCGTTTCTAACGTGTAGTCGTCGGCGTTGGCCGTCTCGGGTGCCACCCAAGACGGATGGACGGCTTTGTCGCCCAGCCCGAACAGCGCGCGAATCGGCACCGTGGCTCGTCGCGTCTCGGGATTCTTTGCACTCTGCGGTATTTCCCGCGTCACGAACGTGCGATAGGTGTCCCGGGCCGTCCGCGCACAAACCGGGTCGCGGAATCGGTCAGCGAACACGCGTACTGTCTCGGGATCCAGCTTGGACCCGATGCCGAAGATCACCTTTTCCACGAATTTCGTGCGCTGGTGCACCCATACCCCGAACGTCGCAACCGGTATCTGGTAGCCGAAGCGCCAAAGCCGGGGCAGCACGCTTCGCCTGGTGATCCACGGATGCGCCATGTTCATCGCGAGGAAGCCGTCGAACCTCTCCGGCGCCCGAAGGACCATCCGATAACCGACGAAGCCGCCCCAGTCGTGGCCCACCAACAGGACGCGGTCGAGCCCGAGCGCATCGAGGAGCGCCAACAGGTCGCTGGCGACGTCCTCCTTCGCCCACTTGTGGGGAGCAGGCCCGGACCAGCCGTAGCCGGGCAGGTCGGGTGCGATGATGCGCATCCCTGGCGGCGGGTCGGCGAGGAGGTCGCGGTAGGCCCAGTGGTGTTGCGGCCAGCCGTGTAGGGCAAGGACAGGACGTCCGTCGGCCGGGCCAGCCTCGGTCACGTGAAACTGCACTCCACGGGCTTCGACGTGCGACCGGCGCACCCCGTCGATCGGCGGCGGTTCAGAGGTCATGAATCGGACTATAGAGAACTGCTCTCGCGCTACCGTGCGGGTATGGGTGGCTATCGCGACTTGTTCAACGCCAGCATCGCCAACCCCACCGCTTTTTGGGCCGCCGCCGCGCGGGCGGTGACGTGGACCCGCGAGCCGCAGCACATCCTCGATGACTCCAACCCACCGTTCTACCGCTGGTTTCCCGACGGCGAACTGAACACCTGCGCCAACGCGCTGGACCGCCACGTCGACGGCGGCCGCGCCGAGCAGCCGGCACTGATCTATGACTCGCCGGTGACCGGATCGCAGCGCACCTACACCTACCGCGAGCTGCTGGACGAGACCGCGCGCTTCGCCGGCGTGCTGCGCGGGTTGGGCGTCGGCAAGGGCGACCGGGTCGTCATCTACCTGCCGATGATCCCCGAGGCCGTCATCGCGATGCTCGCCTGCGCGCGGCTGGGCGCGGTGCATTCCGTGGTGTTCGGCGGGTTCGCCGCGCACGAACTCGCCGCGCGCATCGACGACGCGCAACCGGCCGTCATCGTGTCCGCCTCGTGTGGCGTCGAGCCGACCAGGACCGTCGATTACAAGCCGATGCTCGACGCCGCGCTCGACATCGCCGAGCACGCCCCGCCGGCGTGCGTGATCGTGCAGCGAGAGCAACGGCCGTGTCAGCTGACCGCCGGCCGCGACAAGGACTGGCACGAGCTGATGGCCGATGCTGCGCCCGTCGACGCGGTTGCGGTCGCCGCGACCGACCCGCTGTACGTGCTGTACACCTCCGGCACCACCGGCAAGCCGAAGGGCATCATCCGCGACAACGGCGGGCATGCGGTGGCGCTGCTGTGGAGCATGCGCAACATCTACGACACGCAGCCCGGCGAAGTCTATTGGGCCGCATCCGATGTCGGCTGGGTCGTCGGCCACTCCTACATCGTTTACGGGCCGCTGCTGCTCGGCGTGACGACCGTGTTGTACGAGGGCAAGCCCGTCGGCACCCCGGATGCGGGCGCGTTCTGGCGTGTCGCGTCCGAGCACGGCGTTACGGCGTTGTTCACCGCGCCGACGGCGATCCGCGCGATCAAGAAGGACGACCCCGAGGGCCTGCACCTCGGCAAGTACGACCTGTCGGCGCTGCGGTATCTGTTCCAGGCCGGCGAACGTCTTGACCCTGGCACGTATCACTGGGCGTCGGACAAACTCGGCATCCCGGTCGTCGACCACTGGTGGCAGACCGAAACGGGCTGGTCGATCGCCGCCAACCCGATGGGCGTCGAACCGGTGGCGATCAAGCCCGGCTCCGCGACGGTGCCGATGCCCGGCTACGACGTGCGTATCCTGCGGCCGGACGGCTCGGAGTGCGAAGCAAACGAAGAAGGCGCGATCTGCGTGCGGCTGCCGCTGCCGCCGGGCACCCTGCCGACATTGTGGGGCGACGACGACCGCTACGTCGCCTCCTACCTGTCCGCGTTCCCCGGCTATTACCTGACCGGCGACGGCGGGTACTTCGACGAGGACGGCTACCTGTTCGTCATGGGCCGCACCGACGACGTGATCAACGTTGCGGGACACCGGATGTCGACGGGATCGATCGAGGCGGTGCTGGCCGGGCATCCGGCCGTGGCGGAGTGTGCGGTGATCGGTGTCGCCGACGAGATCAAGGGCCAGGTACCCCGCGGGTTCGTCGTGCTCAAGGCCGGTGCGACGGCCGAACGGCTGGCCGACGAACTGATCGCGGCAGTACGCGAAAACATCGGCGCGGTAGCCTGTTTCAGGCTTGTCGACGTCGTTCCCGCGCTGCCTAAGACCCGGTCGGGGAAGATCCTGCGCAAGACCATGCGGGGCATCGCCGACGGGCGCGACGAACCGGTGCCGTCGACCATCGAGGACCCGGCGGTGCTCGACGCGCTGAAACCAATTCTTATGCGTTGACTCTGCCGTGAGGGCGATAAGGTGCGAGGAGCCAACGCCATACGCGCAGAATCAACGCGTGAAGGCGGTGCTGAGTCGCTGCTTGAACTTTTCGTTCAAGCGACGGTAGGCGTTTCGCAGATCCTGTCCCGGCCATTCCTTCGGGATGAGCTCGGCGGGTAGGAGTGGATCGAGTTGAAGGTGGCGGACCACGGCCACGGACAGCCCGAACTGATAGGCGGGGTCTTCGACCTCGTCGCGGATCGCGAGCGTGAGCGTCAGCGCGTCGGCCGCCCAATCATCAAGGTTGAATAGGGATCTCACCGTATCGGCGGGGATTCCGGTAGCGGCGTTGTGGAAGTGAACGCATTGCCGGTCGAGCACCGCGCGCAGTGTCGGCAAGCGGTCGCGGTCCAGATTGTCCGGGCGAATCCAGACACCCTCGCGTAGTTCGGCGAGGTGCAGCGCAGTTGCGGCCTTGCGCAGCGCCAACCGGTCGGCCGCCGACCGGCGCTCAAGCGAGACAACTGCCAGCTCCCACGTGCCATCCCATGGCGGGGCGGCGTGATCGTCGATCCTGGACGCCTCATCGACGCGTTGGCGCCGCTCGAGCAGGCCACCCGCAAGCGCGTAGGTGCCGTCGTCGCTCACGAGTTCCCCGTTGGAGACCATCCGCCACAGGCACGTGCGGGCGGCGCCATCGCTGATGCCGAAGAGTGAGGCGATCGCGACGAGTTCTCCGACCGCGAGGTGGGGTTGGGGGGCGCCAAGCAGCGCCGTCGCGAGGACAGATCGCGCGCTCAGCGGACGATCGCCGATCAGGTCGGCGACGCGCGATCGGGATGCCGCAGGCACAGCCCCATCTTCGCCGAATAGATGGGGCAAGTACTAGTTCGCCTCGCGGGGCACCCGCACGGTGATCATCATTGCCAGTAGGCCCGCCGCCAGTACCACGCACAGCCCACCCATACCGGCCCGGTCGGTCCCGAACAGGTCGATGAAGGTGAAGAACATCAAGGGGGCCAGGAACGACGCCGCGCGCCCTGCAGTGGTGTATAGCCCGAACGCCACGCCTTCCTTGCCCTCCGCGGACATCCGCAGCATCAGCGCCCGTGCGGACGCCAGGGTGGGGCCGACGAACAGGCACAGGAGCAGTCCGCAGATCCAGAACGCCAGCACACCGGACAGAACGAGAAGGGCCAGTCCGACGACGATCATCGCGCCCAGCGAGCCGACGATGACGGGTTTGGAGCCCACTCGGTCGTCGAGCAGCCCGCCGAGAGCCGCGCCGACGGCCGCGACGATGCTGGCACACACGCCGAACACCAAGACGTCGGCCTGCGATACCCCGTACACGCTGACGCCGAGCACCGCGCCGAAGGCGAACACACCTGTCAGCCCGTCCCTGAATATCGCGCTGGCCACCAGGTAGTAGACGAAGTTGCGGTCGCGTCGCCACTCGCCTTTCACCTCGTTCCACAGCGCGCGGTAGGCGCCGAGGAACCCGACGACCTGACGGTCGACGGCGGCCGGGGTGCGCATGGACACCAGCAGCGGCCAAGCGAACAAGGCGAACCAGGCCGCGGCAAGCAGCATCGCAGTCCGCACGTTCCAGCCGTCGGCGGCCACGACGCCCAACAGGCCGCGGGTGCCGCCGTCGCCCTGGATGAAGCCCAAATACACGATCAGCAGCAACAGCACACCGCCGACAAATCCCGCGGCCGATCCAAGCCCGGAGATCCGGCCCGACGTCTCCCCCGTCGACAGTTGCTTCAACATGGCGTTGTACGGCACCGTCGCGAGGTCGTTGCATGCCGCGATGCATGCGAGCAGCACCAGACCGGGCCACAGGTAATGGTAGTCAGCACGGATCAGGCACATCGCCGACGTCAACGCGACGACCAAGCCAGTGAGCATTGCAAGCACCGCGCGACGACGATTCGGATCGTTCACCCAGATACCGGTCGCAGGCGCGAGCAGCGCCACGGCCACTCCCGCGACCGTCATTGCCCGGCCCAGCCAGCTCGCGGGTGTGGTGGGGCCGGGCAAACCGGAACCGACCTGCTCAGTGAGGTAGACAGAGAAGACGAACGTGACGACGACGGCATTCACGCCCGTCGCGCCGCAATCCCACAGGGCCCACGCGACCACCTTGGACCGCGAGCGGGTATCAGTATCCGCCACGCGCCTACTCACGGCTGTTGGCGTCCCGCGTCATTTCTGTTGATGGTTCAACACGTACTGGGCGCCGGCCAGGAGCTGCGAAATGGGATCGGTGCCGCCGCCGAAGGCGGCCTGAGTGGCCGGTGCGGTAACGGCTGCAGGGTCATAGCCATTCACCGGATCCACCGTAATCGGAGCGGTCAGCGGATTGTCGTTTCGTGAATATCCCGCGTCCACCATCGGTTTCAGCACCCCGTCAAGCTGATTCAGCGTGCCTTCGTCCACCCCGAGGTATTTGAAGGGCAACACCAGGGGAAGGTGCTGCTCGGGGATCAGATACGTCGTCGTCTTCGCGCCCCTGGAGTTGACGGTCGTCCTGATGTTCTGCGGCGGCACGTTACTCGGGTTGGTGAACGCCACCGCGGTGTGACCGGTCGCGAGCCCCACGACCGCGTTGAGGAGGGACATCCAGTTGTCCGGCCTGTCCGGCCTGTCCGGCCAGTCGGCGATGCTGTCGTACGCAGAGACG